>CAZJHX010000019.1:0-70182 GCA_964545715.1 uncultured Myxococcales bacterium
CCTACATGATTCATGTGGGGCTTTTGTGACGCCAAAAGCGCTCATAAACGACCTACATGATTCATGTGGGGCTTTTGTGACGCCAAAAGCGCTCATAAACGACCTACATGATTCATGTGGGGCTTTTGTGACGCCCTCTTCGGATCATTGCGTGGCGGCTGCTGGGTCCTTTGGGGCCGAGAGGTCGACTACGAAGCTGGTTTCGTCCGTGCTGATGGGGCCTTTCTGGTCGCAGTCGAAGAGAAACGCTGTCGAGTGCTTTCTCAGCTTCAGGCCGCCGCGGCGAAACGTGCAGCGCACCATGGCCACCGTCGCGCCGGAGTCTATCTCGGCGTCTGGGGCCTCCGCCACACCCCAGGTGCCCTCGTAGTCGCCGTCCTCGACCAGCTGATCGGCGTCGTGCACGTCATAGCCCGGCACCGGCCAGTCGTCGCGCGGGTTCACGGTGTGAAAGCCGAGCTTTCGCTGCCCCCTGGCGGGCGCGAGATCGGCCACCGGCCTGGGAATCGCAGCCACACCGCGCGGTCGCCACCACCCCAACCGGCGATGCCCGACCAGGACGACCTTGCTGTCCCCGATCACGCCGCCATCCGTCGTCGTGCCGCCCGCGTACACCGTCCGCCTTGGCGTCTGCCAGCCCGTCTGGGTGACCTCGCGCCGCAGCGTGCCGTCGGCGGACACGGCCACCATCACCTTCGCCTTCCGACGAACCACACCCGCTCTCTTGCGACCGAACAGAAGATAGCCACCGCACGCGCCGATCCACTCGCCGTCGTGCGGCATGTGCTCGCGATAGAGCACCTCACACCCCGGCCCAAAGAGCGCGGCGTCCGTCCCGGCGCCGACCGCCAGCGTCTCCCCCAGCCGCGCTACGCTGAAGTCGCCCTTGTCGTTGCAGCGCGCCACGATCTCGCCGGCGTCATTCACGGCCATCCAGCCATTGAGTCCATCGAACACCGCTCCGCCCTCCAACGCATGAACGCCATAGCTGGTGGACACACCCTCGATCACGGTGTCGTTCAGGATGCCCTTGTCGCCCCCCAGCCACACGTTGGGCCCGTGAAACGCGACGCCCCAGAACTGTCCGCTGCGCTCGAGAACTCGAGGCTGTCCCGGGGCCACCCGCCAAAGACCCTCGTGATTGGTGCACCACAGCTCCCCGTAGTGCCACACCGGGCCGTGCGCGTTTTCCCAGGGCACGCTCACGCACTCGCCGCTCTCCAGGTCCAGCCAGTGCAGCTCCGACGCCTCCCAGCCCTTCCCCTGCACCAGCGTGTCTTCGCCGCCAAAAGCAAGCCACTGCCCCAGGCGCTTCGGCTCTCGACTCCACAGGCCGGCCTGTCCCCTCTCCACCTGAAGCGGCGCCGGCAAAAAGCGCTCAGGCGCCCCGACATCGCCATACGTGTTCAGCCGCAGCACGCACCGCTCCGCCACAACGTGGATCCAGCCGCCGCGATACGCGAACCACTGCGGCTTCCGCGCGCACGCAGCCTCACCGGACGCAAGGACCTCCCCCTCATCGGACAGCACGCGCACCCAGAGCCGCTCGTCGTCCCAATCGTCGCCAAACGCCGCAAGCGCCAGCCCGTCGTCGCCCAGCGGCCCCAGCAACGCAAACTTGAAACCGGCCTCCAAAGGCATGGACCAGCGCGCCTCGCCCCGGTCATCCAGGCACAGCAGCTCTTCGCCGGTCAGCACCATCAGCCCGCCGGGCCGCTCCTGGACATGCGAGACCTGGGTCGCAGACTCCAAAATCACCGTGGCATTGGACGGGCGCTTCTGCCTGCCGACCAGCCCCTGCTCCAGCGCCACCGTGCTCAACGCTTTCAGCCACCGCAGGTCCACAAACCGGCCCCGGGACAGGTCCGTCAGCGTTTCGGGTCGCTCCAGGCACCGCTCGGCCAGCGCCCGCTGCAGCCCCGCCGGCACCGCGACACCGGGAGAGTCCAGCGCCTGCGCGTCTCGCTCTAGGGCCGCGCGTGCAAACTCCCCGCCGGCGACCACGCGCACGAACGGCCCCCCAGCCACAGCCGGGCCGGCCCACGTCATCTGCTCATCTTGGAATCTCAGCGGCTCAGAGAGCTCGCATCGCTCATAGCGCACGCGACTCAGGGGTCGCCGGTGTCGCCGCCGCCGTCCATGGGCTCCTCTTCGGGCGGCTCATCGACAAACACCGTGACGCTGGCCTCTTCGCTGTACAGCGGACTGCCGCCCGGCGTGCGCACCACCAGGCCAAACTTGTAGCTGCCCGGCACATCGGGGATCACGATCGTCTCCGCCGCGCCCGCCGGCCCGTTGATCACCATCGTGCTGTCGTCCGGCTTGTCCAGCAGGTACCAGATGTAGCCGTTGGACGCCGGCGCCGGCACGTAGTCCGCGCTCTTGCTGCCGTCCAGTACAAACGCGACCTCGGCCACCAGGTCCGGGTAGTCCGCGGTGTTGCCGGGGTCCGCGGTGGGCAGCTCGATCGCCGGATCCACCTTGCCGGACAGCTCCAGCTGTGTGCTCGCCGCGCCCTCTTCAGTGATGTAGTTCAGCGTCACTGCTCCCGACATCTCCGTCGTGGTGTCGCTCACGTACATCGCCACCGTAAACACCTTCAGCCCGTTGGGCGGGATAACCGTGTAGCCGCTGATCGACGTCAGCATGGTCCAGAACAGCGACGGGTTGTCCGGCGACCCGTCGTCGTAGACCGTCGGCGGCGTCAGGCCGAGCGAGCCCTCGCCGCAGTTGTAGACCACGAACGTGCGCTCGATGTTCGTAAACTTGGAGCCCACGAACTGCAGCCCGATCTTCTTGTCGAAGGTGCCGGGCGACACGTCGATGCAGGGGATGGGCCCGGAGCCGTGCACCGGCACCACCTTGGTCTTGGGCGCGACGTCCGAGAAGCCGATCGTCAGCTCGCTGTTCACCGCAAAGCCGGGCGCCAGATAGTTCACGTTCAGCGCGATCGTCTCCCCTGAGCCGAACTCGATCGGCAACAGCAGGTTCTCCACCGGCGTGCCGTCCACGTCCAGGGAGTACCAGATGCCGTCCGGATCGTTGGTCAGCGACACCGAGTCCAGGGTGCAGGGCTCGTCGCCCACGTTCTCTCCGGTAATCGTGCGGGTCTGCAGCCCGGTCACCTCCTCGCCCATGTCCAGATAACCCAGGCCCTCACTCTCGTATCCGAACAGGCACGGGGTCGTGTCGCCCGTGGTCTCAAACGTGGTGTTGAGCGCGACTACCGCCGGGTTCTTGGTCGGATCGTTGGACGTCGCTTTGACGAGCGCCGTCTCCTTGCCCACTCCGAACACGGGCTTGTAGGTCACGGTGAACTTGGCCGGCTTGTAGGTCGCGTTGCCGAACGGCTTCACCAGTACGCCCGCCTTGGGCGGCTCCAGCACAAAGTTCTCGGATTCGGTATCCAGGACGACCTTGCTCACGCTCAGCGGCGCCAGGCCATCGTTGTGGATCTCAAACTCCTGCGTCTGCGCCACCGTCAGCGACGACGCGTCGAACTCGAAGTCCGGCGGCTCGATGCGAATGCGCGGCTCGATCGGCGGGCCCAGAAAGCGCACGACGACAACCGGGTCCTCGGCGTCGTCAGACACGATCTTCAAGGTCGCGTCGTTGGGATCCAGCGATTTGGGCGTGTAGATGATGTCGACCCCCAGCGTCTCGCCGGCCTGCAGCGTCGCTGGTACGGCATCGGCCGGGCTCTCGCCGTTTGCAAACTCCAAAGACACCCACACGCTCTTGGGCGACCCGTCCTCGTTGATAGGCTGAAACTCTACTTTGGTCACAACCAGCGGCCCCGTGCCGGCGTTGGTGACCACCACCGGAATCTTGGCGAACGCCGTCGGTCCCGGCGGGATCGCCGGCAGGTCGAGGGCCGCGCTGGCCTCCACCTCGTCACCGTTCACGCTGACCGAAATCTCACCGGGGCCATCGGTGCCCGTATCGTCGGTGTCCGTCGTGTCATCGGTGTCCGTCGTGTCGCCGGTGTCGGTCGTGTCGCCGGTGCCCGTCCCGTCGGTATCGGTGCCGGTGACGCCGGTGTCGTCGCCCGTCGTGGTGTCGTCAGTGCCCGTCTCGCCCGTTCCCTCTGTGGAGTCGGTGCCGGTATCTGCATTGGAGGCGTCGTTCTTGGGGGGTCGCTCGGTGGTGTCGCCGCATGCCGCCGCAAACATCGCCAACACAACCGGGATCACAATGTGTCTCGGTATCATCACGCGCTGGATCTTATGAGCCGCCCATCCGGCTTTCAAGAACGCGACCTACGGCCGGTGGGCTTGAAGAGCGGTCACAGCGTCTTGATAATGGGGCGCAGATGACACAACACACCCCACGTGCACTGCTGGTGTTGCTTAGTATCGCGACCCTGGCGTGCTCCGACGCGGACACGGATCCGGTGCCGTCACCCGATCCTGACACAGCTCAACCCGATGCCGGCGACACGGGCGACCCTGATGTGCCGGACACCCCCGCGGATGTTGAGGACGTGCCCGACACCGTCGTCCCGGACGTCCCGCCCGTGGAGGAGGTCGACGCGGCCATACCCGACGACGGCCCGCCCATCGAGGACACCGGCCCGCCGCCCGTCGACACCGGCCCGCCACTATACTGCCAGCCGGACTCCAAGCGCTGCCTCACCGAGCTGATCGCGCAGACCTGCGTGAGCGCCGGCACCCACTGGACCGACACGATCTGCCAGGAGGACGAGCGCTGCTTCGACGGCGAGTGCGGCCCGATCGTCTGTGAGCCCGGCGAGCTGGGCGATAACTGCGCGAGCCCGACCGGCTGGGGCATCTGCAACTCCGTCGGCACGGGTTACGTCCCGGTCGAGTGCCCGGACGATCAGAGCTGCTATCTGGGCATCTGCGTGGGGTACGTGTGCGAGCCCGAGTCCCTCGCATGCTGGGGCATGACGGCCATCCAGCAGTGCAACATCGACGGCAGCGCGTGGGAGGTCACGGAGAGCTGCGAGCCCGGCGGCCTGTGCCAGGACGCCCAATGTCAGTC
Organism: uncultured Myxococcales bacterium; assembly: GCA_964545715.1. Lineage (GTDB taxonomy): Bacteria > Myxococcota_A > UBA9042 > CAZJHX01. Next base: position 5,005 of record CAZJHX010000019.1, read on the forward strand.
CGCGTGCGACGTGGCCGCCGCCGCCCAGCGCAACGTCGGCTGCGAGTTCGTCGCGATCTCGCCGGACATCCGCGACAAGGACGGCAATGGCGGCGATACGGCGTTGATCGTCAGCAGCGCCGGCGACTCCAACGACTCCGAAATCACCATCGTGAACCTGCTGACGGGCGAGCCGCTGGGCGACCCGGTCCTGCTCGACGCCGGCAACGCTGAGGTCTTTCTGCTGCCCGCGGGCGCTCAGCTCGACGGATCCGGAGTCAGTGAGCTCTCGTGGAAGATCACCAGCACCGCGCCCATCGCCGTGCAGCAGGCCACGCCGTGGGATCCGGAGAACCCAGCGCCACACGACGCCTCGCTGCTCGTGCCTGTCGCCGATCACGCGCGGGAGTTCCTCATCCCCGCATGGCAGGTGCAGACCGACGGCGTGAACACCCGCACACCGTGGATCACGGTCGTCGCCACCTCCCCAGGCACCACGCACATCGAGTTCGTCCCGCGCGCCGACATCGCGCCCGGGCCGCTGGGCTCGGTCGTCATCGACGTGCTCGCCGGTCAACAGGTCCCGTACGAGCTGGAGCAGGGGTTTGTGCTGCAGATCGAGTCCAAGGCCGTCGCGGGCCAGGACCTGACCGGGTCGTGGCTGCTCGCGGACAAGCCGATCGCGGTCTTCGCGGGTCACGAGTGCGCGCGCATCCCAAATGAGCTGGTCGACTGCGGACAGCTGCAGGAGCAGGTGCCGCCGGTCTCAGGCTGGGGCGACACGGTCGTTGCCGTGCCGTTCTCCAAGCGCACCGAGACCCAGTTCGACGTGTGGCGCATCATGGCGGGCGCGGAGGGCGTCATCGTGCAGACGAATCCGCCCGTGCCGGGCTACGACAAAGTCACCCTGCAAAAGGGCGGCTTTGTCACCGTGTCCAGCGAGACGCCGTTTGTCATCAAAGCCAACGGCCCGATCCTGGTCAGCCACCTGATCGTCGGCGCGATCTACCCCGGCAGCGACCAGACCGCCTGCGACGGCAAGGGCACAGGCGATCCAGCCCTGACCCTGGACGCGCCGACGGCCCAATACGTGCGTCGCGCGCTGATCAACCCGGTGCCCGGCCTGCTGGATTACTACATCGACATCGTCCAGCCGACAGGCACGGTGGTGACGCTGGACGGCGTCGCCATCACCTCACCCGCGACCCCGATCGGGACATCAGGCTGGGCTGTCCAACAGGTCGCGATGCCCGCCGGCGCGCACGTCGTGGAGGGCAGCCAGAAGATCGGCGTGACGACATACGCCTACGGCTGCTCCGCCAGCTACGCCAACCCGGGCGCCGTACGCACCCGCGACCTGTCCAAGACCGCCGCCGCCTACGTGATCCCCGCTGTCACGCCGCCACCCAAGCCGCCGGTCGTCGGCTTCCCCACCGACGAGGACGAGGACGAGATCCTCTCCGACGTGGACAACTGCCCGTCCGACTACAACCCCGAGCAGACGGACACGGACGGCGACGGCTGGGGCGACGAGTGCGACGCGGACATCGACGGGGACGGCGCGCCCAACGACATCGACTGCGCCGCGCACAACCCGGCGATCTCGCCGCTTACGCAGGAGGTCTGCGACGGCGCCGACAACGACTGCGACAAGGACATCGACGAGACTGACTCCCTTGGCTGCACGAACTACTTTGTCGACCAGGACGGCGACGGGGCCGGCGCCGCCAACTTCTCTCTGTGCCTGTGCGCCCCGAGCTCACCGTATACGGTGCTCTTCGGCGGCGACTGTGTGGACGGCAACAGCTTCGTGACCCCATGGATCGCGGAAAAATGCGACGGCATCGACAACGACTGCAACGGCGCCATCGACGAGGGCTGCGACGACGACGGCGACGACTACTGCGACGCCGAGCTGAAGACGTTCGCCTTCCCCGACGTCTGCCCCCAGGGCGGCGGCGACTGCCTGGATGTCGGCGCCGACGTCTACCCGGGCGCGCCGGAGATCGAGGACAACGGCCTGGACGACGACTGCGACGGCCTGACGGACGACGAGACCCTGGCCGACAAGCCGCCGGACTGCACCGGCATCCCGTGCACCGGCACCTCCAAGCAGGCGCTGATCTGCGCCGCTGAGCTGTGTTTCGGCCCCGACGTGCTGATCGGCATCGAGGTGGAGTCCCCCACCAACACGCCGACCAAGGACATGGTCCTGGCCATGGAGCACTACGGGTCCTCGGTCAACGACCTCGACCCGCGCGCGGGCACCAGCTACCTGGTGCTGTCGACCGGGCTCGCCGCGTCCACCAAGGACCACAACGAGTCGCTGGGCAGCGAGCCCAAGCTGGACCCGTTCCCGAGCTTCCCGCACCAGATGCACGACTCGGTCGAGGTGGTCGCCGATGTCATCGCCCCCGAAGGCGCGACGGGCTTCCGCGTGGACTACATCTTCTTGTCGGCGGCGTTCGAGGAAGACATCGGCAAGGGCGCCAGCGACAAGTTCTACATCATCGTCGAGGACCCCGAGACCGGCGACGAGACCGTGGTGAACTCCGCCGGGTGCGTCGCGCTGGAGGCGTTCATCACCGACCTGCCCATCGTCCCGATCGAAGGCAGCTTCTGCGACGCCGACAACCCGTGCGAGATCGGCACCAAGTGCGTCAGCGAGCAGTGCAACGACGGAGTCTGCCTCATCGACGTCAACTCAGAGTTCGGTGAGAAGTGCTCCGCCGAAGAGAAGACCGACATCGGCGGCACGGGCTACGAGTGCGAGGGCATCGGCGGCGCCGGGAGCGGCTCATCGACCGGCTGGCTGCGCACCATCGCCCCGATCGAGGGCGGCGAGGCGCGCAAGATCCGCTTCCACATCCACGACACCAAGACCGGCGAGGTCGACTCCACGGTGCTCATCGACAACTTCCATTGGCTGTCGGGCGATCAGGAGTTCAAGACGTACAAGCTGCCGATCGACGACTAATTGAAGCGGGGGCGGGCGACGAGCAGGCGCTGGCCCCAGTCGCCCCTGGCGATCCACTCACCGGACTCAGCAGGCACCAACACCGTCCGCATCGGCGCCAGCGGCACCTGGCCACCGCGCGCCGTGAGAGAGCCCTCACCGGACAGGCAGATCACCACCGAGCACGCCGAAGAATCGCCGCCGACGATCACCTCGCCGTTGCGCTCGGACAGCGTAAAATACTCGCAGTCGACCAGGTCGCGAATGGTCCCCGACTGCGGGTGCGGCCGCGTCGGCGCGTCGACCGGACCACCCGGGTTTCGAAAGTTGATCGTGCTGAGCGCCTCGTCCACGTGCAGCTGTCTTGGCTTGCCGTCCAGGCCCATGCGGCCCCAGTCGTGCACTCTGAACGTCACATCGCAGGTCTGCTGAATCTCATACAGCAGACAGCCGGCGCCCAGCGCGTGGACCGTGCGCGCGGGCAAAAAGTACAGCTCGCCGTCGCACGGGTCGAAGCGAGCCAGCGTGTCGCGGATGTTGCCGTCGTGCATGGCCGTCTCGAAGTGGACGCGGTCGATGCCCTGTTTGACGCCGTGAAACAGCTCGCCCTTGTCACCCAGCATGAACCAGCACTCGGTCTTGCCGTTGTTGCCCACGCCCAGCTTGCGGGCCAGGTCGTCGTCGGGGTGCACCTGCACGCTCAGCCGCGCCTTGGAGTCGATCAGCTTGATCATCAGCGGAAAGACCCCGCCCGCAAAGCCCTCGCCGACCAGCGCAGGGCCCAGCTCTTCGGTCAGCTGACGCAGCGTGCGCCCCTCGAGCGGGCCGGAAGCCACCGCCGACATCCCACGCTCGTGATCGGCAAGGTCCCAGCTCTCGCCGATCGGCCCCTCGGGCATGTCGTCGCGCCACCGCGCAATACGCCGCCCACCCCAGACAACGGGCTGATAAACAGGGCGAAAGATGAGTGGTCCACAGAGCATGACGCTCTCTTTAGTTCTCCAACATGCCGCCAACGATCCATTCTTCTAGAATTTTTACTTCGGCGGGCTTCAGTGGGTCACCTACGGGTGGCATGACGGTGCCTGTGCAGGGGTTGTCCGGCTTGACCTTCAGCACGATGGCCTCGCCCAACGACGCGCCCTCGCAGTTGAGGCTCTCGCCGACCACGTTGACGTATGCGTCGAAGTTCAGCTCGCCCGAGTCGTTGCCGTCCACGTGGCACGGGGCGCAGCGCAGGGTCAAGATCGGCGCCACGTCGTCATCCCACGTCGGGATGGTCGGCGCCTCCACGTCGGGGCCCGCATCCTTGGGCCCCGCGTCCACTGCGTCGCCGGCCTGCGCAACCTCGCCCGCGTCGTCCGGGTTGTCTCCGCCCGGCCCGACGTCCTTCAACGCCAGCAGCGCCCCACCGGCAGACGTCGCGTAGCTGGCCTCGTCATCAAAGCCGTAGACCATCGCCGTGATCGGATGAGTCGAGGTGATGCGATGCACACCGTCGGTCACGGTCAACGTGATCGTCTTGTGGTACCCGCCGACCGTCACAAAATCGTTGGGCTGAACCGGCAGGCCGTCAAACTGAACCGCCGCACCGATGGGGGCCGCGATGTTCACGTAGTCGAACGTGTAGCCCTTGGGGACCTCGATCATGATGTTGTCGGTCCACTGCTCTTCGGGCACCAACACCGCCATCGCGGGATCGCCGACCGGCTTGCACGTAAACGGGCCGTCGCCATCCAGCGTGGAGTTGCACAGGTGGCCGTCGGGGCAGTCCGCGTTGGTGTTGCACACCGGCGGCACGCACACGTCGCCCTGGAACGGCTTGGCGCCGGACGGATACAGCTTGCTGGACAGGCATTTGTAGCCCGGAACCGCACACACGTCGCTGGGGTTGCAGCCAAACTGACAGTGCCCCTGCACGACGGTGATCGTCTCCGGGGGCGGCTCCTCACCCGTATCACCGCCGGTGTCCCCGGTATCGCCGGTGTCGCCGCCGGTATCCCCGGTGTCACCTGTATCCCCCGTGTCCTCGCCCGTGTCCCCGGTGTCGCCGCCGGTATCCCCGGTGTCGCCGGTGTCGCCACCTGTGTCTTCGGGCTCGACTTCGATCTCGAGCTCGACCAGCTCACAGGTCGCGTCGATCGGCGTCCCGCACTCCTTGGGGTCCTGGCCTTTGCCGCACAGGCTCGTGTCCAGGCACGCCTCGCCGTCCTCGAAGTTCTCGGGGTCACAGCCGGCCGGTGAGCACACGGTCTGCGACTCCAGCAGCCCACACGCGGCGCCCGGCTCCGCGCACGCCTCGTTGACGTTGCACGGCTCGTAGCAGATCGACGCCTTCAGACCCTCCACGCACACCGACCCGACCGGGCACGGTCCGTCGTCCGATTCACACGTGTTGCGGTGACACAGCCCCTCGCCCTTGGCGAAGCCGGGGACATCGCCGGACCGATCGTGACAGCTGAAGACCGGCGCCGGGCAGTCGTCCTTGAGCACCTGACACTTGGTGAAGCAGCGTCCCGCCTTGCCCTCGGTGAAGATCACGCACTGCTGCCCGCCCGGGCACTCCACGTCCGAGAAGCAATACCGCCCTTGCAGCGTGCCCTCATGTCCGCTGGCCAGCAGCTGCGCGACCAGAATGGGCGCCGAGGCCTCCGCCAGGAACGACGCCGCGGCCTCAAACTCCACCCACTCGCCACGATTCAACACCAACGGCGGGTGCACGGACGGTGAGAAGGTCACCTCGGTCTCGTCTTCCGCGGCGACAACCCGCCAGTAATCCGGCGCGCTGCCCCGAGGCTCCGCGCGTGTGCCGACCACGCGCTGGCCCCAGCTTGCGACCGGCGGCATCGACTGCTCCAGGTGGTCCGAGCAGCACGCGTCGTTGGTGCGGGAGAGCACGTTGCCCGCAAACACGCTCACCGGCTTGCTGGCCAGCACCTCCGTGCCCGTCAGGTCGACGTCCACGCCGTTCCCGCGCAGGTTGAGCACCTCGCCCGGCTGCAGCGTCAGCGTGTACAGCTTGCCCGGCTCCATCGCGACGATGCCGCCCCCCGCCGCGATCGGACCGCTCGGCCGCACCGACACCGTGGTCTCAGATGAGTTGCCGACCACGGTCACAAAGGCGTTGTGCCGCCCCGTCACGGCGATGAACTCATGCGCTTTCGGCGTCGCCGGCAGCAGCTGCGAGACGTCGTTGGAGAACGTGGAGAGATCGAAGTTCAGCGGGTTGGCCTGGACCACCGCAAACGGCGCGTTGCCCTTGATCTCAAAGGCAAACAGGCCCTTCATTGTGCCCTTGACGTTGCGGATGCCCAGGGGCACCACCTGGCGCTGGCCCGGCGCGATGTCGTAGTCATGCTCGCCCAGCAGCGGCCCGCCGGCCACCTCGTGGATGGTGACGTGCACGGCGTCGGTCTCGCTCGGGTTGATGACCGTGACCCCGAAGGTGGCGTTCTCCGGTGCCACTGCGGGACCGTCACCGCCCGCGTTCTCCAGGTCCACCGCAAAATATCGGCACCCGAAGCCTGTGGCCGCCGCGGCCTCCAGCGAGCAGACGTCCACGCAGTCACCGAGCACACAGATGCCGGTGTCGCACTCGCCGTCGCCCTTGCAGCCCTGCGCCGGTCCTTCGTCCTTGGGCTGCGGCACGTCCTCGACGACGTCGTCCGGCCCGGTGTCCGTTGTGTCGGTGGTGTCCGTAGCGTCCACCACGTCGCTCTCAGGCACATCGACTGCGCCCGTGTCGCCGCCTTCGTCCTGGACGTCCACCACGTCCGGCGGCGGGGTCGGGCCACCCGTCGTCGGGCTGTCGACAACGCTGTCACCACACCCCACGGCGAAAACCAACACAAGGGCGAACACCCGGAGGCACACGCCGCGACTGAGAAAACAGGGTCTCACGGCGCAAATCCTACCATTGCGCCGGGTTCGAGGAAAAACTGTCGCGCTTTGCGGCAGAACGCCCGCCAAACCGAACTTTGTTCTGAAATTATTTGCAGATCTCTCGCAAACATTAGGCTTTTCGGTTGTTTTGACCGTTACGTCGTGGTACGCCTATGTGTGTGTAAGGGGAAGTTTATGAAAAACTTGATTCGCTCGTCCGCATTGACTCTCGCCGCCGCCACACTCGCTTTCGGGTGCGCGCCGACCGGCACGATCTCCGACAACGGCGCTGAAGAAGCCGCCAAGGGCGAGTTCGTCTTCAACCCGACAGAGAACGCGACCAATCCGGTCGATCCCGGCAAAGTTGATCCGGCCACTGAGGCCGATCCGAGCACCGTCCCGGGCGACGAGGGTACCCCCACCGCCGGCGCGAACAACCCCGAGGACCGCGTTGCCGAGCCGACCGAGCCCGTCGACGAGCCCGCCGAGGGCTACGACACCGAGATCCCCGAGGGCGAGTCCGCTGAGGGCGGCTCCTACGGCGACAACAAGGACGACGAGGACCCGATGAACGAGGCGTCGTCCGACGAGGTCTTCGGACCGGGCATGGAAGAGCCCGACACGAACGGCAACTCCGTTGGCCAGATCCCCAACGTGGGCTGGAAAAACGGCAGCAAGATCGACGACTGGCCCGAGCCGGTCGATTTGGCCCCCTACCCCAACTCCCTGCCCGAGCTCCCGACCCCCCTCACGGAGCCCAACTACCAGCCGTGGACGAGCGGCCGCAGCATCCAGGTGCACAACGGCAACGTGTTTGTCGTCAGCACCGAGGCCAACAGCCTGGTCGTCTTCAGCGAGGAGACCGGCAAGGCCGAGCGCATCGTCAACGTCGGCTCGCGTCCCGAGCAGGTCGTTGTGGCGCCGGACGGCACCGCCTACGTGACCCTGCGCTACGCCGCCTCCGTGGCGGTCGTGCCGGAGGGCTCCAGCCAGGTCAGCAAGACGGTCAAAGTCGGTACCGAGCCCTTCGGCCTGGCGCTTTCCCCCGACGCGCAGACGCTGTACGTGGCCATCTCCGGTGAGAACCGGGTCGTGGCCGTGACCGCCGACAAGCTCAGCCCGCTGAGCAACGTGCCGGTCGCCAACCGCCCGCGCGGTGTGGCCGTCAACCCCAACGGCGAGGTCTACTTCAGCACCCAGTTCGGCAGCGTCACGCGCTTCCAGACCAAAGCGGACGGCGCGCTCGTCTCCGCGTCGTCGCTGGCGCTGCGCAACGAGAACCCCGCCGACGTCGCCATGCACCAGGGTGTCAAGATCGGCAAGACCGTCGCCACCCGCGCCTTTGCCAACGCCGTGAACCCGGCCACCGGCGCCGTGTACGTCGCGCACGTCAACGCCAACCCGGGCTCGCCCGAGCAGTCGCTGACAGAGCTGCAGAACACGCAGGCGCAGACCAACACCGAGTGCGAGACCAAGTGCAAGTCTGTCTGCAAGAACGCCGGCGGCTACGGCGGCACGGTGTGCAACAACTCCTGCAACACGAACTGCAACACGACCACGCTGACCTTCCCGCACATCATCCGGCCCATCGAGGTCTCAGTCTCCGTGTTTGACCCGGGCGCCGACGCGCCGGGCGCCGTTGAGAACGCGTCTCCAGTTCTCGACCAGAAGACGGGCGAGCCGATGACCGCGCTGTGCGACAAGCCGCTGGACGTGGCGCACCACCCCGAGTGGAGCCTGCTGTTCGTGGCCTGCAAGGGCACCGACAACGTCCTGGTGCTGAACTCGGCGACCAAGGACCCCATGCGGTCGACCGTCGCGGAGCTCAAGGTCGGACACGCGCCCAACGCCATCACGTTCTCGGCCGACGGCCAGTACGCCTATGTGCGCAACACGCAGTCCTACAGCATCTCGCGCGTCAACCTGGCGCCGCTGTTCTCCATGCAGTCACTGTCCGCCGGCACCGCCGCGCCCAACGACAACGGCGGCATGTTCAAGCAGATCAACTCCGGCAAGGCGCTGACCAAGCCGGTCCTCGTCGAGCACGAGAAAGAGATCGTGTACGCGTTTGACACGCTGCCGACCGAGACCCTGCAGCTGGGTCGCCGCGTTTTCACGTTCTCGCGCTTCAACGGCCTGTCGGCCAAGGGCTTCTTCGCTTGCGAGACCTGCCACCCGCAGGGCGGCACCGAAGACAAGCTGGTTTGGTTCGTCAAGGACGGCCCGCGCCAGACCCCGATGCTGGCCGGCAAGATCAAGGGCACCGAGCCGTTCAACTGGGTCGGCACCGCCGAGACGCTGCAGCAGAACATCACCAACACGGTGAAGCGCATGGGCGGCAGCGGCCTCACGGACGCGCAGAAGGACGCGCTGTCGGAGTTCTTGGCGGAGGGCCTGATCCCGCCGCCCAACCCCAACGTGCTGGCCGGCGGTCTGACCGAGAGCCAGAAAGCGGGTAAAGAGCTGTTCTACCACCCGGCCATCGGCTGTGCGGAGTGCCACGCGGGCGAGACGGCCACCGACGGCGAGAACTGGGATGTCGGGACGTTCACGGACCTGGAGCTGGAGATTCACAACTTCGAGGGCACCGCTGCCGAGATGTCGCTGAACACGCCCAGTATCAAAGGTCTGTACTACAGCGCGCCGTACCTGCACGACGGCAGCTCCCACGACCTCTACGATGTGCTGAACGCGACGTCCGCGACGATGGGCGTGAGCATGCAGCTCACCGGCAAGCAGCAGACCGACCTGGTCAACTACCTGCTGACTCTGTAACAGCGGCCCGCACGGGCAGCCGATCCATACTTTCGCTGAGCTCCCGGTGGGGGAGTGTGTTAAAAGCCACAGCTGCGATCAGCGCAGCGAGTGCGCACACAGCGAGCAGTATTGTGACCCAGCCACGCTTCACAGAAGACGCCAACGCCCGCGACGACGGATCTATTTCGCGCCCGATCAGCGTCGCCCCCATGATGGACCGCACGGATCGACATTTTCGGTACTTCATGCGGCTGATCACGCGTCACACGCTGCTGTACACGGAGATGGTCACCACGTCCGCAATCCTGCACGGCGACCAGGATCAGCTGCTGGGCTACTCGCGGCTGGAGCACCCGCTATCGCTTCAGCTGGGCGGTCAGGACCCCGGTGAGCTGGCGACGTGCGCAAAGATCGCGCAGGACCGGGGTTACGACGAGGTCAACCTCAACGTCGGGTGCCCATCCAGCCGCGTACAGAGCGCATCTTTTGGGGCCGCGCTGATGCTCAAGCCCGAGCGGGTGGCCGAGGGCGTGGCGGCGATGCAGGCGGCGGTCGACATCCCGGTGACGGTCAAACATCGCATCGGCGTGGACGAGGTCGACCGCTACGAGGACATGGCCAACTTCGTCTCGGTGGTGGCCGGGTCGGGCTGCCGTCGCTTTACGGTGCACGCGCGCAAGGCGTGGCTGAGTGGGCTGAGCCCCAAACAGAACCGCACGGTGCCGCCGCTGCGCTACGACGACGTATATCGGCTGAAGCAGGACTTCAGCCACCTGTGGATCGAGATCAACGGCGGCTTTACGGACGTCGCGCGCGCGCATGACCAGCTGCAGCGCGTGGACGCTGTGATGTTGGGACGGGCGGCCTACGACAACCCGTACGGCTTCTCGGTGGCGGACCGTCTGTACTTTGGCGACGACAGCCCGGTTCGCAGCCGGCGCGAGGTGGCGCTGGAGATGGTGGAGTACCTGGCCGCGGAGGTCGCTCGTGGCGGGCGCGTGCACAACGTGACGCGGCACATGCTGCAGCTGTTCAACGGTCAGCGGGGCGCGCGCGCATGGCGACGGTTTCTGGGCGATCCGTCGAACCACAACGCCGAGATCATCACCCGGGCGCTGGCGATGCGGGAGTCTCCGCAAACATCCCGTCCTGCGTAAAGGTCAGGGCTTGCGGCTGCGAGACCACCGCGCAGTCGGCCAGATCGGCCAGCATCGGCTCGGTCACCCACAGCCGCGACAGATGATGGGTGTCGGTGATGCGGGCGATACGCGCGGTGGCCGGGGTTATGCCGACGCAGCACGCCAGCGCGATCTCCAGGGCCTGCTTGTCCGTCGGCGCGGTGATGGGGATGCGGGCGTTCTCCGGCGTCTTGGCGGTCAGGCTGTTCACGTGCGTCTTGTGCGGATCGATGGCGTCCACAGCGGCTTGCAGCGCGACATCGGCCACCCCGATACCGGCCGCATGACCGGCCGTGGCCGGCGTCAGGCTCCGCACGATGATCCGCTGAATGCTGGGGCCGTCGGCGCGACGCCCCGTGTGGTCGCGGCCGATGACGTTGGGATCCATGCCGACCCCGCTGATGTCCTTGCCGATACGGTCCACTATTAATATATGGGCGTCTGAAAACGGGAGTCGCGCCATCCGTGCGCGGGCGGCGGCCAGAAGCTCCGCCTCGCGCGCGATCAGGGTGGCGGGCTCAAGAACGTCGAGCGTAGCCAGCCGTCCGTAGCCGTTCTCGACCAGCGCCACGCCTGCGACGACGGGCGTGTGTGCCAGAACGTGAGACGCGACCTGGGGGATCAGCTGCGCAAAGGCGCTGTAGCCTCGGGAGTGAAAGGTGTGCGCGCCCTCGCGATTGCCCAGGCCGATGGCCAGCATCTTGGCGAGACCGCTCTCGTTGGCGCCGCTGAACCCGGTGTGAGGCTTGATGCGGTTGATGGGGATGACGGCATCGGCCCCCGCGGCGATCGCGTCGACGTGGACGGGAACCTGCTCGCCTCCGAAGTCGACGGCACCGACCACGTGGGTGTCCATCCCCGCCCGGATCGGGCATCGGCAGGCCGCCTCGGTAATGCCCAGACGCTCGAGAACGGCACACTGACCCGCCGCGGTGGCGCCGCCGTGGCTGCCCATGGCGGGTGTGACGAAGGGATCGCCGCCAAGCGCGCGCACGCGACCGGCCACGGCCGCGACGACCTCTGCCAGGCGGTCGATGCCGCGACTGCCGACCGCCAGGCATACGCGCTGACCTGCCAGTCGCGTGTTCAGAGCAGCCAGAGCGGGCTGCAATAACCCCAGGTCTGTGTCATCTAAAGACTGCTGAACCCGAACCCAATCAGGGAGGTTCTCGATGGTCGGATCGGAGCGCACGGACCGTGTTTTTACCACGTTATGCATTGAGTTGCGCCGCGATAGCGGGTACAAGAACTTCACACCTTTAATACGTAGGGGCACAGAGCGGTATGAAGCTGGTACGCGAGTTGATCGGATCGGTGGCGATTGCGGGATTGGTTCTTTTTGGCGCAGCGTGCGGCGGTGAGACGGCGAAAACCACCACCTCCACCGGCGTCGGAACAGGCGCCACGACGGGCGGCCCGACCGGCACCGGCGATACGCTCGGCGGCACGACCGACGACACCGGCGTCGCGGACACCGGCACCGGCACGCCCGGCACAACCGACACCGGCCCGGGGACGACGGATACGGACGACACCGGCACCGGCGCACCCGACACCACGGACACGACCGGCGACGACACCACGACCACCGACACGGGCGTGGACACGGGCCCCGCGCCCGGCGAAAACCACCCCTGCCAGGAGAGCGAGGCGCCCAACTCCAACGACGCCGACATCACGGCGTGCGTATGCGCGGAGGACACGTACTGCTGCGAGAACGCCTGGGACTTCCTGTGTGTGCAAAAAGTCACCGATGTCTGCGGCGTCAGCTGCGCGTGTGAGGACCTGCCGGCAGAGGTCACGGCCTGCAGCGAGGACGCGGACTGCGACTTCTGTGACGACGGCGACAAGTGCAACGGTGGCTACAAGTGCGACGGCGGCACCTGCGTGGCCACACCAGCGGTCGTCTGCGACAGCTCGGGCGACAAGGGCTGCACCAAAAACACCTGCAGCCCGATCAGCGGCGAGTGCGCCATGACCGGGGACGAGTCGGTCTGCGAGGACGACAAGGCCTGCACGACGGACACCTGCGACGCCGAAACCGGAGAATGCTCCAACACGGAGATCCCGGAGTGCGGGACCAACCACCCGTGCAAGGCGGCGAGCACGCCCGGCTCCAACGACGACACGATCACGGCCTGCGCGTGCGAGGCGGACAGCTACTGCTGCAACTTCCAGTGGGACGGCAGCTGTGTGAACACGGCCAAGAAGGAGTGCGGTCTGACGTGTGACTGCGCGACGCTCGATCCGACGACGACCGCTTGCGAGTCCGACTCCGACTGCGGCTTCTGTGACGACGACACGAACAAGTGCAACGGCACCTGGAAGTGCGGTGAGGGCGGGCTCTGCGAGTCGGTGGCGCCGGTCGTGTGCGACGAGGCGCTCAACAACGGCTGCGCCAAGAACACCTGCAACGAGTTCAGCGGCATCTGCGAGCTGACGGGCGACGACGCGGGCTGCGACACAGACGGCGACCCGGCCACGTTCGACTTCTGCAACACCGAGACCGGCCAGTGTGAGGTCAAGGTGGCCAGCTGCGCCGACCAGTGCGGCGTGTACGACGCGACGGCGCCGTGCTTCTGCGATACGTCCTGCTTCCAGTTCGAGGACTGCTGCGAGGACATCTGCGACACCTGCAAGACCCCGTGCGGCGCCGAGGACTCTGAGGACCTGTGCGAGGGCAAGAAAGAGGTCGAGGCGCTGTGCGTCGACGGCGGCACCACCGGCGAGGGCGGCGACGACGGCTGATCAGCGCAGGTTGTTGTCGGTAAGAAACGCCTCTACATCACTCCAAAACGCGCTCCAGACCGGCGGGCAGTCGTTGTGATCCGCGTCGTAGGGGACGAGCGTCGCGTTGGCGGCGGCAGCGGCCAGGTCTTCGGAGTGTTCGAACGGGTTCATGCTGTCATGCCTGCCGTGAACCAGCAGCACCGGGACGTCCAACGACCGCAGGACGGACAAATTGTCGAACGGGTCGCGCACGAACATCGAGGGCAGCAGGTATCCGCGCGCCATGCGGGTCACGCTGGTGAAGGTGGACTGCAGTACAAGCGCCGCAGGTGTGCGCTCCGCGGCCAGGGCGCACGCGACGCCGCCACCCAGCGAGCGCCCGTGGAAGATGATGCTATGTTTGTCCACGTCGGGACGCGCGGCGAGCAGGTCGTAAAAAGCGACGTAGTCGGCCGTGACCGCCTCTTGCGACGGGGACCCGGCCGAGCGGCCGAAGCCCCGATACTCCGGCAGCAGGACGCTGAAGCCGAGCTCCTGCCAGCCCGTCATCAGCGGGGCCATATACTCGATCAGCTCCGCGTTGCCGTGGGCCGCGATGACGGCCGGGCCCGGCGTGGTGGCCGAGACCCCTTTGCCGGGCAGCAGCCAGGCCTCAACCCGGCCCTCGTCGGTGTTGAGCCACAGCTTCTCCAGACCCGGGAGCTGACCTGAAATGCGCTCATCCGTCGGCGTGCGCGTCCCGGGCCAGATGACCCAACGTTGTAGTGTAAAGAGCATGACCCACCAGATGAGGCTGTAGAGGAGAACGCGCTTGGCGACCGATCGCACGATACCCCAGCGTCCCGCAGCGGGCGATCGTCTCGAGCTGTCCGTGTCGGATCTGGAAGCCATGGCGTCCGCTATAGTGAAGCGGATCGGGGCGCATATCGCCACGCTGGAGACGTTGCCTGCCGCTGAGACCGACGTCGACGCGCTGGCGGCGTTTGCCGGCACGCTGGCCGAGCCGCTGCCGCAGACGCCGACCGACCTGGACGCGCTGTTGGACCTGCTCTTCGACGAGGCGATCCCGCGCAGCTACAACACCGCCGGCCCGGGCTACCTGGCCTACGTTCCGGGCGGCGGGCTGCTGCACAGCGCGCTGGCGGACCTGATCGCCAACGCCGTCAACAGGTACGTGGGCGTATACGTGGCTGCGCCGGCCCTGGTGCAGCTGGAGAGCAACGTCGTACGCTGGTTTTGCGACATGGTCGGCTACCCCGAGGGCGCCTTCGGCTACCTGACCAGCGGCGGGTCACTGGCCAACCTGTCGGCCATCGTCACGGCGCGACGCGAGCGTCTGCCCGAGGACTTTTTGTCCGGCGTGATCTACACGTCGGATCAGGCGCATCACAGCGTCATGCGCGCTGCGCTGCTCGCCGGCTTTCCAGCGGCCAACGTGCGCGTGATCACGGCCGATGAGGACTTTCGGCTGCCCGTCGCGGCGGTCGCCGAGGCCATCGCGGCGGATCGGCGGGCAGGGCTGCAGCCGTTTCTGATCGCGGCGAGCGCGGGCACCACCAACAGCGGCGTCGTCGACGATCTGCACGGGCTGGCCAACCTGGCGGCGCATGAGCGGTGCTGGCTGCACGCGGACGCGGCGTACGGCGGCTTCTTTGTCCTGACCGAGCGGGGACGCCGGGCGCTGAGCGGGCTCGAGCGCGCGGACTCGATCACGTTGGACCCGCACAAGGGGCTCTTTCTACCGTACGGCACAGGTGCGCTGCTGGTGCGCGACCGGACGGCGCTTGCCCGGGCGCACGACGTGACGGGCGACTACATGCCGGGCATGCAGTCCGACCCCAGCCGTGTGGATTTCTGCGCGATCTCACCCGAGCTCAGCCGAGACTTTCGGGGGCTGCGCGTCTGGCTGCCGTTGAAGCTGGCCGGCGCGGAGGCGTTTGAAGCCGCGCTGAACGAGAAGATGGACCTGGCGCGCTGGGCGGCCGGCGAGCTGCGAGACATCGAGGGCATGACGGTCCTGGCCGAGCCCGAGCTGAGCCTGGTGGCGTTTCGGCTGACGGACCCGGCGGGCGGCGACGGCAACGCGCTGAACCAGGCGCTGCTGGACGCGATCAACGCACCGCGACGCGTCTACCTGACCGGCACCTGGCTGAAGGGGCTCTTTACGTTGCGGATCTGCGTGCTGTGTTTTCGGACCCACGGCGACCGTCTCGCCATGTGCCTGGAAGACATCCGCGCCGCGGTCAACCGCCTCGGCTCTTCTTCTCCGCCGCCGACATGAGCCCGGCCGGGCGAACGCTCTTGACCGAGTCCAGATCGTCCATATCCATGTCCCACTCGGCCAGCGCGGTCTGCATGTAGGCGAGCACCATCTCGTCTGACTCGCTGTCGCTCATCTGCCGCTTCTGTGGCTCCGGCTTGGCGTCCGGGTTGATCGGCATGCCACGAGGGCCTTTGGAGAAGCCGCCATCGCCCCTGCGACCACCCTTGGGGCGAGACAGCCGCGGCTTGGGCAGCCCGTGCGTGAGGCGGCGCAGGTCCTTTTGCGGGGCCTGCGGACGAGCCGCTGGGGCCGGACAAAACGGAGGCCAGCCGGTCGTTGGCCGACCGAAGCTGCCGGATGCCGGCGACTGCGATCTGGTGCTGGAAACGGACGGCGATCATGCTGGCCGCCTCCAACAGCAGCTGGAACGCCTCGCGCTTGAGCTCCAGCACGACGGTCTCGCCGGCCGCCTTGATCGTGGCGGATCGGGGAGAGCGGTCGACCAGCGCCATCTGCCCCACAAGCGTGCCCTTGTCGAGAGTGGCCAGGATGCGGTCGCTGCCGGACATGTGACGCACGACGTGCACGGCGCCTCGCGCGATGATGTAGCAGGACGTGCCGGGGTCCCCTTCTCGACAGAGCACGGCGCCGTCGGCGTATTTCCGCGCGGGCGCGGCCGTCAGAAACGCCTTCAGCTCCTTGTTGCTGAACCCCTCGAAGCACTTGAGCGCGCGCAGGTCGATGCGTCCCGCGTCCGCGTCTTTGTACATGGCGGCGTTGCCCGAGTCGCCCGGCAGCCGCGTGGGCTCGTTGCCCTTGCTGGGGGAGCTCAGGCCGCGCGAGTCCATCTCCCGCTCCAGCCGCTCATTGGTGTCCCGGATGCGGCGCGTCAGGTGGGAGATCACCCCGCCGACGATAGCCACGGACACCTTGGGGGCGTGCTTTTCAATGGCCAGCAGCATGCGCCGCTCGACCTCCAGGACCAGCGACGCCTTGGACGCCACCACGTTCGCGGAGCGCGCTGCGGGATCGACGCACGACATCTCGCCCACGACCTCACCGGGGTAGATAGCCGCGACCTCGGTGGCGCCGGGGCCGTCCTCGACGCGGACCGAGAGGCGGCCTTTGGCGACGATGACCATGCTGTCGCCTTGTTGCCCCTTTTTGAAGAGCTGCGTCCCGGGGGCCAGCTCACGCGACCGCACCGACTTGGCCAACGCGTCCGCGTGTTGATCACTGAGGGAGGAGAGGAACGGCACCCGGCGAAGGTGCTCACGTGTCTGTAGCGTATCCGGCATCAGGAGCAATGTTACGGGACAAACGTTGCAAGCGGCAACGATCCCGGGTGTTCCGCTCGTGCGGTTGACATGGTAATGTAAGGTTTCCTGGGTGGTAGGAGGACAATTGGATCACGATCGTCGGCGCGCGCCGCGAAGGCGCATGCTCTTGAGGCTCGGTTTCGACTACGCGAAAAAGCACGTCACGTCCGTAGCCACGGACATCAACCACCTAGGCGTCTTCGTGAATACCCAGGTCGTCCCTCCCGTCGGTTACCGGCTGGTCTTTGAATACGCTCCCGACCAGGAGCCACGTCACTCGATCATCTTCAAATCCGCGGTCGTTCGCGTCGTCCACCAGACGCTGCGCGCCAGCCGCATTCCCGGTATGGCCTGCTGCTTTGAAGAGATCGCGTCTACCGGCGGCGCCGCGCATCTACGCCACTTCCTGGACGACATCCTGGGCTGCCGGCCGGGCGACTACGACCCCGCTCAGTTCACCAAGAACGAGTCCGGCTATGCGGCGCTGAAGCTGGATGGCGCGGAGATCGTCAGCGACGCGCGCAAGGTCCACGAGGACCGTCTCACCGACGGAAAGTACCTGCCCACGGACGGCACCGAGACGGAGAACATCCTGCGCCCGTACACGGGGACCGAGCGACGCCGCAACCCGCGGTTCTCGGTGCGCGTGGAGGTCAGCTACTACTGCGGCGACATCCCATATCTGGGCTCGGTGCTGAACATCAGCCAGAGCAGCCTGTTCATGCAGACCGACCACGATATCCCGACGGTAGGCACCAACGTGTCGCTGAAGTTTCCGCTGGCGGAGGCGCCCGACCCGCAATACGTGCGCATCGACGGCACGATCTGCCGCCACTGGGACCGCGAGTCCGAGGCGCTGCCCGGGTACGCGGTGCACTTCGATCACGTCGGCGAGCTTGGCCGCCGCGGCATCTTCCAGATGTACCTGAACAACTTCCGCAAGCGCGCCAGCTCACCCCGCACCCGCCGCGGCTTCCACTATTCAGCGCGCAGGCGTTAGTAGCGGGACGATCGACACGCGGCTGAGACTCAGCCCTTTCTCCGACAGCGCCTCAGTCATGTCTTTCAAGGCGGCACGTGCCAGCCGGGCCAGGTGCTTGCTGTCGCCGGCGCTGGCCAGCGCGACCACGGCCACGCCCCGCTCGGGCAGCACGCGCACGCAAGAGGCGTACTGCCAGGTCGAGCCGGTATGCGAGATCATGAGGTCCTTGCCCAGCGTGCCGATGCCCCAGTTCACCCCGAAGACGCTGTGTCCCGGGCGACCATACCCGGCCACGCGGTGGGTCTCCCGCACGCTCGAGCGGCGTATCGGACCGCGATCAGGCGTGCTGCGCGGCGGCCACGCGTCCATCTGAAACGCGGCGTAGCGCCCCAGATCCTTCAGCGTGGAGTACAGCCCGCCCATGGCCGCGCCGGCGCCGATTCGCCAGTGGTGGCGTGGCGCAAAGCCGCCCTCTTTGGTGCGCGTGTAGCCGGTGGCCATGCGCTTGGCGGGCACCGACTCGGGGCGCCAGAACGTGCTGGTCATGCCGATCCTGGCCAGGATCTCGCGTTGCATGTACTGGGTGAACGGGACGCCCGACACGCGGCTGATGATCTGCCCGACCAGCCCCATGCCCAGGTTGGAGTATTTGGTGCGGGTGCCGGGCGAGGTCTCGAGCTTGAGACCGTCCAGGACGCCGATCAGCTCAGCCGCGGACAGATCCTTGTCGGCGCGCGACGCATAGTCGATGCCCCCGACGCGCGGCATGCCCGAGGTGTGTGTGATCAAGTGACGCAGCGTGATCTTTGGCGAGTCCGTCGACGGTGGAATCACCCGCGCCAGCTCCGGAAGGTAGCGTGTGGCGGGCGCGTCCAACTCCAATCGCCCCTCGTCACGCAGTTTGAGCACGGCCAGCCCCGTCACCGTTTTTGTGACGGACGCGATGCGAAACACCGTGTCAGCGCTCACCAACTCGCTGCGCCCCAGGCGCTTGGAGCCGTAGCCCGCCCACCAGATGAGGTTACCGTCGAGGACGACGCCCACGGTCAGCGCCGGGTAGCGCTTGTCGGCGACAAGCTCGGAGGCCGTCTCCGCAATTGTGCCCACCACCCGCAGGACCCGATCCACGCGCTTCTGGCGGGTGCCCGGATCCAGCGTGCCGTCAGGGCGCACCACGACGTTTACCGACGGCTCGATCGCAGGGCTGCACCCACCGACGAAGGCGACAAAAGAAAAGGCCGCGATAAGTCGCAAGCATGCGTTTGTAGTCAGAAGTCTCATGCCGGGGGGTATGTTACACTGACTCGAACGTGGCAAAGGACCTGTCGCACAAGAAGAACCTCGATCTGCCCGCCTACAAGAAGCTGGCGGAGCTGAGTGAGGAAGAGCTCGCCGAGCGGCACGAGCTTATCGACTTCTGTCGCACCTTGTGCCGCGCAGTACTTCAAAACAGCTACTACAGCCCCGACCATCCGATGGCCCGAAAGGTGGCCGAGGAGCCCTATGGCCTGCTGCAGCATCTAGGCCGCAAGTGGGACGAGTTCACGTTTGTCCTGGCCGCGTGGAGCGACGACAAATCGGTCGCGCTGGAGGGCGTCTTCAACGAGGCGATCTCGCTGGAAGAGCTGATCGGCGGCACCGCGGGCGAGCACTTCAGCGCCAAGATGCACACGTTCTGCCAGCGCAACCGTCTGATCAGCTTCGCGATCAAGAACCTCATCGGCGACGACGAGTTCCACCGGTTCATCGCCGTGTTCGTCGAGCGGCACGTCGACATGGAGGCGCAGCGTCTCGTCGAGGAGTTTGAGGGCACCGGACGCGGCCCCAAATTCACCGAGCAGCTGCTGGACGCCAACGTCATCAACGTTTCGGTGGTGCTGGAAGAGGACCTGAGCACCGCAAAGCGCCGCCTGCCGTGGCGCGTCAAGATCGCGCTCGCACGCCTGGGCAAAGACCTGCGCAACATCCCGCTTTACAGCCAGGCGACCGCGGTCGAGTTGAAAGCCGCGAAGCTGCGCCTGCTGCGCGACATCATGCGCCCGCTGCGTCGCGGCAGCTACATGCGCCAGCTCTTCTTGAACCTGGACCTGATCTCCGAGAGCGTCGACGAGTTCGAGGGCGTGGATCTGGAGCCCGACCTCATGGCCGCCCTGCCCTTCGACCGCCTGCTGGTGTTGGCGCGCTCGCTGCTGGCGGAGCAGGAGCGGTTGAGCCGCCCGCAGATGGACGACACGCAGGCGGTGCGAGAGGATTTGCCGGAGGTGCTGGCCCGTCTGCTGGCCCACGTCGGCGAAGAGCTGTGCCACGTCCAGGACCTGGAGGGGTCGACCGAGCTTCTGCGTGAGCTGTTCGAGCAGAAGATGATTACGATCGACAAGCTGCCCCGCCGCATGCAGGAGCAGATCCGCATGGACCGCTGGACGGCGTCGTTTCTGGTCGACGCCAACGGCTTTCTGCAGCTCTTTGATGCCATCGAGGACCCGCGGGTCTATGTCCAGCAGCTGCCCAACGTCGTCGCGATCTTCCCAAACCTGATCCGAGTGCGTAAATACGGCGAGGCGGAAAAGATCATCGATATGCTGCACCGCCATCACACCGAGGAAGGCGGGTTCCACGGGCGCACGGTTATGGTCGACGAGGCGCTGGCCAAGCTGGACAACAAAGAGGTCTACAAGCACCTCAGTCGCGCCATGATCAACGAGAGCGAAGACGTGCGCGACATCCTGCGCCGCCTGTTCGTGGAGATGGGCCCGGCGTCGATCCCGCCATTGGTGCGCGTGCTGGATCACTCAACCCGCGCGGACGTGTGCAACGACGCCGCGATGGCGCTGGTACAGCTCGGCTCACGCGGGCTGGAGCATATCAAGGAGGTCCTGGGCGACCGGCACGTCAAGCGCAACACGGCGCGCTATCTGTTGAAGGTGCTGGGGGAGCTTGGTGACGGCGACTCGACGGACGTGCTGTATCAGTACACACGCCACCCTCACGGCGCGGTCCGCGACGCGGCGCTGGAGTCCATCGTCCGCATCCACGGGCTCAAGGCGGAGCCGCTGCTGGTGCGCGCGCTCAACGACACCGACGAGACGCTGGTCTGCCGCGTCATCCGCTTTCTGGTGCGGCTGCGAAGTGAGCACAAGGCGTTCATGTTCCGGCTGCTACAGTTTATCGGGGCGGTCAACGTGGACGGCCACGACCAGGTCGAAGTGCCGATGAACGTGGAGGTGTCCGCGATTCAGGCGCTGGCCACCATGGGCAACCTGGAGCTCGGGGACCTCGGCACGCTGGAAGAGCAGCTGATCAAGCGACTGGACGCGTATCAGAGCAGCCGGGTCATGGGCATCCTGAACCGCGGTCGGACGTCCGATAACGACATCGTCCGCTTTGCCTTGTGCGACGCGCTGGTGACGGTCGGGACGGAGCTGTCGATCGAGCGACTGGGCCAGACGAGCGTGGAGCCGAGCCCGCGAGTCCGAGAGCGCATGGAGCAGTCCGTGATCAAGCTGCGGCGACGCATGTCGGGCGGAACCCCCGCAGAGGCGTGACCCGCATCGCCCCCATCTACCTGTGGGTCGGGGCCTTCATCGTTGCCGTCGTAGTCGCGCTGGAGGTCTTTCGCCCGCTGGCCAATCGCGTCGAAGAGGGTCCCGCCATGGACCCGTCGGCGCAGAGAGCGCTCACCGCTCAGTGGACGCTGCGGGAGACCGGATCGTGGCGCGAGCTGGAGGCGCCCGACGGTGACGTCACAGCGGTGGCGGCAAAGCCGATGCGCATCGTGTCTCAGGTGTTGGTCAGCGACGAGATCCTCCACGAGCTGGTCGCTCCCGAGCGCGTCCTGGCGCACAGCACCATCTCGGCTGACGTGCGCTACAGCAACATCGCCGACATCGCCAGGGGATACGATCGGCTGGTCAGCACAAACGCCGAGGCGATGCTGTCATTGCGTCCCGACCTGGTCTTCGTGGCGAGCTACAGCACGCTGGAGACTGTGACCCAGCTGCGCCGGGCAAAGGTGCCGATCATCCAGATGACCAAGTTCGACTCGATCGACTCCATTTTGGAGAACGTGCGCGTGATCGGCTTTGCGGTCGGAGCGGATGACAAGGCCGCGGCCCTGATCGCGGACGTGCGCGCTCGCCTGGCCGCCCTGGTCTCAAAGAGCCGACGCAGCGGCCCGGCGCCGAGGCTCCTCTCGTGGTCCGGCGGAACCGTCCCTGGGCTCAACACGATCTTTCACGATGTCGTAACCCGGTTGGGCGCGGTGAACATCCCGGCCGAGGCCGGACATAGTGGCTGGCCTCAGGTCAGCGCCGAGCAGGTCGGAAAGTGGGACCCGGAGTGGATCGTCCTGCCTGCCGCACCGGGCCAGGAAGACCGCGAGCGGGCAGGGCTGTTGGCGGACAAGGCCATCGCTCACACATCCGCCGTACGTCACGGACGGATCATCATCATCCCAACCCCGCATTACACGTCGGTGACTCATCATGTCTTGAAGATGGTGGAGGCCCTGTCCGCGAGCTTGTACCCGTAGGGCGCTCTCAGGCGTCGATTTCGGGGAGCCGGACGAGCTGGAACCAGTAGCCTGAGAGCTCTTGGACCATCGCGACAAACTTCTGAAAGTCCAGCGGCTTGGTCACAAACGAGTTGGCGTGGGCCAGATAGGACCCTTTGATGTCCTCTTGGCGCTCCGACGTGGTGAGCACCACAACAGGGATCGCCTTGAGCTGCGCGTCCTCCTTGATCACTTCGAGCACCTCCAGCCCGGATCGGCCAGGGAGGTTCAGATCCAGGAGGATCAAGCCGGGGCGCGGTGCGGACGCGAATTCACCGCGCTGAAAAAGAAAATCCAGCGCCTCGTCCCCGGTCTCGACCGCGTGCAGATGGTTGCGGATTTTGCCGCGCTCGAGCCCCACCCGGGTCAACTCGATATCCGCCTCGTTGTCCTCAACCAGCAGTATGTCGACGGGCTGAGCGCGCTTCGGGTCATACATGGCTTGCCTCTCCTGTCGGCATGGTAAACGTAAAGGTGCTCCCTTTACCAGCCACACTGGTCACACTTATCCGGCCGCCGTGGCGCTCGACGACCTTGCGACAAATGGCGAGACCGATGCCGCTGCCCGGATAGAGCCGGCGCGGCACCAGCCGTTTGAACGGTTCAAACACGCGGTCTAGATACTCTGCCGCCATACCGATGCCGTTATCGCTCACATGGAATCGCCACTGATCCTCGCTCTCTTCGGCGGTGATCCGGACTACCGGCAGCTCGCCACGGCGGAACTTGATGCCGTTGCCGATCAGGTTTTGGAAAAGCTGAAGGATCTGGCCTCCGTCGGCGGGCAGCGTGGGCAGCGGATCCGCGACGATCGTCGCGCCGCTCTCTCGAATGGCGCTTGCCAGGTTCTTTTTAGCGTCCTTCACGACCCGATTGAAGTCGACGAGCTCAAACGGGTGCTCCTGTCCGTCCACGCGCGAGTAGTCCATCAGGCCGCGGATCATGCGCCCCATGCGCTCCGCGCCCTCCTCCACGAACTTCAGCCAGCGTGTGCCGCGCTCGTCGAAGCGGTCGGCATACTCGGCCAGCAGCAGCTCTGAGAAGCCGGTCAGAGTCCGCAACGGCTCGCGCAGGTCGTGCCCGGCCACGTAGGCGAACCGCGACAGCTCGATGTTGCTTGCGGCGAGCGCCTCGTTCGACCGCTTCAATTGGCTGTTGGCCTGCTCCAACGCGATCGCCTTGTTCCTGGCCCGCTGCTCGGCCTCGGCGCGCGCGCCCTCTCGCGCGGCGAGCTCCTCGATGAGCATGTTCAAGCCCACCAGCACGGCACGCAGCTCCGGATCGGGCTCTGCATCCGGGTCGGCGGCCACGGTCATGTCGCCGTCCGCCACCCGCAGCAGAAGCTCCGCGACCTGAGCAAGCGCGCTGCTCCTCACCGGTGGGATCTGTGGATCAGCTGCCATCGTACGCCTGTCCCATTGGGTTCTGAATTAACCGAAATCGGGGCAAATGGGAAGAACCGGGCCGCCGCGAGACCGTTGTTCTACCGGACGCGGCGTAATAGAGTGCACCGCTGTTGACCGATCCCGCCCAAACCCGACGCAAGCGTTTCCACTGGCTCATGTGGGGCGGACTTGCCCTGACTGCGCTCTCGGGCGTGCTGGGCGTCGCCGTGGGCGCCACCAGCCTGGACACCGTCGTTGTTATGCGCGTACTGGCGACCAAGCTGTTGCCGTGGGTGGACGTCACACAGGTCGACTCCATGGACGAAGCCATCGTCTGGTCTTTGAGGACGCCGCGTGTCGTCCTGGGCGCGCTCATCGGGGCCAGCCTGGCGCTCGCCGGCGCGCTTATGCAGGGTCTGTTTCGCAACCCCCTGGCCTCACCGGGCATCGTGGGAACCAGCGCTGGGGCCGCCTTCGGCGCGCTGCTGGCGATCAGCTTCGGTCTCTCTCTACGGTCCATGTTCTATCTGCCGCTGTTCGCGGTCCTCGGCGCCTTTGCATCGCTGGTGCTGGTCGTGCGGATCGCGACCCGGGACGGCGTGACCCCTGTCTCTACGCTGTTGCTGTCCGGCGTGGCCGTGACCGCGTTCATCGGCGCCGCCAACGGGTGGATCATCGCGCAGTCCTGGTCGGAGTGGGAGGTGGCGCGCCGAATCGCGTTCTGGATGATGGGCGGCATTGTCGACCGCGGCTGGACGCACGTGGCACTGCTGGCGCCCTGCTTCGTACTCGGGGCCGCCGCTGCCGTCGTTTACGCGCGCGATCTCGACGTGATGCTGGAGGGCGATGACGGCGCACGCGCGCTGGGCGTCGAGGTGGACCGCACGCGGGCGGCCGTCTTGATCGCCGCCGCCCTGCTCACCGGGGGCGCCGTGGCAGTCAGCGGCATGGTCGGCTTCGTCGGGCTTATCATCCCGCACCTGGTCCGGCTGATCATCGGCCCCGGACACCGCCTGCTGATTCCCGCCAGCATGGTCACAGGCGCATGGTTCCTCATCTTGGCGGACCTGCTCGCGCGCACAGCGGCCCGCCCCGTCGAGCTGCATCTCGGCGTCGTCACCGCGTCGATCGGCGCCCCGTTCTTTCTGCTGCTGCTGCGACAACACCGCAGCGAGGGGAGCTTGCTGTGACGTCTGCGCTGCGACTGGAGACCGCCGGCATCGCCAAGCAGGGCCGCTGGATCGTGCGCGAGGCCTCACTCGACCTGCGCGCCAACGAGCTGACCTGCGTGCTGGGTCCCAACGGCTCGGGCAAGTCGTCGCTGCTGAAGATGCTCGGCGGCCTGTGGCA
Organism: uncultured Myxococcales bacterium; assembly: GCA_964545715.1. GTDB lineage: Bacteria > Myxococcota_A > UBA9042 > CAZJHX01. Next base: position 30,335 of record CAZJHX010000019.1, read on the forward strand.
GCCGATGGAGGGCCGCGCCTTGCTGGACGACACGTCCCTGGACGGCTGGCGGCGCCGGCAGATCGCACGCCGTGTGGCGTTTGTCCCCCAAAACACCCGCCTGGGCTTTGAGTTCACGGTGCGCGAGGTTGTGGCGATGGGCCGGTATCCGCATGAGGGCCGCATGGTGCGCGCCGGCGACTCCAAGCACCCCGCAATCGACGACGCCATCGCACGCACCGACATCGGCCACCTTGCCCAGCGCTACGTCAACACGCTCTCCGGCGGCGAGTCTCAGCGCGTGCTGCTGGCCCGCTGCCTCGCCGCGCAGGCCGACATCCTGCTGCTGGACGAGCCGACCGCCGCGCTGGATCTCAAGCACTCTCTGGAGGTCATGGCCCTGTGCCGCTCGCTGGCGCGCGACAAAAAGGCGGTCTGCGTGGCGCTGCACGATCTCAACGCCGCATTGCGCTTTGGCGACCGCGCGCTCGTCATGGCGGACGGCCGCATCGTGGCCGACGGCGCGCCCAGAGACGTGCTGACCAAAGCGCTGATCCACGATGTCTTCGGCGTCGTCTGCGAGGTGCTCACGGACGGCGACGGCCGCCAGGTCTTTGTGTTTCATGAGTAATTCACCGCGCGGCGAGCCCATGGTCCGCTGGCTGCAGCAGGCGACGGAGGACGCGGTGGCCGCAGCCCTCGCCGAAGTGGACTCCGACGCCCCCTCGCTGGAGGTGCTGTCCAAGCACGCCAAAGAGCTGGACAGAGCCCTGATCCGCAGCGCTCGAAGACGCGACGACATCGAAGCCGAAGGCCTGCTGCCCACCTACGAGGCGGTCAAGCGACGCGCGGAGATCTGGCAGCTGCCGTTGCGCCGAGCGGGAGCATCCAGCAAGCCGAGCCGTCAGCAAGCCAACATGGATCGCCTGCGACGCCTGGCTCAGCTGGAGCGGGAGCGCTAGCGAACCCCCTGACCGGACCACTCCATCCGCTCCGAGCCGGCCCTGCGGCGTCCAGAGGTCCGGTCTGGGACGAGGTTTGATGGACCGTTCCACGATAGAGCATCTGCAGAAACAAGGCCTAACTTGCCGGATGGCTAATGCTGATATCTGCCTAATCAAGATGTCACGCACCTCATCCCGCAAACGCCAACTCGCCCTCGACTTCAAGTCCTGGGGTGGGGCGCGAAAAGGCGCCGGTCGCAAGCGGCAACCGGGCGTTCGGCGCCGCGTCGCGCACGTCATCCGGCCGGACATCTCGGACCATGCGCCGCTGCACGTCACGCGCGCTCACTACTCCGCTGGAGGTTCGTCGCGGTCTGGCCTATGTCCTCAACAACGCGCGCCGCCACGCCGCACGCGGCGGCCACCGCTACCCGAAAGAGTGGCTGGACCCGTACTCCACGTCCCTGGAGTTCGAAGGCTGGCGCGAGCACCCGGCTCCCCCGCAACACGCTATATGCCTGGACCGCGCCCCGCCGGGCACCTGGCTGCGCCGCGAGGGTTGGCAAAGGCACGGGCTCATCCCGATCGCTGAGCTGCCGCGTTCCTGGGCCTGACCCGCCTCGCCGGGTGCGGCTGGCCTTAACGAAACCACTCCATTTCACGCGGCTCCAGCCCGACCGACGGGTTGGGCTCGCTCGCCGGCAGCTCGTGCAGCGCAATTGACAGCTCGAAGCGCTGGATGCGGGGCTCTTTGGGGTCTGCGTTGGCCACCAGCAGCCGGTTCTCGGCCGCTTCGAAGATGACGGCGCTGAGGTTGTACGGCCCGCCAACCGGGCCCAGGTCTGTGTTGGTTCCGTCACACCGATTTACGACGAAGAGGCGGTCGCTCACCTCCGTCGGCGTGAGGCTGCCGAGCGCCACATAAACAAGCCTGCACTCGTCGATCACCGCGGTATTGCGCCCGATCGGCCGGCCCGTCAGAGAGCCGGCCGTCGCCGACCAGACAATCTCATTGCTGGAGTCGGTGCTGACATAGGCCACGCCGGACCGATCCAACTGGTTCTCATCTTCAAAGACGCCCGTAAACGTGACCCACAGCCCCTGTTGGTCCGGGGTCAGCGCCGGATTCGCGCAGTTCTGAAACGTCGGAAAGTCCACCTGCCCGGTCACCTGACCGTCCGCGGTCGCCACCGTCGCGACCCGACCGACGCCGCCGGTTGTGAAGTCCGGGGCATCGATGTGGATCAGACAGGCGTAGAGGCGATCGGCAGCCAACGCCATCTTGCTGGGACGCGCCTGCAGCCCGGGCTGTGCGAGGTGCTGAAGATCGATCGTCTCACCGCGCGCACCCGTCGACGGATCGATGACCAGCAGATCGTTCACCTCCGCGCGCGAGACGTACGCTTTGGTCCGGCTGACAAACGCGATGTCGTGCGGATTCACCCACTTGTCGTCAGCCACGGTCATCTGCCGAATCACATGGTAGTCGGTGGGGTCGATGAAGGTCAGCACGCTTAGCTGACGGTCGATCGGCGTAATCCAGCCGTCCGGATGGTTGGACGTGGGCAACACCACGTCCCCCGACAGGGCATTGACCAGCTTGGGCGCAACGGACCCGGAGTTGACGATGTTGTCCACACACAGCGTGCCGTCGGAGCGCAGCAGTGAGATGCTGGTCGAGCCGTAATTGGAGTTGACGACCGCGATCCGGCACTGGTCGGGCGGCGCGGCCGGTGGCGCCGGGGTCGGGTCCGAGCCACACGACAGCAGCATCGAGATCACCGTCAGCCCAAAGCACGTCCTCACTTCTTCTCCTCACGCCACTTCGGCGTCCACCGCAGTGTCGCCATCATGTTGAAGCCCGGTAGCGGAAACCCCGCAAAATCCTGCACCTGGTCGTCGGTCAAGTTCCGCGCGTTGATCGTCAGTCGCAGCTGCTCGTGCCACAGCGTGACGTAGGCAGACGCACCGACGACCAGACGCGACGGGACCTCCACCAGGTTGGCGAAGTCGCGCATGTTGCCGCTGATGGACTCTACCTCGACACCGGCGCCAAGTTCCCCCACCCAGCCGCCAAACCGGTGATAACCCTCCATCGTGCCGAACAGCATCAACTCCGGCCGGTTTGGCAGCCGCTTGCCCTCGCGGGCCTTGATGTCGCTGGTATTGCGGGCGTCCATCCAGGTCAGGCTGCCGCGAAACCGCAGGTGGGAGAGCACGTCGAGGAACGTACCCGCCTCCACCCCGATGATGCGGGCAGAGTCCACGTTTTGGGCCACTGCGACGTTCTGGCTGTTCTGCACAAACTGAATCAGGTCGTCGGCAAACGACACAAAGCCGTAGACCTCGACGCTCCACGCCGCGCCCTCGCCGACCCAGTCCGGGCTGTACACGGCGCCGAAGTCGGCGTTCAGCGCCGTCTCCGGCCGCAGCCCCGGGTTGCCGATCACATAGCCGGTGTCCCCGAACAGCTCGTAAAGCGAGCCGAAGCGCGCGCTCTGGGACACGTTGGCTTTCAGCGCCAGGTCCGGCCGAGGGCGCTGTATCAAGCCGGCGCGCCAGGTGAAGACGGTGTCGTCCGCGTCATCCGGCGCCGCCTCGAACTGCTCGCGGTGCACGTCCTCCAGGCTGTTGGCGACGTGCTCCACGCGCGCGGACGCAACCAGCTCCATCGCGACCGGCTCGGCCAGCAGCTCCACCTCTGCGGCGGCGGTGGCGAAGTGCCGTTGAGAGGGAGCGGTGGACGGCCCATCGACCAGCTCCGGCACAAAGCGCTCGTACCGATACTCTGCGGACACCGTGGGCGTCAGCACAATCTCCGCGTCCTCGTCCAGAGCCAGCGGCATCCGAAAGACCGTGCTCATGCCCGGCACAAAGCTCTGATCGCTGGTCGTGGTCGGGCGCAGCGACAGCTCGGGCAGCGGATCGTTGAGCTGGGTTCGGGAGTACGACAGGTACGGCGTCACCGACAGATGGGCGCGGCGACCGGCCAGCTTGTCGGTCTCCGCGCGCAGGCCCAACAGGTTGCGGACCGCCACAAGCGACGTCCGGGTCGTGGCGACCAGCGCATGCCCTGGCAAGCCGTGGTCGCGCCAGGTCAGCAGGTCCAGCACTTTCAGCTTCAGCGCACCGACCCGTCCCCCGGCCTTCACCATTACCGCCAGCTGGTCAAAGGCGTTGTTTCCGCGCACCACAAAGGCGTCGTCGCTGGTGTCGAAGGCGGTGCCACCGTCGTTTAGAAAGGTGTAATCGCCTTGGCTGCCGCTGTAATCGACCGAGACACCGGCGTCCCAGCGCTCACCGCCGTCACCGTAGAAGGCGCGCGCGGCTCGCGTCCCAAACGACCCGCCGCCGGCCTCGACCTCGAGAACGGCATCACGAACTGAGCGGGTCTCGATGCTGACAACGCCGCCGATTGCGCTGCCGCCGAAGACGGCCGGCGACATGCCGCGGTAGACCACGACCCGATCGATGGGGCCCAGCGGCACGGTGGACAAGTCGACGGGCCCGCCCTCCGCCGAGTTGAGCGGGATGCCGTCCACAAAAATGAGCACCTGGTCGCTGGTCGAGCCGCGCACGCTTAGCAGGGAGAAGCTGCCCAACCCGCCGATGCGCGACACCCGAAGCCCGGGCTGCTCGTCCAGCACCTCCGGCAGATCGGTGACGGCGTCCTGAAGCTGCGATCGATTGATGACGGTGCTGGGCGCGGCGACGTCGGCGACCGGCCGATCCCCGCTTACGATAACGCGCGGCACAACGATTGGTGGCGGTTCGGCGCCGTGACCCACAATCGGGACTGAGGACACCAACACCAGCAACAGGACGCAACGCATCGGGGGCTGGTTATACGACTGAAGGGGAAGAGAAACCAAGGGGGGAGAAAAGGGTGGGGCTTCATGCCCCATAAACCTCACAAGAGGTTGCCTTCATGGGCTTGATGCACCAGCGATACTGCTGCTGGCGCCCTCCGCCCTCCTGGCGAAAGTTGGAGAACCCTGCTTCCTGCAGAGCTTCCGACCCAACAACCAAGCAAGGGCAATGCCAAGACACTAACCGTCTGGAATCATTGAAACCCGCCACTGAGGCGTCTCACCGGAGTGTACCAAGGTGAAACACAGGCAGAACGCCGCAGCATAATTCGGCGTAGATTTCAGTTAGTTTCGCGTCTTGAAACACTGTATCGACTGATTCTCAAGATGAGACGCCCGTCTCTCAAGGCGGCGTAGACGGGGCACTGAGGTAGATCCGGATCAGCTCCTCAAGGGTCGCGGCGCCCGCCCGAGCGGCCTGGTTGATTCGGGCGCCCCACCAGACGTACACGGGGGCGTTTTGGAGCACCTGCAGACCCGACCCGCGCGCGTTCAGCCCAGCCGACTCACCCCGAGACGCGATAAAGCGATCGGTCGACTGCGACTTCATGGCGGACACCTCCGATCGAAGCCGGGTGGCGTAATGCTCGTAGATCCAGTCGAATGCGCGCGCGGTGTAACCGAGGTCCGGCAGCTGCTCCAGCAGACGCGCCGTCAGCGCGGGCTGAACGGTGTTGGCCACCCACTCTTCGTACCAGTTTGTCTTGCGCAGCTTCATGAAGTTGCGGGCTGCGTGCACGACCTCGTGCGGGATGTACCAGAGCAGCATCATGTCCGCGTGGCGGGTCAGCTCGTCCTCAGACCGCGAGGCGGTCACGCGCCGATTGACCGCGCGTCCCGCCGGCAGCAGCTCATACGGGTTCTGGTACATGATCGCCGCGCCGCCCGCGAAAAAGCCGAACTGGTCGGGATTGAGCTTCTTCAACCGGGGGTCGAAACCGGCGACGCCGGTCAGCTTGCGAAGCTCTGCCACAGCCAGCCCGAAGATCCGCTGCGCCATGCGATCGTAGGCGGCCGCATCCGTGGCCAGGCGGGGCAGAAAGAGGTAGTGCTCCGCCGGAGCCGAGTATCCGCCGGCGCTGCGGGTGTGCACATTGACGCGAAACACGCGCCCGGCTCCCAGGCGCATGGGCGCCGACGCTCTCAGGTGGCGGACGACCTGCTCGCCGGGTCGCACCGTGCCCACGAAGATCCGCCGATTAACGTCTCTGCCGCGCTCCGGCTCGAGGTTCAGCAGCGAGATCACCTCGAACGCCGGCACAGCGCCGGTGTTTGCCACGCGAATCGTGATGTCGAGCGCGTCGTCGGGCAGCGGCATCACGTCCAGGGCCACGGCCAGGCGCGGCGGGTCGTGCAGGACCCTGGGCGCCGGCTCCCAGCGGATCCGGTCACCGCCGACCAGCACGTCGCGCGCCGGCTGAGGGCCGAAGGACAGCGTGCGCAGATCGCCCGTACGGCCCCCGGCAAAGACCCAGCGCCCGGTCGGATCGACGGCCACCGACCGCACCTCCGGCGTGCTGAACTCGCCGTATAGCAAGCCGAAATGCACGTGGGTCCAGTCGGGCTTGAAGCCCGGCACGTCGCCCGCGGTGAGACGCCCCATGTGGACCCGGCCGCTGACCTCGCCCACCACCGCGTACCCCCGTGAAAGATCGAAGGCCGCCGTGTCGAAGACCTCAAAAAAGCGCGCCGAGTCGGTCGTCACGCGCCAGAGCATCGGGTCGCCGCCGCGGCCGTACAACACGGCAAGCTCCCCCTCGCTCAGGTCGTCCGAGATCGCCAGCTCCCGGCTGCCGCCGCGCTCATCCAGGACAAAGAAGCGCCGCTCGCTGCTTTTTGTATCCGTCACGGCGAGCCGCGAGCCGTCGCGACTGAGTTGAACGCGCTTGCCGTTGTATCCGAGGCGCCATGTGGGGGCGCCGGGGCCCTTGTCGTCGATAGCCAGCCGGTGCACATCGCCTTGCTCGGTAGCGATCACAACGTGGCTTGAATCGGCGGCAAACGCGGCGCGCTCCGTACCGGCCAGTTCGAAGCGATTGACCAGTTCGAACCCCGACGCGACTCGCAGGACGTACACAAGGCCGTCGCCGGCCTCGATCAGCACCTGCTTGGAGTCGGGTGAGAACCAGACATCCAGCACCGCACGGTCGGTCACGTGGACCTCCTCGCCCAGCGGTGTCAGGCCGCCGTGATCGTCGATGCGCCACAGCTGCAGGGTGTCTACGGTGTGCACCGACGCCAGCAGCCGCCCGTCGGGGCTGACATCCAGACCGTGGACCGTGCCGCTGCCCACCGTCAGTCGCGGCAGCACGTGCGGCTCGAGGTCGGCGTCTGTCGCAAACTGCGCTATCGGAGCGCCGCATCCGACCAACATCAGGCTTGCGAGAAGGAGGCGAGACATGGCGGCGACGATAGCATGCGGTTGGACGTAGACCGCGGCCCTCATATACTGCGCGCGATGGAGCGCTTCACAGCCACACTGCGACGCATCGACGGGCGCGGCTACAAGGCCTATAAAGACCTGCGCGGCGAGTACGACTTCGGGGACTTCACCCTGTACATCGACCACGTGCAGGGCGACCCGTTCGCGGCGCCGAGCCGCATCGCCGTGTGGGTAAACGCCGCGGTCGCCGGGCTGGATGAGCGCCTGGTGCAGCCGCCCGCTCGGCGGATCGCCACCGAGGACTACCTGACGCGCCGCGTGGCGGCGACGATCGGCGCGGTCTGTCGCGGCGGACGCGGATCCGGCAAGTCCGGGCGCGTGACCATCGATGTGCCCGGGCAGGAGGTGCTGGAGCGCACAAGCTGTCTCATCGACAAGGACGGCGTCGAGGTGCGGCTGACCGTAGGTCTACCGGCGGCGGGGCGGCGCGTTCTGGCGCGGGAGGCGGAGGCGATCTTCTGCCGGGAGCTGCCGGAGTTGGTGCGGCGAACCCTGGTGGCCGAGGCGCACGACGCAAACGCGATGCTGGCCCAGGCCAACGTCATCGAAGACCAGGTCACGCTGCGCGGGCTGCTGCCGGAGCTCGGGCTGGTCGCTTTTGTGGCGGATGGGGCGATTCTCCCGCGCCGCTCGGGGATTGACGACCGTGCGCTGACCACCGGGGCCGTTCCGTTTGGCCCGGTGCCGCAGACGCTGGCGGTGGAGGTGGACCTGCCTCACGCGGGGCGGGTCCGCGGTTTGGGCGTCCAGCGCGGCGTGACGCTGATCGTCGGCGGCGGATATCACGGCAAGTCCACGCTGCTGGAGGCCCTTGGGCGCGGGATCTACAACCATATCGGCGGCGACGGGCGGGAGCTCGTGGTGACCAGTGGTGAGGCGATGTGTGTGCGCGCGGAGGACGGGCGGCGCGTCGAGCAGGTCGGCATCGACACGTTTATCGGGGACCTGCCCAACGGCGTAGACACGCGCACGTTCTCGACACAGCGGGCCTCGGGATCCACCAGCCAGGCTGCCGCGATCATGGAGGCGCTGGAGGGCGGCGCCGACACGCTGCTGATCGACGAGGACACCAGCGCCAGCAACTTTCTGGTGCGCGACCACCGCATGCAGCGCCTGGTCCCGCGCGACAAAGAGCCGATCCGACCGTTTGTGGATCGGGTCCGGCAGCTGCTGGACGAGCGCGACGTGTCCACTGTGATGGTGCTGGGCGGGTGCAGCGACTATTTCGAGGTCGCCGACGCTGTCGTGCACATGGATGCCTACCGGCCGCACGACGTCGGCGCCCGCGTTCAGGAGATCATGGCCGAGCTGCCGGCCACCCGTGTGCGGGAGACCGGCGCGGAGGCGGTGGTTATGCGGCAGCGGATCGTGGGGCGCGCGGGGCTGAACCCGCAGAGCAGCCGCCGGCCGGGGCGCAACAAGGTCCGCGCCATGGCGACTCGCGCAATACGGCTGGGCGACCAGGAGATCGACATCTCGCTGCTGTCTCAGATCGTGGACGCCAGCCAGACCCGAGCGCTGGCCGATGCGCTGGTGTTCGTGCACGACGAGCTGGCGGACGGCCGCCGGACGATGGCCGAGATAGCGACCGCCCTGCGCGGCCTCATCGATGACAAGGGCCTGTGCGGCTATGCGGCCCGTCGCCACGGAGATCGGGCCGCTGTGCGCGCGCTGGATGTCGTGAGCGCCATCAACCGCCTGCGCTCTTTGACCGTGACCCCACAAGAGAGAGACTGACATGCGTAACTGTCCTTCCTGCGGTACGCCGCTCACCGAAACCGAGATGGGCGGCCAGCGCGTCGATCGCTGCGGCACGTGCGCCGGCATCTTCTTCGACTATGGCGAGCTGGAGTCCATCCTCAGGATCGCGAGCCACTTCGACAAAGTGAAGCTGCCGGAGCCCGAGATCGAGAGCGTGCCTGTCGACGAGATCGAGCGCACGATGCTCTGCCCGGCCGACGGCGACGCCATGGAGCCCCGCGAGCTGGGCCAGACGATCATCGACGAGTGCCCGCGCTGCCAGGGCATCTGGCTGGACGCCGACGAGATCTGCGCCCTGAAGCTGGCGGAGGCCAACATCCGCGAAAACCTCACCCTGTACCTGCGGCTGGGGAGCTGATCATGAAGTACGTCAACAAGCGCATGGTCATCGTCATCAACAAGATGTGCGTCGAGATCACCGGCGGCCTGGGTGCCACCGGCACCGGCATCCGCGCGGGCGCCAATCTCGGCTTCGTGGACCGGATCCACGTCAACGAGATCTTCGGCATGACGATCTACCCCGACATCTACCACCAGGCCGGGGCCTACATGTTCTACATCCTGAAGAACCACATCTTTTTGGACGGCAACAAGCGCACGGGGCTGGCGTGCGCCCTGACCTTTCTGCAGTGGAACGGCATCGCCATCGCGCCGCTGCACGAGGACACGGTCTTCGACTTTGTCATCTCGATCGCGGCGGGCGCCAACGATCCGGACGACGCGGTGCCGCGAATCGCGCAGTGGCTGCAGGGGATGTCCACCCCGTTCGTGGCTTAAGTGCCGCCTTCACAGGTCGCCGCCGGGCCCGCCGGTCCGGTCGCGTCGACGCAGTCCATGCCGTTGGCCGCGCAGTCCTCCTGCCCGATGAAGCCGGCGTCGCAATACAGAAGCTGGTTGTTGCCGGCACAGACCGCGGTCGTCGGGCCTTTGCTGCACAGATCCGGACATTGTCCGCCGCAGCCGTCGTCCTCGAAGGGCTGCTTGCCGTTGCACTGGGGGCAGACGATGACGGCGTCCACGCACTTGGCGCCGGCCGGATCCATCTCGCAGGTCTTCTTCTCAATAGCGCAGTCGTAGCTGACCACGATGCCGGTGGCGTCGCAGGTGTGCAGCACGGTGCCCTCGCACATGCCGATCTCGGCGATGGGGCAGGCGTTCTCGCAGAAGCCGCCGCAGCCGTCATCCGCGCCATTTGGCTTGCCGGTGCAGTCCGGCTCGCATGGCATGCAGACCGCGTTCTGGTCCACCAACTGGCAGACCATCGCCGAGCCCGCGCAGTCATAAATGGTCTGGAACCCGTCCTGGCAGTCGACCGCCAGGTCGCCTTTGCACGAGGAGGCCAGGCACTTCTTGCCGGTGCCGCAGTAGCCGCCGCAGCCGTCCGGCATCGTGTCGTCCTGCCCGGCGCAGTTGGGCACGCAGTCGACGCAGCCGGGTACGCCCTGCGGGTCCACCCAGCACTGCTGGAAGGTGGCTTCGCAGCTGTACACCGCGATCAGACCCGTAACGCACTCCACAACCGTGTTGTCGTAGCAGGAGCCTTTGAAGGTCGCCTCGTCGCAGGCTGCGCCGTCACCGCAGAAGCCGCCGCAGCCGTTGGGCGCGCCCTCGTTGCCGACCTGACAGGCCGGCGTGCAGCAGCCCTGTGGATCGTCCTTGGCGCAGAAGTCACAGTAGTCCGGGCAGCAGTCCCCCGCGGCCGCACATCCGGGCGCACAATTGCAGCCGCTCGACGCGATACCGCCGCAGAAGCCGCTGCAAGTCGGGGGCGCCAGCGTGCACACGTCACCCTGACACTCGTAGCCCGCATCACACGGCCCGCAGTTGCCGCCGCAGCCGTCCACGCCGCACGTGTTGGGCGCGCACGACGGCACGCACTCACAGACGCCCCCGGGGTTGCAGAACTCTTTGGAGGAGTCGCAATTGCCGCACTCCCCGCCGCAGCCGTCCGGGCCACAGTTCTTCTCTTTGCACTGGGGCTCGCACTGGCACTGGCCGTTGTCGTCGCACGTGGCCGCCGAGTACTCGCACGTGCCGCAGGTGAACCCACAGCCGTCGTCGCCGCACTCCTTTCCGTCGCAGTCGGGCTTGCACACACAGACGCCGATGTCGCACACCTGATTGTCCCCGCACTCGCCGCAGCTGCCGTCGCACCCGTCGTCACCACACGTCTTGGCCTCACAGCTGGGCGTGCAGGGCGCCGCACAGGCGCCGTTTTCGCACAGCTGCCCGTCGGCGCACAGGCCACAGCTGCCGCCGCACCCGTCATCACCGCACTCGGCCGTACCGCAGTCCGGTACGCAGATGGTGGTGCACTGGCCCTCCACGCAAACCATCCCGTCCAGGCAGGCGCCGCAGGTGCCCTCGCAGCCGTCGTCGCCGCACTCCTTGCCGTCACATAACGACTCGCACGGCCCATCGACGCAGAGCCCCTCGACGCACACCTCGGTGTCATCGCACGCTCCGCACGTGTCCCCGCACCCGTCGTCTCCGCACTCCAGGTCCTCGCACTGTGGCTCGCAGATCATCTCTGCGCACTGCCCCGCTTCACAGACCAGGTTGTCCGAACACACCCCGCAGAGCCTGCCGCAGCCGTCGTCGCCGCATTGCTTGCCGACACACTGAGCCACGCAGGGGCCGCAGACCCCGTCGGTACAGACGCCGTGGTCGGGACACGGCTCGTCATCACCGCATTCCGGCTCCGTGTCCGGCTCCAACTCCGAGCCGACGACCACAACTTGATACGTGGTGAAGTGCTCCACGGGGAACACGAAGAGCGCGTCGAACAGGGCGCCCGGACGATTCTGCTCGATGCCCACCGGGCCGATCTCGAAGCCGACCACCTCCAGCCCCACCGGACCGATCTCAAAGCCCACGGACTCGAGTCCGACCGGGCCGATCTCAAAGCCCACCTCGGATCCGTCAGACTGACTCAGCACCGCAATCGAGCGACCTGAAAGCTCCGCCTCATTGTACTCACGCACTGAGAACGGAACGGAGAGAGTTACGGGACGGTCGAAAACTGTCCCCGGAGGGCCAAACTTCACGGCCGGCCCGACCGCCCGCACGATGAGCGCGGAGTCACCGGGAAGCGCCGTGGCGATGGTGGCGCCGGCGGCAACGGTGATCGGCTCAGCGCCGTCGTAGGCCCCGTCCGGGATCTCGATGCCGGCGCCGGCGAGGTCATCACGAACGGTGTTCGCCACGGGAGGAGCCCCGGGCTCATCTGCCGAGCAGCTCAGCCCGAACAGCATACCCACGACCGCGAGCAACCAGAATCTGCGCACTTGTGTCCTCTTACCTAACCGCCCGCCAGTCCGACTCTCAGCAACTCCGCCTCTTCTCGGACCTCCTTAGCATGATCGTCGTCCACCAGAGGTGCAAGCGCAATCAGTGAGCGCAGCAGCCAGGCGGGCCGGTTGAGTGCACGCCACGTGTCGATCGCCTGCTCGAGCATGGCGACGTCGGACAAGATGACTCCTGCCGCATGACGCGCCCACGCCAGTGCGTCGCCCGGATCGCCCTCGCTCGCGATCTCCAGACATTCGGCCGCCAGCTGCTCGGCCCGCTCAGCTAAGCCGAGCGCATGCGCTGCGAGACCATCGCCGGCGGCCACCAGCACGCGGTCGGTCCAGTTCAGCGAGCCACCCAGATCATCTCGCAGCCTCTGCAGCAGCTGGCGTGCCCGCATCGGGTAGCCTCCCTCCAGCCGGCACCAGGCCTGGTTCAGGCGCGCGGTCGCCTCGAACGCAGAGCCGCCCCCCGTTCTGAACAGCGACGCCGCGGTCCGTGCCGAGGCGGCCGCTTCGTCGTAGCGCCCCAGGTCCCTCAGACAGATGGAAAGAGAGTGATGGCAGTTGCCGATGCCGCGCGGGTTGTCCGCCTGCTCATACGCTGACAGCGCTCGGCGCAGCGAGGCCTCCGCGGCCGCCAGGTCACCACCGAAGCGCGTTGTGATCGCGCTCACCAATTCCAGATTGCCCTGCTGAAGGAGCACCTTCGAGTCGGTCGGCGCCGCGTACGCCTCCGCCAACGATGTCTTCACAATGGCGGCCGCCGAATCGTAATCGCCGCGCGACACAGCCGCGAACGCATCCTCGCCTGCCAACCGCAGCCGCATGCATAGGTCAGCCCCCGCAGACGCCGTCCGCGCCTGCATGATGAGGTTCTCCTTCAGGTCCGCCTTGCCGGCGAACCCGGCCACTCGCGCGAGGTGCACCAGCGCATCGGTACGCGCTGTGGGGCCGGCGCCCTCGCTCGCCAGAATCGCCTCCAGCGGCGCATTGGCCTCATCGTCCTTGCCCACCCACATCAGCGCCTTGGCCTGGTGCAGCTGAATGGCCACCACCTCTTGCGTCGACCAGCTGGTCTGCAACTTCAGCGCGCGGCCGTACGCCGCCGCCACCGCGTCGTTTGCGTAGCGATCCCGAGCCGCGTCGCCCGTTCTGCGCCAGGCGTCGGCGGCTTTCGCGCGCATGCCCGCCTGCTCGTAGTGGTTGGCCAGCATCGGGTAGTGGGCCGGCGGGATGTCGGCTGCGCGCAGCTCCAGCCACTTCGCCACCGCCTTGTGGCCGCGCTTGCGATCGCGGCGCAGGCACGAGTCGTACGAGACCTCGCGCATCATGATGTGCACAAAGCTCCACTGGGTCTGGCCCGGGTAGATGCTGGTGGGGTCGCGGCGCACGAAGCCCTCGCGGCGCAGGCTGGAGAGCAGGTCCTCGGTCGGGGCGTGGGTGTCGCCGTCTTCGGGCCACTGGGCTGTGACGGCGCTGGCCCAGAAGGTGGCGCCGACGATGGCTGCGTACTGCAAAAACGTGCGCGTGATCTCGGATTGGGCGTCAAAGCGGGCCCGCAACATGGCGTGCAAGGACTCCGGCAGGCGGGTGCTGCGCGACGTGGCCGGGTAGTCGCGCGCGGCGCGGATCAGCTCTTCCAAAAACAGCGGATTGCCGCCTGAGCGCTCGACCGATGCGCGCATGTTTATCGACGACGCGTCAGCGTGACTACCCGCGATCTGCTGCGCCAGCTCCAAGGTGGCCTCCGACGGCAGCGGGCCCAGGTCCAGGATGTGCTCGTAGCGGCCCGAGACGTCGCTGCCGGAGCGCGCAAAGCCGATGATGATCAGCGGAAAGCCGTCCAGCTCGCCCTTGAGAAAGTCCAGCAGCTGCAGGCTGCCCGTGTCGGCGCCATGCAGATCGTCCACCAGCACCGCCAGCCCGCCCTGCGCCGCCAGATTGCCGAAGAGGTCCGCCACCGCGTTGAAGCCGGCGACTCGGCGCCCCTGCGGCGACCGCGAGCCGTCGTGCGAGGTCTCCGCCAGGCCGACGAGCTCCAAGATGTTCACCGGCCCCTGCGGACCGACGCTGGCCGATCGGGTGCTCATGACGCTGCTGATCCAGCGACTGACGCCCGCCGCCGCCGCCCCCGTACCGCTGCCGGACGCCGCCAGCAGCAGACGGCGAAACAGGGCAAACGGGGTGTCGCTGCGCTCATCGGTGCTGGTCAGCAGCACCTACACGTCCGGCCGCCACAAGCGGGTCTTGCGCGCCACCTCGAGCATCAGCCGGGTCTTGCCGACACCCGGCTCGCCCGTGACCAGCACGACCTGCGACTCGCGGTTGGTGATGGCGTCGATGACCTGGCGGCCGACCCGGTCGATCTCGCGCGAGCGGCCGATCGTCTTGGACTTGTCGCCCAGATCGACCGAGATCCGGTGCGTGCGCAGGGCGTCCTCGCCGGGCTCCACCACAAAGATGCCGTCGCCGTCCAGCTTGCCGACCTCGGGCAGCGGCTCCGCCAGCGTGCGGTGCAGCGTCCGATACGCCGGCCCCGTCAGGATCGGCATGCCTCCGCCCGGCGCTCCCTGGGCCGCGGCCCGCTCCGGGGCCTCGAACGGATCACCCACCACCCGAAAGCCCGAGGGATCGTCGGGGTCCAGCGTCGCCAGCATGGAGCTCGTATGGATGCCGATCCGCGCCCTGAGCTCCGGCGCAAGACCGCCCGCCTCGCCGGCCATCGTCAGGCCGCACTCCAGCGCCCGGCGCGTGTCATCTTCGCCGGCGTTGGGCAGTCCAAACACCGCCTGTACCCCATAGCCGGGCACGATCTCCGGGCTGCCGCCGGCCTCTTCGATGAGCGTGGCCCACGCCTCCAGCTGATCCGACGTCAGGTCCAGCCGCTCTTCGAGATCGATAGGCTCCTGCCCCGGCGCATCGGCCAGGCGCACCGACAGCGACGTCACCCGCTTGCGCTCGCGAATGCGCGAGGTGGCGGCCGGACCACGCCCGGTCGGCCGGCGGCGGCGCTCGATCGGCGTCGGGTGATCCTCCGTGGCCCTCGACGCGAACTCCCGCATCTTCAACGGCAACATCGGGTCCGAGGCCATCGCAGTGTGCGTAACGCCGGTGCCCACCGCCTGCTCCAGGTCCTTGAGCATGGCGTTGGCGTCCGCATAGCGCTCGGCCGCCTCTTTGGACAGCGCGCGCGCCCAGATGGCGCGAATGTCGCTGGGTATCGTCATTCCCGTCACGCTGGTCTTGGGGTCGGGCACCGGCGTCAGCAGATGCTCGCTCATCAGGTCGATGGCGCTCTCGCCCTTGTAGGGCAGCTCCCCGACGACCAGCTCAAAAAGCAGCGCGCCCAGCGCGTACACATCGGCCGCCGCGGTGACATCCAGCCGGCCCTCGATCTGCTCCGGCGACATATACGCCGGGGTGCCGACCGCCTCCCCGGAGCCGGTCACCCGATCCTCGAGCGCGCCCCCGGTGACCAGGCCGAAGTCCAGCACTTTGACCCGCGTGCCCTCGGTCTCGCCTTCCTCCTGAATCCACAGGTTGCTCGGCTTGATGTCGCGGTGCACCAGGCCCTGACGATGGGCCGCCGCAAGCCCGCGCGCGGCGGAGGTGATCAGCGTGAGCGCCGCCCGGCTGGGCAGCGGCAGGCCGTCGCGGGTGGCCAGATCGCCGATCGAGTGGCCGCGCAGCAGCTCCATCACCAGAAACGGCGAGTCGTCCGCCCCGGTACCGAAGTCGTACACGCGCACGACGTTTGGATGCTCCAGACGGCTGACCGCGCGCGCCTCCATCCAGAAGCGCTGGCGCTGGCGCTGGTTGATGCGCCCACTGTGACGGATGACCTTGATGGCCACCGGCCGATCGATCGACAGCTGCACGCCCTCGTACACCGTGCCCATGCCGCCCGCGCCGATCTTGCGCAACACCAGATAGCGGCCGTCCAGACGGGTGCCGATAAGCGGATCGTCGCTCTGCGCGGCGGCCAGGGGCGTGCCGTCATTGGTGCAGAAGCGTGCCGTGGCCGGGTAGTCCGCCCCGCACGTGGGGCAGCGCAACCCGGCGCCGTCAATGTCATCGGACATGGGTGAAAACTATCACAGGACGGGAGCGTGCGCCGCCGCGCGGATTAGTCGACGCAGATGCTGCTGTTTTTGACGTCCAGCAGGCCCTGCAGCTGCTCCAAAAGCTTGTCCTGGTCGGTGATATCGGCCGTGATCAGCGCTCCGCCGCCGGCGGCTGCGAGCTTGAAGCTGTCGGCGAGCTCGTCCTGCCCGCTGATATCGACAACGAAGACTCGTGCGCCAAAGGGCTGGCCGTCCGGCGACCGCAGAATGTTTGCGTCGCTGAGGTCCGCTACCGTCTCCAGCTGCGAGACGGGATCGGGCAGGCAGGTCTGCTGCTGGTTGATCATCATCGGGCACCACAGCGGATCGTTGGGATCCTGGCTGGCCGGGTCGCACGGCTCGCCGCTGCTCTGGCACACATAGCCTGTCGCGTCCGCGGGCGTACAGATGCCGGCGCTGGAGCACGTGGCCCCGCCCACACAGTCGGCGTCAGCCGCGCAGCCTAGACCGTACGCCATGCGCTTGGCCTGCACCGGCCCGGTGAAATACTCGTCGAAGCTGGCGCCCTTGCCGTCGGTGAAGACCACCACCGTGTTGCGGCGGCAGTGCCTGGCGGGATCGGTGCACACGCCCTGATCCGCGTCGCAGCGGTAGTTTGCGCTGGGGCAGTCGTCGTCCGTCTCGCAGCTGCGCCCGCCGATCATCACGCGATGCCGCATGTACTCGCCCACGTAGAACAGGGTGCGGCCAATGGGCGTGCTACCCGTGGCGCGCAGCTCGGGATCGGCGTGGCAGTACGGCTGCCCCGACACGCAGGTCTCGGCCAGCGACTCGGAGCCGTCCATCCACTTGAGGATCTCGGTTTTGGACGCGCCCGCCAGCTCCGCGGTCTCGGGAAACGCCACGCCCAGCGACTGGTGGATATTGGCCCAGAACCAGGAGGAGGCCTCGGAGATGGTGTGGGTGTCCGGGTCGCCCGTGATGGTGGTCTTGCCGCCGTAGTGGCCGCTGGTGCACGACGGCGTGTCGTCGGGCTCGATCACCTGAGGAAACTTGAACAGCGACAGGCTGGTCCGCAGCGGGTCGATATCCGCCAACACGGTGCTGAAGACGTCTTTGGAGACGCCGATGCGGGTGCAGGGCTGGGCGCTGGACTCGCACTGAGGCCACGTCCAGCTCTCGCAGTCCAGTCCGGGCACCTTTGTGTCCATGGAGCCCGAGGTGTCGAACACAATTGTCAGATGGTCCGCCACCGGGACGCATACGCCGGCGTCGGCCTCGTTGAGCGCGCAGTGATGTCCGGGCGGGCACGGGCTCAGCACCCAGCCGTCGCCCATCGTCGAGCACGTGGCCAGGCTCAAGCCGCTGCAGCCCTTGGTCGCGGGCTCGCAAACCAGCTCAGGCGGGGACTCGGGGTCGGGCTCGTCGGGGTCGTGGTCGGAGCCGGGCGGCTCAGGCGCGTCGACGGGCTCGTCCGGCTCGGTGGGCTTGGGCTCGTCGGCCGGCGGCTGCTCGGGCGTGGGCTCTTCTGCCTCCGGCCACTGGTGTCGCGGCTGCTCCGGCTCGTCGTGCTCTGGAACGCCGACCGGCACGGGCTCGCGGATCGGAGCCACCGGCGCCTCGTCGACGACAACAGCCTCGTCCAGCACGACCGGCGCGTCCACCGGCTCTTGAATGCAGCCCACAAGCGCGATCGCGGCTGCGATCAGAGCACTTGCAGACAGAGGCGGGGATAGTTTTACCACTACAGTGTAAATTTATCTCACAGGTGCATCCCCCCTGCCAAGGCCTTTTTTGGTATCCTTGCAGCGATGGGCAAGCGGCAGGTTTGTCTCGCTTCGGGGGGAGCAGGGCAAGAGTGGGGGTGCAGTACGTCGTTTTCAGGCGAAGCGGCTGCTGTCCAATAAGGGAGATTTACATGAAGTTTGGGACGCTGAGAGCGGCGTTGTCTTTGGGCCTGGTCGTGGGCTGCGGAACACTGATGTCCTGTGAGGGCGGCACCGGCGACGATCCACCGGCATCGACTGACAGCAAGACCTCGGGCACGGATGATGACGCCACACACGCGGGCGGTGACGCCCAGGTCGCGACCGATGCGCAGGCGTCGACATTCAGCTTGACCGTGTGCATACCGGCCGATCACAAGAACCCGACGTCCGAGTGCAGCGCCAACCTGGCGATCAACTACGGCAACGTTCCGCTGGCCACCGCGGCGAGCGGCTACGTGCTCGCGACCAACAGCGGCACCAAGAGCGCGGCGGTCGACAGCCTGGAAATCGACTCAGATCTGTTCTCGGTCATCGCTTATCGTTATGTCGATGAGCCCGGACCCTCGGCCGAGCACAAACTGGAGCAAACCACACTCCCGGTGTCGCTGGCGCCGCTGGAGCAGATGGTGCTGGAGATCGTGCTGAAAGCGGGCGCCCCCCCTGGTCCGCTGCCCGCCGACCGGGGGACGCTGGCCGCCAGCGGCACCGGCGACAACAAGGCGACCTGGCGCATCGACCTGTTTGGACAGGTTGACGATTGCGCGGTTGGCACCGCCAGCTGTGACGACGAGTGGGTCAATGGGTGCGAGACCGACGTGTCTTCGGACCCGGAGAAGTGCGGCGACTGTGACACGGCGTGCACGGTAGCCAACGGCACCGCTGAGTGTGTGAACTCGGCTTGCGTCAGTACCTGCAACGTAGGCTGGGCGGGCGCGGCATGCGACACCTGCGCCCCCGGAAACTTCGGCTCGGACTGCGCGGCGTGCCCCGGGTCGTCGGAAGCGGGCCCGTGCTCGGGTAACGGCACATGCGACGACGGCATCACGGGCGGCGGCGCGTGCGTCTGCGACGAGGGCTGGGACGGCGACGGCTGCGACAACAACATCGACGACTGCGCGTCCGGCCCGTGCAGCAACGGCGGCCAGTGCATCGATGAGCTGGGCGGCTATAAGTGCGTGTGCGCGGCGGGGTTCGAGGGCGTCAACTGCGAGACCAACATCCAGGACTGCCCGGTGGACAACCCCTGCCAGAACGGCGCGCTGTGCGTCGACGGCGCCGACAACTTTACGTGCGAGTGCCTGCCCGGCTTCACCGGGACCTACTGCGAGACCAACGTGGACGACTGCCCTGCCGACAACCCCTGCAACAACGGCGGGACCTGCGTGGACGGCGTGGAGTCGTGGACCTGCGAGTGCGCGGACGGCTTCGGTGGCGCGACCTGCGACGACAACCTGGACAACTGCCCCGATCCCGATCCGTGCCTGAACGGCGCGGTGTGCAAGGACGAGGTCGCCTCCTTTACGTGCGAGTGTCCGGCGGGCTTCGGCGGCGTGTACTGCGGCGACAACCTGCCCGACTGCCCGGACCCCAACCCGTGCAGCAACGGCGGCGAGTGCATCGACGGGGTCGAGCTGTGGACGTGCGATTGCGCGCTGGGCTACAGCGGCGACACGTGTGACGTCAACGACGACGACTGTCCGACCGAGAACCCGTGCCAGAACGGGGGCGCCTGCCAGGACCTGGTCAACGGCTGGGAGTGCACCTGCCAGCTCGGCTTCGACGGGCTCTTCTGCCAGAACAACCTGCCGGACTGCCCGGAGATCGACCCCTGCCAGAACGGCGGCACCTGCCTCGACGGTGACAACACCTTCAGCTGCGACTGCCCGCCCGGGTTCGTGGGCGGCTCGTGCGAGGTCAACGTGGACGACTGCCCGGTCGACAACCCGTGCCAGAACGGCGGCGACTGCGAGGACCTGGCCAACGCGTTCAAGTGCAGCTGCCCGGCCGGGTTCTCCGGTCCGTTCTGCCAGACCAACGTGCCGGACTGCCCCGACCCCGATCCGTGCGAGAACGGCGGCGAGTGCGTCGACGGCGAGAACACGTACACCTGCGACTGTGCGCCCGGGTTTGCCGGGGACAAATGCCAGGAGAACCTGGACGACTGCCCCAGCGAGAACCCGTGCCAGAACGGCGGCAGCTGCACCGATGGGGTGTCGGCCTTTACCTGTGAGTGCGCGCCCGGCTTCGAGGGCCCGTACTGCGGCGAGAACATCAACGACTGCCCCGATGTCGAGCCGTGTGAGAACGCGGGCACGTGCATCGACGGCATCAACGCCTACACGTGCCTGTGCGCGCCGGGCTTTGACGGCGACCAGTGCACCAACAACGTCAACGACTGCCCGGCGGTCAACCCGTGCCAGAACGGCGGCTCCTGCGCCGATGAGGTCAGCGGCTTCAGCTGCGAGTGCCTGCCGGGTTGGACCGGCCCGTATTGCACGGTGAACCTGCCGGACTGCCCGACGGTGAACCCGTGCCAGAACGGCGGCAACTGCGTGGACGGCGAGAACAACTACACGTGTGAGTGCGCGACCGGCTTCGACGGGCAGTTCTGCGAGAACAACCTGAACGACTGCCCCGCCGACGACCCGTGCCAGAACGGCGGCAAGTGCATCGACGGCATCGACACCTTCTCGTGCGAGTGCGCCGCCGGTTATGCGGGCACCTATTGCACGGTGAACAACCCCGACTGCCCGTCGGACAACCCGTGTGAGAACGGCGGCACCTGCGTGGACGGCATCAACCAGTTCGACTGCGTTTGCGCGATCGGGTTTGTGGGCACGTTGTGCGAGACCAACGTGGACGATTGTACAAACGCGGGTGGGCTGGCGGTGTGCCTCAACGGCGCGGCCTGCGAGGACGGGATCAACGAGTACACGTGCCTGTGCCCGGACGGCTGGGCCGGCGACAACTGCGAGCTCGATATCGACGACTGCAACCCCAACCCGTGCAAGAGCGGCGGCGTGTGCACGGACAAGCTCAACGGCTTCGACTGCCAGTGCCAGCCAGGGTACGAGGGCACCACGTGTGAGTCGGAGGTCAACGAGTGCGCGCCTCAGCCGTGCCTGAACGGCGGCGCCTGCGTGGACGACATCAACAAGTATCTGTGCGCGTGCCAGCCGGGGTACGAGGGCACGAACTGCGAGACGGACATCAACGAGTGCGACGGGGCGCCCTGCGAGAACGGCGGCACCTGCAAGGACAAGGTCAACGCCTACGAGTGCGTCTGCCCGACCGGCTACAGCGGCAAGAACTGCCAGACCAACATCGACGACTGCAGTCCCAACCCGTGCCAGAACGGCGGCTCGTGCGCGGACGGCATCGCCTCGTACACCTGCACGTGCTTGGACGGCTTCCTGGGCGTGAACTGCGACAACGAGCAGAACGAGTGCTCGCCCAACCCGTGCCAGAACGGCGCGCAGTGCAACGACAAGGTCAACGACTACGAGTGCGTGTGCGTGGCGGGCTACATCGGCAAGGAGTGCCAGATCGACGAGGACAACTGCAGCCCCGACCCGTGCAAGAACGGCGTGTGCAGCGACAAGGTCAACGACTTTGAGTGCGCGTGCGCGGCGGGCTACTCGGGCAAGACCTGCGCGGTCAACATCGATGACTGCGCCGGCACCCCCTGCAAAAACGACGGGTCGTGCATCGACGGCGTCGATAAGTTCAGCTGCCTGTGCAAAGCGGGCTTCGACGGGCCTACGTGTGAGATCAACATCGACGACTGCCCGCAGGTGAGCCCGTGTCAGAACGGCGGCACCTGCGTCGACGGGGTCAACACCTTCACGTGTGAGTGCCTGGCCGGCTACTCGGGCGCGTATTGCACCGAGAGCAACCCCGACTGCCCCAACCCAAACCCGTGCCTGAACGGCGGCACCTGTGTGGACGGCGACAACGCCTTTACCTGCAACTGCGCGCTGGGTTGGGAGGGTCCGCTGTGCGACAAGAGCACCGACGATTGCCCCAACCCGAACCCGTGTCAGAACGGCGGCACCTGCGTGGACGGACACCTGAGCTTCTCGTGCAGCTGTCCGGCGGGCTTCCGCGACGACTTCTGCAACGTCAACGACCACGACGGCGACCCCAACCCGTGTCAGAACGGGGGCGCGTGCGTGGACGGCATCGACAGCTACACGTGCAACTGCGCCACCGGCTACGCGGGCGCGAACTGTGAGACTGAGACCAACGAGTGCGACCCCAACCCGTGCAAAAACGGCGCCTCGTGCAACGACGAGATCGGCGGCTTCACGTGCACCTGTGTGGTGGGCTACAGCGGCGCTACGTGTGAGACCAACGTCAACGAGTGTGCCCCCGGCCCGTGTGAGAACGGCGGGCAGTGCATCGACGGCGTCGGCAGCTACACGTGCGCCTGCGCGGCGGGCTACTCTGGGCCCAACTGTGAGATCAACATTGACGAGTGCAGCCCCAACCCGTGCAAGAACGGCGGCGTGTGCACGGATCTGGTCGCCGACTACTCGTGCGTCTGCCCGGCGGGCTTCACCGGCAAGAGCTGCGACATCGACGTGGACGAGTGCGCGGGCAAGCCGTGCGTAAACGGCGGCACGTGCAAGGATGGCGTCAACCAGTACACGTGTGAGTGCGTGGCCGGCTACTCGGGCACGAACTGCGAGACCAACATCGACGAGTGCACGCCCCAGCCCTGCCAGAACGGCGGTGTGTGCATCGACGGCGTCAACAAGTTCACGTGCGTGTGCGCGCTGGGCTTCGACGGGACCAACTGCGAGAACAACATCGACGACTGCCCGTCGGACAACCCGTGCCAGAACGACGGGACATGCGTGGACGGCATCGCGGGCTTCACGTGCAGCTGCGCCAGCGGATGGACGGGGACCTACTGCACGGCCGACATCGTGGACTGCCCGGCGGAAAACCCGTGCAAGAACGGCGGCGCGTGCCTGGATGGGGTCAACGAGTACACGTGCCAGTGCCCGGCGGGTTACACCGGCCCGACGTGCGAGCTGGACATCACCGACTGTCCGACCAACAACCCGTGTCAGAACGGCGGCACCTGCGTGGACGGGGTCAACAGCTTCTCGTGCGACTGCGCGGACGGCTGGGACGGCTTCTACTGCACCAACAACATCGACGAGTGCGCGGGGCTGTTGAAATGCTTCAACGGCGGCACCTGCGTGGACGGCATCGCCGAGTACACCTGCGTGTGTCAGCCGGGCTTCGACGGCGCCAACTGCGCCAACAACGTGGACGAGTGCGCGCCGGCGCCGTGCCTGAACGGCGGCCAGTGCGTGGACGGCATCAACGGCTTTACGTGCAACTGCGTGGCCGGGTACGAGGGCGATACGTGCGCGGTGAACATCAACGAGTGCTCGCCCAACCCGTGCCAGAACGCCGGGGTGTGCACGGACGGCATCAACAGCTTCACGTGCGCGTGCCAGAGCGGCTACTCGGGGCCGCTCTGCGCCACAAACATCAACGAGTGCAACCCCAACCCCTGCGCCAACGGCGGTGTGTGCATCGACGGCATCGCGGCCTTCACGTGCGTCTGCGCGACCGGCTACGACGGCACGACCTGCGACAACAACATCGACGACTGCTCGCCCGATCCGTGCCAGAACGGCAGCACCTGCGTGGACGGGGTCGCGGCCTACACGTGCACCTGCCTGTCGGGCTTTACCGGGACCAACTGCGAGACCAACATCGATGACTGCCCGGCCGTAAACCCGTGCCTCAACGGCGGCACCTGCGTCGACGGCATCGACGCCTACACCTGCAACTGCCCGGCCGGCTACACCGGCACGCTGTGCGACACGGACGTCAACGAGTGCCTCGAGAACCCGTGCCTGAACGGCGGCACCTGCGTGGACGGCGCGGGGTCGTATACGTGCAACTGCGAGCCCGGATGGGACGGCACCAACTGCGATAACAACATCGACGACTGCGCGTCCAACCCGTGCACGGTCGGCGTCTGCATCGACGGCGTCGCGACCTACGGCTGCTGTGGCGACAAGGTCGTGGCGGGGCCCGAGGGCTGCGACGACGGCAACTTCGTGGCCGGCGACGGCTGCTCCCCGACGTGCGTGACGGAGCCGGGCTACAACTGTACGCCGCTGGCCACGGGCTTCGGTGACAACACCAGCACGCAGCTGACGGTGCCACCGGGCGGCCTGAACAACCTGGACACCATGGCGACGGGCCGGCGTCACACGTTTGCATTGAAGAAAGACGGCACCACCATCATCTGGGGCAACGGACCGGCGGTCGCGGAGATCCCGTTCAGCGCGACCCAAAACGTGAAGGCCATCGCGTCTGGCGACGACATCAGCGGCGCGGTGCTGTTCAACGGCCAGATCGAGGTGTGGGGCTTCCAGTTCAGCGCGGCGCTGCAGGTGCCGCAGATCCCGCAGAACAACGCCAAGGCGCTGTCGATCTGGTTCGACCACGGCATCGTGGTGCTGGAGAACGGCAACGTCCTTGGGTGGGGCTACAGCGATGATAACGCGCACAGTCCACCGGCGGGGCTGACGGATGTGAGCGCGGTCGAGGCGTGCGAGAAGCACAGCATGGCGGTCAAAAACGACGGCACCGTGGTCGCCTGGGGCAACGCGTCGCAAACCAACGTGCCGGCCGGGCTGGCAGGCGTCGTGGCGATCGATTGTGGACCTCAGCACTCCATCGCGCTGCGCGGCGACGGCACCATCGCGACCTGGGGCAACGGGACGGCGGGGCAGATCCCGATCCCGCCGGGGCTCTCGGGCGTGCGGGCGATCGCAGCCGGCAAGAACCACACCGCAGTGCTGCGGTCCGACGGCTCGGGCCTGGCCTGGGGCGCCAACAACGCCGGCCAGGCGACCGTGCCGCCGGGGATGATCGAGATGAACTTCCTCACCGCGTTCAACGACCACACGCTGGCGATTCGGCGCGCCTGCAGCACGGTCTGCGGCAACAGCGTCAAGAGCCCCAGCGAGGCGTGTGACGACGGCAACATCGTGAGCGGCGACGGCTGCAGTCAGCTGTGTCAGCTGGAGACGGGCTGGGCCTGCTCGGGCGGCGGGGACACCAGCGCGGACACATGCTCCACGACCTGCGGCGACAGCCTGACCGCGGGCGCTGAGGCGTGCGACGACGGCAACACCTTCAACGGGGACGGCTGCTCAGACGCGTGCACGGTCGAGGTGGGCTTCGGCTGTGGCGGCGGCACGCTGCAGACGGCCGACACGTGCGAGGTCTGCGGCGACGGCAAGAACGACGGCAGCGCGCCCTGCGACGACGGCAACACGGCCACGGGCGACGGCTGCTCGGCGACCTGCACGGTCGAGCCGGGTTACGTCTGCGGCTTCGGCAACACCACGACCAAGGACACCTGCGTCGCCACGTCGGTGGTCAGCGATCCGGGCGGGCTGGCGTTGTGGCTGATGGCCAAGAACACCAGCACCGAGATCAACACGGCCAAGATCACCAACTGGACGGACGCCTCCGCTGTCGCCAACGACGGGATCGCACCGAACGGCGCGCGGCCGGAGAAGATCGCCGGTGTGATCGGCGCGCATCCGGTCATCCGCTTTGGCGGCCAACAGCGAGTCAACCTGACGACCGACATCTTTGAGATCGCGGACTATCCGCTCACGCTGTTTGCCGTGATCAGCACCTCGGACGGCGCGGGTCACGTGGTCGGCACCGGCAGCTCGTCCAACGACAACCAGCTGACGGAGCTGGGATCGGGCCTGATCGTCAACAACGGCAACCCGACCTACAAGGCCAAGTCGTCGTCAGACGGGCTGCTGCTGCCCAGCACGGAGTTCATCGACAACGGCGACGTGCGGGTGATCTCGGTGGTCGCGGACGGCTCGGCGGTCGGCGCCAGCTCCATCTATGTCGACGGCGGCGTCACGGGCACCCTGTGCGACGCACCTAAGCCGGTCGGCTTTGCGCTGGCGACGGTCGGCGCCTCGGACGGCGCGTCCTCGGGCAACGGATACAACGGCTTTGTGGGCGATATCGCGGAGATCATCGCCTACAAGGGCCTGGTGATGACGGATCTGCAGCGGCAGGCCATCGAAGAGTATTTGTCCGTGAAATACACGGTGGCCGTGGCCAAGGATGCGCCCGCCAACAACGACTGCGGCTTCTGCGGCAACGGCCTGCTGGGCGGCGCCGAGATCTGCGACGACAACAACCTGACCAACGGCGACGGCTGCACCGACACGTGCACGGTCGAGCAGTATTGGGTCTGCGGCGGCGGCAGCACCACGTCTCAGCACATCTGCACCCCGATCTGCGGGGACGGGACCAAGCTGACCAACGAGGTCTGCGACGACGGCAACACCGACAACGGCGACGGCTGCTCCAACGGGTGCACGGTGGAGGCCAACTGGGTCTGCACGGGCGGCGACATCAACGTGGCGACCACCTGCGAGTGCGCGGTGGGCTTCACGGGGACCAACTGCGAGATCAACATCGACGACTGCGACCCCAACCCGTGCCTCAACGCCGGCGTCTGCGTGGACGGCATCGCCCAGTACACATGCAACTGCCCCGCGGGCATCGAGGGCACCAACTGCGAGACCAACATCCAGGACTGCATCCCGCGCACGGGCTCGATCAACTACGCTCTGAACAAGCTCGTGACGGCCAACAGCACCAAGCCCGGCTTCCCGGCCGTCAACGCCGTGGACGCGTCTCCGGGCTCCTACTGGGCGTCGGCCAACGACACCCAGGCGGCCACGCTGACCATCGACCTGAACCAGACGCTGCTGATCGGCCGCGTGGTGATGGCGTGGAAATACAGCGCCAAGAGCTACACGCTCAAGAAGTCGACGGACAACATCAACTTTGTGACGTTCCACGAGGTCATCAACGGCCAGGCGCAGACCACGGAGACCGTGAACTTCCCCACCCCGGAGAGCGTGCGCTACCTCCGCATCGACGTGACGGCGACCCACGGTGTCAGCCCCACGGGTGACCCGATCATCGGGCTGCACGACGTGCAGGCGCTGCTTGGCACGGCGGACGGCTGCTTCCAGGGCGGCACGTGTACGGACGGCGTCAACGACTACACCTGCGCCTGTCCGGCCGGGACCACGGGCAAAGCCTGTGGCCAGAGCGTTAACGACTGCGCGCCGAACCCGTGTCAGAACGGCGGTCTGTGCATCGACGGCTTCAACGCCCACACGTGCATCTGCGCGGCGGGCTACTCGGGCGCCAACTGCCAGAACAACATCGACGACTGCTCGCCCAACCCGTGCCAGAACGGCGGCGTGTGCACCGACGGCATCGCCAGCCACACCTGCGCGTGCACGACGGGCTGGGGTGGCGACAACTGCGAGACGTCGTTCCTGGTCAACACGACGATCGACGAGAACGACGGCATGACCGTGGGCGGCATCTCGCTGCGCGACGCGGTGGCGGCCTCTCTGACCGACGGCACGGTGATCGGCTTTGCCGCTTCCATGAACGGGCAGACGGCGGTGCTGCAGTCGCCGATCGTCATCAACAAGAACCTGGCGATAGACGGCGGCGCCCTGTCGGTCTCGATCGGCGGCGCCAACCAGTCGCAGCTGCTGCGGGTCACAGGCGGCACCGTGATCATCTCCAACGTCACGCTGAAAGAGGGCAAGGCGCTGGGTGCAAAGGGCGCGGATGCGACGTGCAACACGCGCGGCTCCGGTGGCGGTGGCGCGGGCCTGGGCGGCGCGCTGTCCATGGTGGGCGGCACGGCGGTGCTGACCAGCGTGACCTTCAAGGACAACGCGGCGGTCGGCGGCGGCGGCGGTGATCTACCCAACACGTGCGCCAACCCCGAAAAGCCGGGCGTCGGCGGCCACAACAGCAATGGTGCCGGCGGCGGTGCGGCCGGTGTAGCAACCGCAGGCACAGCAGGTGGCTTCGGCGGCGGCGGCGGCGGTGGCGACGTGCTGGGCAACGGCGGCGGTGGCGTCGGCGGCGCGGGCGGCTTCGGCGGCGGCGGAGGTGGTGCGGCCAAAAGCGCATCCCCGGTCGCGGGCGGCACCCCCGGCATCGGCGGCGGCAAGGGCGCTCTGTCGATCAGCGAGTTCATCGGCGGCGCGGCCGGCGCGGGGGGCGGCTTCGGCGGCGCGGTCTTCGTGTCCAACGCCACGCTCACGCTGACCAACCCGGTCTTCGAGACAAACTCGGCCACCGGCGGCGCCGCGGGCATCCCGGGCCAGACCAGCGCGGGGCACGGCAAGGGCGGCTGCATCTTTGTCGCCACGGACGGGACGCTGAACATCTCGGGCGCCACCTTCACCGGCTGCAACGGCAACGACCCGGGCCTGGGCAACTACGACAACCCGATGTACATGATGAAGGACGCGTCGGTCACCGGGCAGGACTTCAGCAGCACCACCCAGACCGGCAGCTTCGCCAAAGACGAGAACGAGGACGAGGCCATGACCTTTGTCCCGGGCGACTTCAGCGGCGCCTTCCCCAACGCCAGCGGCGCCTTGCGGGCGGTGCGGATCACGGCCCCACCGACCAAGGGCAACCTGCTGCTGGCCGGCACCAAGCTGGTGCTCAACCAGGAGATCGCGGCGTCCGATCTGGTCGACGTCACGTACATGCCCAACACGGACTACGTGGGCAGCGACAACTTCAAGTACGACGCCATGTACGTGGACTTTACGCCGGCGTTCATCGAGTTTGTCGTCGACGCGCACAAGGGCACGGCCAACCTGACCGTCAACGAGGTCAACGACGTGCCGACCATCTCCAACACCAGCATCTGGGTCGCGCAGGAGGGCACGTTCGGCCTGCCGATCGAGTTCTTCACCCCGTTCTTCAACGACGTGGAGTCCACGGAGCCGCAGACCATCAAGTTTACGGCGCTGCCCAGCGGGTCGGTGATCAGCAAGCTCGGCGTGCCCATCGTCCTCAACCAGGAGTACGGCCCCGAGCACCTCTCCGACACGAGTCTGGTGGGCTCCCTCAGCTTCGCCGGCGCAGACAGCTTCGACTGGGTCGGGGCGGACGCCACCGGCGAATACGCTGCGGCGTCGGGCACCGTCACCGTCAACATGGTGGCCAACATCAACAAGCCGGTGGACCAGGACAAGGTGCTGACCTTCACGTCGCAGGAGTTCAGCGACGCGTTCATCACCGATCTGCTGGAAGCGACCGTCCTGACGTTGTCCCCCAACGGCCTGCTCAAGAAAGCCGGCTCCGCGGTCGCGGCCAACGCCGTCATCCCGGTCGGCCAGCTGGGGCAGCTCAGCTTCACGCCGGACGCCACCTTCTACGGCAAGACCACGATCGTGTACGCAGGCGAGACCCCGGGCGAGAAGAAGTGGAACGGCAACAAGGTCGTCATCGACGTGCATCGCATCGTGAACTTCAGCATCCAGCAGGGGCAGAACTTCGCGTTTGACCAGGCCACGTTCACGTCAGCCTTCACGCCGAGCCTGGCCACGCTGACCATCAAGGCGCTGCCGACCGGGGCGACGCTGAAGCTGAACGGGGTGCCGGTCTCGGTCAACCAGACCATCGGCGTCAACAACCTGGGCAACCTCACATACCAGGCCGCCGGCGACTTCTCCGGCGACGAGTTCACAGCTACAGCGCTCTTCAACGCGGGCACCGCGCCCGACGGCAACAACACCGCCTCGGTGAAGATCCGCCTGCTGGTCTTGTAGCTTGCACCGAGAGTTCGAGCCTGCGCCGCCGACCGCCGACTACGCCCCGCCGCGCTCAGCGGAAGAGCTGCTGAGCCGCTACGAGGCGGGCGAGCGCTACTTCCAACACGCTCTCCTGGGCGGCGCAGACCTCACGGGCGCTGATCTGCGCGGCGCAAACCTGGAGGACGCCGACCTCGAAGACGCCCAGCTTCGAGGCGCCGACCTGACAAACGCGTGGCTGCGCACCATCAACCTCGAGGACGCCGACCTCACGGGCGCACGGCTGGTCAACGCCAATCTGCGCGGCGCATACTTCCACGGCGCCACCTTCGAAGACGCCGACCTGACGGACGCCAACATCCCCAGCGGCAACGGCAAGGACGCCTGCTTCCGCCGGGCCTGCCTGGCCGGCGCTCACATGCGCTTCATCAACCTGATCGCCGCCGACCTCTCCGACGCAGACCTGCGAAACGCCAACGTGGAGGGCGCCCGCCTGCTCCGCACGCGCTTTGAGGGCGCCGACCTCGAGGGCGCAACCATCGATCTGTCCGGCTGAGCGGGCGCTACCAGGTGCCCGTCCAGCGCATGACGCCCGCGATGTCCGAGAAGTCGTCGGTCCACAGGCGCACGGTGTCGTCGACCGGGACCTCCTCCCACCAGTCGCTCTCCAGCAGCGAGCCGAAGTGAGCCAGGTCGCGAGCCATGATCACCCACTCCATGTAGCTCTCGCGGCAGCCGTCTTTCACTTTGATCTGCTGGCGGCGCAGGTGCAGGCCGGCGTCCTCAGCCAGACGAGCGACCACGCCGCGCAGGCGGAGGTAGCGGTTGGAGATGTGGATGGCCAGGATTCCGTCGGGGGCGAGCTTGCTCAGGTACAGGGCCACGGCCTCGCGCGTGATCAGGTGCATCGGGATGGCGTCGGAGCTGAAGGCGTCGATGACCAGGATGCCGTATTGCGCGTCACGGGCGTCGGCCAGTCGCAGGCGGGCGTCGCCCAGGACGATCTCCAGGTGGGCCTTGCAGTCCTCCAGGTACGTGAAGAGCGTGGGGTCGCTCGCCACGTCCGCGACGTGGGGATCCAGCTCATAAAAGGTGACGCGCTGGCCCGGCTCTCCGTATGCGGCCAGCGCGCCGGCGCCCAGGCCGACAAGACCGACTTCGGGTTTGGCGAGCGGCCCCGAGAAGTGGTTGAACACGTCGCCGATCGGTCCACGCCGGTGGTAGTAGCTGAGCGCCTCCAGCGCGCGGACAGGATCCCGAAACTGACGGCCGTGGGGTGTGGTGCCGTTGAGCAGGTGTCGGCACTCGCCGTCCGCGTCGTCCGCCACGGTCAACACGCCGAAGAAGCTGCGGTGGCGAAAGATGACGCCGCGGTCCCGATCGTCGTCTCGGCGGCTCTCGACCAGCACCAGGCACAGCACCACCGCCAGCGCCAGGCTGCGCGTCGGTCCGGCATGGCGCCACGGGCTGATCACGGCCGCCAGCGCCAGGATCAGCCAGAGCGGGTACTCGATCAGCGAGTCGAAGAGCACCGGCGCCAGCAGCGCGTTGGCAACACCGCCCAGCGCCCCACCGGCGGAGATCCATAGGTAGAACTCCGTCAGGTGCGCCGTGGGCGGGCGGTCGGTGGCCAGGCGGCCGTGGAAGACGACCGCGACCAGGAAACACGCGCCGCAGTGTAGCGACAGCGCCCCCCAGGTCGGCAGCTCCTGCTCGGTGATCAGATGCGCCAGCGCACCGGCCACCGCGACTGCCATCAGCGCGCCCGCGGCGGCGAGCACGCCCTCAGGCACGCGCGCGAACGCCACGATGAAGCCCAGCAGGTAGAGCCCCAGGGGCAGCACCCACAGCATGGGAACCGGCGCGATGTCGGTGGTCAGGTACAAGGTGACGCCCATCATCACGGCGCACGGGATGAAGGCGTTGAGCAGCCACCCCGCGCGACGCCGCGACGTCAGGGGCTCGGCTGCGGTGGGCTTTGCCGTCACAGCCGCGTCCCCCGTCTGCATCGTTGCCGCCGCCCCCGCGATGAGCAGTCCCAGCCCCCCAAAGCCCAGCGCCCAGAGGCGGCTTTGCTCAGCCACACCCAGGCTCGGCTCCAGCACCGTTGGATACGCGATGAGCGCCAGCATCGAGCCCAGGTTGCCCGCCGCGTAGAGAAAGTACGGATCGCCGGCGTCGGGGTGGCTGGTGCGCGCAAACCAGGCCTGGAGCAGGGTGCCGGTGCCCGCCAGCACAAAGAAAGGCAGGCCGACGTGCACCAGCAGGCGGCTCAGCAGCGCGCTCAGCGGCGAGCTGACGATCGCGCCGTCCAGCTCCCGCGACACCTCGATAGGCAGCAAAAACGCCGTGACGACGGCGAGCAGCACCAGATGAACGGCCGCCTGAGCGCGCGGGCTCAGCCGGCGAGCGACGCCGTGGGCGTACAGATACCCGAGCAGCAGTACGGCCTGATAGAAGAGCAGACACGTGTTCCAAACGTTGGGCGCGCCACCGAAGAGCGGCAGCAGCATCTTGGCGGCCATCGGCTGGACGGCGAACAGCAGCGCGGCGCTGAGAAACACGGCGGCGCAGAAGACAGCGACCGTCAGCCTGGTGCGCGGGCTCGACATGGCCGCGCACGGTAGCACACAGCTATCTGGCGCGTGGGGCCCTGCCCGGCTTGGGATAGCAGCGGTTGCGACACCGCCCCTTCTCGTAGGTGTGCTCCAGGGTCAGCACCGCATACTCCACCGTCACCTCGCCGCCGTATTGCGAGCCCTTGGGCAGCGGGCCGTACCAGATCTGGACCGTCTCGTGGCACGCACCGCACGGGGAGCCGTTGTTGCAGTCCCACGGCAGGCAGCCGCACAGGTGCAGCACCTCGGTCCGCTCGGGCTTCGGCGCTTTGATCAGCCTGTAGACGACCCCACGCTTGTCCTGTACGAAGCTCCAAACAGCCTTTGTCCCCGGGCTGCCCTGCCAGTAGCTGGGGCCACGGACCATGCCGGGCTCGTCCTTGCGCGGGTTGACCGCCTTCCCGCGGGCGCCTTTGTGCAGGGTCTCCACGTCCATGCGCACGGGAATCTTCGTCAGCCCTTTCGCCGCTAGCGCAGCCTTGAGGCTCTCAGCGGATGCACGCGAGAACGCGCTGCTTTTGGCCTGGATTTGGGGGTCCTTGGGCTCAACGCACCGGTCGGGGTTGAGAAGCACGCGGTCGGCCTGAGCAGCGGGGGAGACGAGGGCGACGGCGCAGAAGAGCGAGAGGGCGGAGAGCGTCTTCATGGCGTGATCATAGACGGAAGACAGCACGAAACCATGCACAACCGGTGTATGGTGTTGCCATGTGGTGGATTCTCGGAGTCGCAGCGTTGGTCGCCGTCGCGTTTACGCTGCGGCCGCGCGCCTCCGTGACGCGGCTGGTCGATCAGGCTGTGGCGGCCAAGGATCCGGGCTGCCTCGTCGAGCACCTGGCCACCGTCCCGGAGCCGTCCCGCCCCACCAACTTCGACCAGGCCGTGCGCGGGCTGTGGGACATCTACGAGCGTCGCCTGGCCGCGCGACTGGTGCACGGTGCCGCCGACCTTGTGGCAGGCGCCACCATCACGCAGTACTGGATTCGGCAGATCATGGAGGTCGAGCCCGAGGTCTCCAAAGAGGTCTTTGACGACCCGTTTCTAGAGCGCCTTTACCGCCCGGAGGTTGCCGCCAGATGCGGCAAAATGGGGTGAAGCAAGTAGCCTCTCCGCCGTCGGCGGAGCCCACAGTCAGCTTGCGCGCATGCCGGGCGCTTCATGCCCGGTGGCAGTCACATATTCGTCGTAGGTGCCGGGGTACACGTGTGGTCCCTCGGGCGTGATCTCCAGCACGTGCGTGGCGACGGCGCGCAGGAAAGCGCGATCGTGGCTCACGAAGACGATGGTGCCTTGATAGTCCTCCAGCGACTTCACCAGCCCGCGCTTGGTCGCGATGTCCAGATGGTTGGTCGGCTCGTCGAGCACCAGCAGGTTGGGCGCGTCGAACAGGATGCGGGCCAGCGCCAGGCGCGCCTTCTCCCCGCCGGACAGGTAGCCCACCGGCTTGTCCGCGTCCTCTCCCTGAAAGCCGAACGCGCCCGCCAGTGACCGCAGGGTCCCGATCCCCGCCACCGGGGCGTGGTGCTGCAGCTCCTCGAAGACGGTGCGCGTGCCGTCCAGCTGCTCCATGACGTGCTGCGCAAAGTAGCCCATCGTCACCGACGCGCCGACCGTCACCTCCCCCGAATCGGGCTCCAGCAGCCCGGCCATCATCTTGAGCAGCGTGGTCTTTCCGGCGCCGTTGGCGCCCATCACCGCCCAGCGCTGCTTGCGGTTGACCAGCACGGACACGTTGTCGTGCACGACGTGCTCACCGTAGGCCTTGCTGATGTGGTCCGCGCGGATGACGTCGTCGCCTGACCGCCCGGCCGCCTGAAACCGAAAGACGCGCTCAACCATGCGACGCGGCGGCGCCACGCGCTCGATCTTGTCCAGCTTCTTCACCCGGCTTTGCACCTGCGCCGCCTTGGCCGCCTGAGCTTTGAACCGCTCCACAAAGCGCATCTCTTTGGCCAGCATGGACTGCTGCCGCTCAAAGGCCGCGGCCCGGGCCACCGACTCCATATCGCGCTGCTGCTCGTAAAAGTCGTAGTCGCCCGTGTAGGTGCGCACCTCGCCGCCGTCGATCTCGACGATCTTGTTCACCACCCGGTTCAGCACGTCGCGGTCGTGGCACGTCATGACGACGGTGCCCGCGTACCCGCGCAAAAAGTCCTCCAGCCAGAGGATCGACTCGATATCCAGGTAGTTGGTGGGCTCGTCCAGCAGCAGCACGTCGGGGCGGCCCAGCAGGATTCTGGCCAGCGCCACGCGCATCTTCCAGCCGCCCGACAGCTCTGACACGTCGCCGTCCACCGCGGCTTCGCGAAAGCTGAGGCCCGCTAGAATCGCCCGCGCCTGTCCCTCCAGCTCATAGCCGCCCAGGGCCTCGTACCGGACCTGCACCTCGCCGTAGCGCGCCAGCACGCGATCCATGTCGCCCTCGCCCGTGGTCATCGCCTCCTCGAGCGCCTTCAGCTCGATGTCCAGCGCCCCGACCTCACCGGCGCCCGCGATGGTCTCTTCGACCACGCTGCGGCCGGCCATGTCGCCCACGTCCTGCCGAAAGTAGCCGACTGTGAGACGACGCGGCTGCTCGACGCCACCCTCGTCCGGAGACTCCTCGCCCGTGATCATGCGAAAGATCGTGGTCTTTCCCGCACCGTTGGGCCCGACGATGCCCACGCGCTCGCGCGGGTTGATCTGAAAGGACGCTCCCACAAAGAGGATCTGCGAGCCGTACTGCTTGGCGACATTGACGAAGCTGATCATCGCTGTTGCTTTACCACGACGCCGCCCGGGTGCTGGCCAGAAATGGGCAATCCGTGCGATACGGGCGGCCATGACACCGCCGTACCGTGGCAACATGACTCTACCCTCCGATCTGTTGGCGTTCTCCAGCGGGCTCAAGGCCCTGCGCGAGCAGCTGGGCCCTCCCGGCGCCGAGGACCTGGCCCACCTGAAGAAGATCGAGCGCTGGGGCCGGACGGCGACAGCGCTGGGACTGGCCACCGCCCCCATCGCCCCCAACCCGCTGTCGATCGCGGCGCTCAGCCTGGGTCGCTTCACGCGCTGGACGATGATCGCGCATCACGTGATGCACAAAGGCTACGACCGGGTACCCGACGCGCCTGAGCGCTACACCTCCCGCGGCTTTGCGCGTGGTCGCCGGCGCGCGCTGGACTGGTTCGACTGGATCGTGCCGCAGGCGTGGCATCAAGAGCACAACGTGCTGCATCACTATCGGCTGGGCGAGGCGGCGGATCCCGATCTGGTCGAGCACAACCTGGAGTGGCTGCGCGACAAGCCCTGGCCCAAGGCGGTCAAGCTGGCCATCGTCGGGGTGCTGGCCACCGTCTGGAAGCCGGCATATTACGCCCCGAACACCCTCATGGAGCTGCACTCGGCCGAGCGCAGGCGCGCGGTAAACGACGACCCGATCACGTTCGCCGACGCGGGCGTCTTCGATCCGCGCACCCGACTGGGCCGCGAGCTGCTCTTCAAGTCGTGGCTGCCGTACGCGGCCTGGCACTTCGGCGCGCTGCCGGCGATGTATCTGCCGCTGGGTCCCATCGCGATGGCCAACGTGCTCATCAACTCCGTGCTGGCTGAAGTGGTCACGAACCTGCACACCTTCACCGTGATCACGACCAACCACGCCGGCGACGACATGTACCGGTTTGAGGACAAGGTCAGCTCCAAGCCGGACTGGCAGCTGCGGCAGATTCTGGGCTCGGTGAACTTCCGGACCGGGTCCGACGTAAACGACTTTCTGCACGGCTGGCTGAACTACCAGATCGAGCACCACGTATGGCCGGATCTGAGTATGCTTCAGTATCAGCGGATTCAGCCCGCCATGAAGGCGCTGTGCGAGGAGCATGGCGTCCCGTACGCGCAACAGAGCGTGTTCACGCGGCTGCAGAAGACGCTGGCGATCATGATCGGCGACGCCTCCATGGCGCGCGGCTGACGCCCGGCGAGGAGAGCCACCCGTGAGCACCCACAAGACCGCGTGCATCCTGTGCAGCCTCAACTGCGGCCTGGAGATCACGACCGAGGCAGGCCGCATCACGAAGGTGCGCGGGGACGCTGACCACCCGGTGTCGCGAGGTTATCTGTGTCAGAAGGCCGCGCGGCTGGACCACTATCAGAACAACAGCGACCGCCTGGACAGCCCGCTTCGGCGGCGGCCGGACGGCACGTTCGAGCCGATCAGCTGGGACACCGCCATCGCCGAGATCGCGGCCGAGTTGGTGCGTCTGCGCGACAGGCACGGCGGCAAGGCGCTGGCCTATTACGGGGGCGGCGGCCAGGGAAACCATCTGGGCGGCATCTACGGCAGCGCCCTGCGCAGCGCCATGGGTACACGCTATTACTACTCGGCCCTGGCGCAGGAGAAGACCGGCGACTTCTGGGTCAATGGCAAGCTCTTCGGGCGCCAGACGTGCCACATCACCGAGGACATCGAGCATGCGGATCTGGTGCTGTTCATCGGCACAAACCCGTGGCAGGCGCACGGCATCCCGCGGGCGCGCAAGCTGGTCAAGGAGCTGGCGGCGGACCCGGCGCGCACGATGATCGTCATCGATCCGCGACGCACCCAGACCGCGAAGCGGGCGGACCTGCACCTGGCCGTTAAGCCGGGCATGGACGCGTTTTTGCTGAGCGCGATCCTGGCCGCGCTGGAGCAGGAGCAGCTCGTGGACAAGGCGTTCATCGAGGCGCGGTGCTCGGGGTACGACCAGCTGCAGCCCTGGCTGGCGGGCGT
Organism: uncultured Myxococcales bacterium; assembly: GCA_964545715.1. GTDB lineage: Bacteria > Myxococcota_A > UBA9042 > CAZJHX01. The sequence continues at coordinate 67,485 of CAZJHX010000019.1, forward strand.
CGATGTCGAGGACTTCTCGTCCCGGGCAGGCGTCGACGTGGCGCTCGTTCGGGACACCGCCCGTCGCCTGGCGGCCGCAAAGAGCGCCACGGTGCGGGCCGATCTGGGCATCCAGCAGAGCTATCGCAGCACGTTGAACTCGTACTTGGAGAAGCTGCTCTTTCTGGTGACGGGCAACCTCGGCAAGCCGGGCAGCAACAACTTCCACACGTTCTTTTTGCCGCTGATCGGGCACAGCTCGGACGAGAGCCGGGTCGCCGGCGCCTCCGGGGCGCGCGAGATCTCAAAGCTGTATCCGCCCAACGTCCTGCCCGCTGAGATCGACAATGACCCCCCCGACCGCGTGCGCGGTCTGGTCGTGGACAGCGCCAACCCGATGGTCTCGGGCGCTGACACGACGGCGTACGGCCAGGCCTTCGACAAGCTGGAGCTGCTGGTCGTCCTGGATGTGGCGATGAGCGAGACGGCCCGCAAGGCGCACTATGTCCTGCCGGGGTCCTCGCAGCTGGAGAAGTGGGAGTCGACCTTCTTCAACCTGTACTTTCCGACCAACATGTTCCACCTGCGCGCCCCCATATTGCCCCCGCGGCCGGGCACGCTGCCGGAGCCCGAGATCTATCGCCGCCTTCTGGTCGCCATGGGCGCGATCCCGGACCGCTTCCCGGTACTGGAGGCCATCGCCCGCACGCATCGCAAGGCGCCCGGGCTCAAGCTCTTTCACGCCGCGCTCGCCGCCACCTTGGCTGCGCGCCCTGCCCTGCGCCCATACGCCGCGGTGATCCTGATGGCGACGCTGGGCAAGGCGCTGCCCGACGGAGCCGAGGCCGCCGCGCCGCTGTGGTTTGCGGCGCATCGATACGTCAAAAAGCACCGCGACGCTGTGGTGCGGGCCGGTCTACAGCCGGACGGGGAGGCGCTCTTCCAGCGCATTTTGGACAGCCGCTCGGGCACGGTCTTGTCGACGCACAGGTATGAGGATACGTGGTCGTTTATCAGGCATCCCGACGGCCGCGTGCACCTGGATATCGCCGAGCTCATCGAGCAGCTGCAAGGGCTGCAACAGGCGCCTGCTCCACCGGGCGTCGGCGCGGACTTCCCGCTGCTGCTCATCGCCGGCGAGCGCCGCGGCTACAACGCCAACACGATCTATCGCAACCCGGCCTGGCGCAAGACGGACGCCGACGGCGCCTTGCGCATGCACCCCGACGACGCCGGCGCGGCGGGCCTGTCGGACGGCGCCGCCGCCACGTGCGAGTCGCGGCGTGGGTCGGTGCAGGTCACGGTGAGAGTAGACGACACGATCCGCCCGGGCGTGGTCACGCTGCCGCACGGGTACGGCATGTCGTACGAGGGTCAGCCGCACGGGCCGCTGATCAACCTGCTCACCGAGTCCGCACACTGCGACCCGATCGCCTTCACGCCCTACCACAAGAACGTGCCCGTGCGCGTCACGGCCGCCTGACCGATGTTGGAGCGGTGGGGCGACAACTTTGCAGCGCGCGCGCGGGCGTATTGGACGCCTGAGCGCACGCGCGCGCTGAACGGCGACAAGCGGCCGGCCATCGTGCCTCATGATGCGCCGCTGCTGCTGCGAGCGCTGGGGCTGCTGCACCGCGACGCGTCGATGCCGCCCACCCAGGTGCGCAAATATCGCCAGATCAACCATATGGTCGCCGTGCTGCAGCCGTCGCTCAGGGCGCTGCGCGATCGCTTTGAGACGGTGCGGATCCTGGATGCGGCCTGCGGACGCTCTTATCTGAGTACCCTGCTGGCCTGGCACTTTCGGCACAACTGGGACCACCCGGTGCAGATCCTCGGCGTCGATCACAGCCTGCCGCTGGTCGAGGAGAGCCGGCGCCGAGCCGCGCTGATCGGGCTGGACGACGTGCTGCGCTTCGAGGTCGCGCCGCTGCAGGACTTGGACGCGCCGGCCATCTGGCACGCGGCTTTTGGCGCCTCTGGAGACGGAAGAACCTTCCACGGGCTGGTGTCTCTACACGCGTGCGACACAGCCACCGACGACGCCCTGGCGGTGGCGCTGGCCCATCGGGCGGACATGATCGCGGTGGTGCCGTGCTGCCAGGCGGAGCTGTCTTCGCGCTGGGCCGCGCTGGCCGACGCGGACAACGGCGGAGACTTCTCGGCGATGTGGGCAGCGCCGCACCTACGGCGCGCGGCGGCGGCGCACATCACCGATCTCTTTCGTCTCCTGCTAGTGCGCGGGGCGGGCTACGACGCGTCGGCCATCGAGTTTGTCCCGTCCGAGCACACGCCCAAAAACACGCTGATCCGGGCGCTGCGCGTCTCGGACGGCGACCCCGACGCCCTGCGCGAGTACCGTGCCTTGAGAGACGCCACCGGCGGTGCGGGCATCGACCTGGAGCACCGCGTCTCCCCTGAGAAGTAAGCTATCCAACGCCTCGAATGGCGCGATACCTCGCCATTCAGCGCCAGGATGCATCATCCTCCCCTCGAATGGCGCGATACCGCGCCATTCAGGCCCAGGGATGCATCATCCTCCCCCCGAATGGCGCGATACCTCGCCATTCAGGGCCTGGATGCATCATCCTCCCCTCGAATGGCGCGATATCGCGCCATTCAGCGCCAGGATGCGACATCCACCGCCTCAATGGCGCGATACCTCGCCATTCAGCGCCAGGATGCGACATCCACCGCCTCAATGGCGCGATATCGCGCC
>CAZJHX010000019.1:70282-90964 GCA_964545715.1 uncultured Myxococcales bacterium
CGCCATTCAGCGCCAGGATGCGACATCCACCGCCCCAATGGCGCGATATCGCGCCATTCAGCGCCAGGATGCGACATCCACCGCCTCAATGGCGCGATATCGCGCCATTCAGCGCCAGGATGCGACATCCACCGCCCCAATGGCGCGATATCGCGCCATTCAGGGCCAAACGGGCAGAATGCCATCGCGGCTCACGTGCACTACGACACGCTGATCGCTTATTTGGTGACGCTGTAGCCTCCCGGGACGTGGGCGCCGAAAGTGCGGACCGTGCGCAGGTGTCGCAACCCGGCGCGAAAGCCGATGGGCAGGGTGCAGAAGTACTGCATGGCGGTGGGCAGGGCGCCGAAGACGCGCTCGATGGGCTCGAAGGGGCCGCCCTTGATGTTCTCGCGCAGCATCGGCGGGGCCGCGCCGTCACGCCGATAGGTCGTCACGTACGCCAGCAGGCGCCGGTGATAGTCGGGATCCTCGACCACGGCGGAGATCGACCCACCGCGCGGGTGCGTGCCGTCCAGCATCTGGGCCGTCTGCAGCTCCATCTGCTCGACGCCGTCCTCGAACATGGCGAGCAGCTGCATGTCGTAGACGGGGTTGGCGTGCACGACCTGCAGCACGTGCCCGATGATGTTGTCGCGCGAGCTGAACAACCCCAGCGGGTCGGTCAGCGAGGCCGGCTCATCCAGAAACCGCAGCACCTGGTGAAACCCGTAGTTGATGCCCTTGCTGCGGTAATAATCAGCCGCCGCGGGCGAGATCCAAAAGCGCAGCATGTCCGCGCTGCCCACGATCAGCTGCCCGCGCGTGGGCACCTGCTCGATCAACCCCAGCTCCTGCAGCCGCGTCAGCTTGCGCCGCGCCTCGCGGGTGTCGATGTACCCCCAGACTGCACGACAAAACCGCCAGCATTTGCCGGGCCACCGCCAGGGCGCCCCGGCTGCCTGAGCCAGCAAGGCCAGAGGGGAGCGCTCCAGGCGCGCGGTCTGTGTCATGGCAGCGTCCATGGGCAGACACTAGCAAACCGACACACATCAACCTCCTGAAAGATTCTGAAGGCGCGCCCCCGGTGCAGCCGCTAGTCTGCCGGTATGAGCAAAGAGGACCACTGGGACAACGTCTACGCCACAAAAGCGAGCGACCGCGTCAGCTGGCATGCCCCACACCTGGGACAGTCTCTGAAGCTGATCGAGAGCGTGGGCCTACCGAAGACCGCGGAGATCATCGATGTCGGCGGCGGCACCTCGACACTGCCCGCCGACCTGCTGGATCGCGGCTTCCACAACCTCACGGTGCTGGACATCTCGAGCAAGGCGCTGGAGGAGGCCAAAAGCGCGCTCGGAGACCGGTCCGGCGCCGTCAACTGGGTGGTCGGCGACGTCACCCGCGCCCCGCTACCGGAGGCCCGCTACGATCTCTGGCATGACCGCGCAGTCTTCCACTTTCTTACCGATCCCGCCGACCAGGAGGCCTACGTCCGCCAGGTCGCACGCTGCCTGGCCCCGGGCGGACACGTGATCGTCGCCACGTTCGGCGCAGAGGGCCCCGAGCAATGCAGCGGCCTGGATGTGGTCCGGTACGACGACACCTCGCTGCTGGCCCGCTTTGGCGCCACCTTCGGCCGCGTGCGCTGTGAGGAGGAGCATCACGTGACCCCGTGGGGCAGCGAGCAGCAGTTCGTCTACTGCCTGTGCCGCCGCCTGCCGGACCAGGAAACTTGACACTGAACACGCGTTCGCATACTGAACATATGTATGGGCAGGCGAACCGGATCGGCTGATATGCCGCTGCATGGCGGGCGGGTGCCCAGGTGGCTGGCCGATCGGATGGCGCGGCTGGGGCGCATCATCGTCGAGGCGCTCATCCTCCATTACGGCCGCGCCGAGGTGCTGCGCCGGCTGGCACATCCGTTCTGGTTTCAGTCGTTTGGGGCGGTCATGGGCATGGACTGGCACTCGTCGGGCATCACCACCAGCGTGATCGCGGCGCTGCGGCGGGGACTGGAGCCCGTGCGTGACGAGCTGGGGCTGTATGTGTGCGGCGGGCGCGGCAAGCAGTCGCGCAAGACGCCCGCTCAGCTGGTGGCCGTCGGCGAGCAGACCGGGGCCGACGGGGCGGCTTTGGCGCGCACCAGCCGGCTGGTGGCCAAGGTGGACTCGGCGGCGGTTCAGGACGGGTTTCAGATCTACCTGCACTCCTTCATCGTTGCGGCCGACGGAGCGTGGGTCGTGGTGCAGCAGGGGATGGATCCGTCCGTGCGACTGGCGCGCCGATATCACTGGCTGTCGGAGGGACTGCGCAGCTTTGTGGACGACCCGCATCACGCCATCGAGGGGCTGCGGCGCAAGGCGGCGATCCGCAACCTGGCCGATGGCCGGGCCGGTGGGGCGCGACAGCTGACACTGAACATGGTGCACGACGGGCCGGACCGCACCCTCAGGGCGATTCGGGCCGCGCTGCCCGCGCCAGCAGTGCAGCCGGCGCAGCTCTGCTTGCCGCATCTGGTCATGCCAAACCATCACGACGTGCGGCCGCGGGATGTGGACGAGCGGCGCTTGCACGCGACGTTGGCGGCGGCGGCCAATGCGGACCCCCACAGCTTTGAGGAGCTGCTGCTCACGCCCGGGCTTGGCGCGCGTACGCTGGAGTCGCTGGCGATGGTGGCCGAGGTCATTCACGGCAAGGCGAGCCGGTTCACGGATCCCGCGCGCTTTTCGCTGGCGCATGGCGGCAAGGACGGACACCCGTTCCCGGTGCCGATCAAGGTGTACGACCAGACGCTGTCGGTGCTGCGCAGCGCCGTGGATGCGGCCAAGCTGGGCAACGACGACAAGCTGGCGGCGATTCGGCGACTGGACACCCAGGCCCGGGCGCTGGAGCCGGTGGTCGGCGGCATGGGGGTGGCGGCGTACATCGAGCATGAGCGGCGGCTTTCAAAGCACTACGGCGGACGCACCGTCAACACCAAGAAGCGGCCCACTGCGCGCCGATCTCGGCCGCCGGCGCCCCTACCCCTCTTTTAGCGAACACCTCCGTTGGCACAGGCGTTGCTCAAGTGTCGGTCCGACTGAAAAACGGAGGGATATGAAAATGACTGAGCGAATGATCAAGACAGTGCAGCGGGTCGGCTTCCTCGTGATTTGCGCGTCTATCGCGCTGGCATGCGAGGGCATGACCCTGGGCGAGAATGCGCCCGGCCAGGACACCTATCTGGGCTTCGGCGCGCTGGCCGTCGACCACGTCACCGAGACGGTCTTTGTCCTTCAGACAACCAAATCACCCACCGGCAAAATCAGCAGGCAGGAGCTTGTCCGCGTGGACCCCGCCGCGATGCGGGCGGACGCCGTTATCGACCTGACCGGGCTGCGCGACCTGCGCATCCTGTTTCCCTCGTCCGGCATCCTGGTGATGGCCGAGCGCAACGGCAAAGAACAGCTGATCCTGTTCGACCGCCACACCTTTGCTGAGAAGACGCGCATCGAGGTGCCCACGCGCTATCACGGCACCCGCATGTCGCCCAGCCGCCGGTTTGTGGTGGTGGCCGACAACGGCAACAAGCAGTTTCCCCTGAACCTGATCGACACCTTGACCATGGACATCCACCGCATCCCGCACGGGCAAGAGTGGCTGGAGGCGATGTGGGCCGCTGACCAGGACATCCTCTACGTGATGGCGGGCCCGTTGCTGAAAGGCGGCGGCACCATGCACCTGCTGTCCTACAACCTGGACGCGCTGCTGAACGGCGGCTTCAAGCTGGGCTCGGCCAGCTTCTGGGCGGGCGAGAACTGGCACCTGAAGGTGGAGAACGCCAGCGCAGACCTGTTCTTCTCGTTCTCCTGGGTCGGCGTCTCCCCCACCGGCACCCACGTCGCGTTTCCCATGCTCAGCCACGCCGCACCGACCCAGCCGACCACCGGCGGTCAGGCGCAGCCCGAGCCGTCACACGTGGTCGCGCTGGTCGACACCCACAACGGCAGCCTGAGCATGATCGACGACGCTTACGGCCCGGTCGGCTTCACCCCCGACGGCGCCACCATGGTCAGCTACCGCCACAACATGGCTCAGGGTCGCGACCTGCTGCTGATCGACACCGCCACCCAGGGCGTGATCATCGAGACCCTGCCCTACGACGGCGGCATCTCCTTCTTCGTCTCGCACGAGGACAACCTGGTGGTCATCGCCCCGGTCGGCACCGGCGGCAACCTGATTCTGCACAACGCCGACACCGGCACGCAAACCACCGTTTACGGCCCGGGCGCCAACCTCCACGAGTTTGTCTCGCGCCCCGCGCACTCCGAGCTGTGGATCGCCAACAACGGCCTCTTCCGCCTGGACCTCCGCGACGCCGAGATCACGTCGATCTCGCTGGGCGTGGCCCCCAACCGCATCAACATCCTGACCAAGTCGGACCTGCTCGTGCTGCGCAACTCCAGCGAGCAGCGCGTCGTCTTCTACGACCCCAACGACGACCACGCGACCGCGGTCCCGCTGCAGTAAAAAGGCCTACTTGCCCCCCGAGAACTCCGCGGGCTGGTGCACCTCACACACGCCTTTGGACGGCGGCTCAAAGCGCAGCCGCTTGGCGATGCCCCGCAGACAGTGCAGCATGCTGATGTCCTTGAGCGTGCCTCCCTTCACCGCCCAAACCTCTTCCGCGCGCCCCTGCTTGTTGATGGTCCAGCGTATCGTCGCCGTGCCGGCCAGCGTGGGCTGCTTCTTGAGCATCAGCTCATAACATTTGGTCCACATGATCTCCCGCCGCGCGACGGCCTTGATCACGTCCGCCGGCACGCACGCGCCGGTCACTTTTGGCGTCCCAAGCTTCACGCGGACCGGCGCCTTGTCCAGGTTCGGTTCGGTCGCCGACGCGGACAGCGCAAACAAGACCGCGGCAATCAATAAGGTTCTAACGTTCATAAGCACCGATGTCGTGGCCCGCGCCCTGGGGCCGCGCGATGCCGTCATAAGCGTGATCCAGCGGCACGGTCGTGCCCTCGTCCACCCCGGCCGACCCCTCGCTCAGCGCGTAGTCGTTATCGCCGGGTGACGAGAAGTCCGGCAAGACCTTGGTGGAGTTGACGTCCCCGGCCGAGAGCGTCTTCCACTGCTCGATGTTCTTCTTGTCCTCAGCCGGATCGTCCTCGAACAGGTGCCATCCGTCGCGGCTGTAGAAGGTGTTGTAGTCCGACGCCAGGCCCGGCAAGGAGTCGCTGGTGTAGCTGATCGCGCCGCGCTTGCCGCCCACAAAGATGTTGTTGCGAATCGTGTTGTTGATGCTGCCGTTCCACACGGTCATGCAGAAGCGGCCCTCCCCGGACCCGAAGACCACGGTGTTGTGCTCGATGACGTTGTCCCGGCTGCCGAATTGGCTGCCCTGGCCGTCGTCCCACATGCCGATCCCCGTCGCCAGGTTGTCGTGGATCACGTTGTTGCGGATGTTTGAAGACCGAACGGACGCCAGGTTGATCGCGGCGCCCCCGCCTGCGCCGTTGTTGTGCAGCCAGTTGCGCTCGATAGTGCAGTCGCTGCTGATCCCGTCCTCGTTCTGCGACTCAGAGCTGATCGGATCGGCGTTGATCTGGATGCCGGCGCCGTTGTTGTGGTGGCACCAGTTGCCCGCGATCAAGGCGCGATCCCCCGAGTTGGAGTGATAGATGCCGTGCTCCTTGGCCGATCCGCGACACTCGTTCCCAATTAACGTCAGGTCGTCCACAAAGTCGGTGAAGATGCCCCAGGTGCCGTTATCTGCAAACACCGACGCGTTGATCGTGACGTGGTGCGACAAGCTGACGCGCGCCCCCGCCCGGTTGGCGCCCGCCTCGTTGAAGCCGTGGATGACGATATAGCTGGAGTCATAGATGTAGACCGCGTCCCGGTTGTCCCAGGCGCTGCCGTCCGCGCCGCTGCCGTCGATGATGACGTCGCCGCCCTCCGCCCGCAGCACGATCGGCGCGGTCTCGGAGCCGTTCTTGCCGGCGATGATGATCGGGCTGCTGTAGGTCCCGTCGGCGATCGCCACGATGTCGCCGGGCCCGACCTGCTCGGCCGCATGCGCGATCTGTCGCCAGGGCTGGTCCTGCGTGCCCGGGTTGGCATCGCTGCCGTCAGGCGAGACCCACCGCGTGGCCTCTCCAGCCGGCGGATCCGGCACAAACGGCGCATTGCCCTGGCTCACCGGCGGGGGCGGCGCGACATCGGGCTGAGGCGAGGTGTCCGGCGTCTCGGGGGTATCCGGCGTCTCGGGCGTGTCCGGCGTATCCGGGATGGGGCCGTCGTCAGTAGGCGCCGGGGGCGTGTCGATCGCGACCACATCTTCCACGACCACAATGTCGGCTGGGACGTCCGAGCCGCCCGACCGATCGGGCGCAGAGTCAGAGCAGCCCCACACCAGGATCAGCGCACCGATCAAAGCAGCAACGTTCTTCATTGGCGCAGCATAACGCACGTGTACACTGCGTGCCGATGGAGCGACGCAAAGCCATGAACGTGATCAGGGGCCGCTTTCCGGCACAGGCTGACGCGCTGCAGGAGGCGCTGGCGCCCAGCATCACGATCGCGACGACCCGGGTGACCGCGGAGATGCTGCCCAGCGGCGCGTCTCGCTTTGGCGGATCACCCGATCTGCCGCGCGGAGTCGCGTGGCCTCAGGAGGGACAGCGCGCCCTCTCGTTCGTCGGCCAGATCGCGCTAGCGGAGCTCGCACGATACGACGGGGCGGGCGCCCTGCCCGACCGCGGCTGGCTCAGCTTCTTCTTTGACTCAAAAGGCGACTGCGGGCCCCGCGTGCTGCATTTCGACGAGTCGATCGGCCGACTCTCACGCGACACGACGGACGGTCGCCGCCGGCGTGCACACTGGCGCCCCTGCGAGCTGACCCTGGATCAAGGCTGGACCCTGCCCGACGACGGCCCAGACATTCCAATCGACGAGTATTCGGGCTTGCTCGAGCGACTTCGCGGACGCGTGGAGACCCGCCGGATCGGGCATCAACTGCTGGGGTATTGCGCTGAAGCGGCCTCTGAGATGGCGGCCGAGTGCGCGGACATGGGAGGAGACGGTCAGTGGCGCCTGCTGCTGCAGGTGGACAGCGACGACGCCCCCGGCTGGGACTGGGGCGACGGGTGCGCGCTCTACTTCTGGATCCGCCAAACCGATCTGGCGGACGCGCGCTTCGACAACGTGTGGGCGGTCGTTAAGTAAAGAGCGCCTTGTGATAGACGAACTCTGACGCGCCGACGCCGATCTTGTCACCCTCGACCAGCTTCTTGCCGTCCTTGGGCACCGAGCGGCCGTTGACCGTCACTTTGGTCCACCAGGTCTCGGGAAAGACCGCGTGCTGGCCCTTGTCCTCGATGACGTGGCAGTGGATCTTGCCGGTGAACAGGCCGCCGCGGACCACGACGTGAGCCTGGTCCCCCTTGCCGATCATGAGGCGCTCGGTCAGCGCGATCACAGCGCCGCCGTTGTCCGCCCAGGTCAGGTGCGGCTTCACGATGTCAGCCGCGTGGTGACGCTGCTTGACCACCTCTTCCATCGTCATCTTCAGCGTGCCGTCGTAGGCCTCGAGGCCGGTGGGCACAGGCGCGTGCGTGGGCGCGTCGTCGAAGATGGACGGACCGTCGAAGCTGAGTACGTCGTCACCCTTGCTTGAGTAGTGAATGATGTACTTGCCGAACTCGACCCGGTCGCCGTCGCCGAGCCGCTTGGGCGCGCGAACGAGCCCGCCGTTTACAAACAGGCCGTTTTTGCCGCCGACATTCTCCACGCACCACTTTTCGTTTTGCAGCGTAAACACAGCGTGCAAACGCGAAACGGACTGGTGCGGAAGAAAGATCTCGGACTCCGGATGGCGCCCGACGCGAACGCGGCCCCCATCGAACTCGAAGTCACCCACCTTGTTTCGATTAAAATATACCGTAAAGTGTGCCATCTGACCTCCCCAGGCGCCTCATTGTAGCATGGGTTGACGCTGTCGATAACGGTGGATATCCTCGCAGACGCCTGAGCCAACCACAGCAGACTGCAAAGGAAGCAATCGGATGTCTGATGATCCGCTGATCGGCCAGACTCTGGACCGACGGTACCGGATCACCCAGCGGCTCAGCGCGGGCGGCGCAGGGATCGTCTACAAGGCCCAGCACAACCGCTTGGACCGCCCTTTTGCCGTCAAAGTGCTGACCGGCGGCTTGGAGACCGACGAGGAGTCCGTGGCCCGCTTCGAGCGCGAGGCCCGGGTCACGTCGCGCTTTACGCACCCCAACATCGTCGAGATCACCGACTTCGGCGTGGACGACACCTTCGGCATCTACCTGGTGATGGAGTACGTGCCGGGGGTCACCGTGAAGCAGCTGGTCAACTGGAACGGCCGCCTGGAGACCCAGTTTGCGCTGGAGATGGCGCAGCAGATCTGCAGCGGGCTGGCGGCGGCGCACGCTCAAGGCATCATCCATCGCGACATCAAGTCGCAGAACATCATGGTGATCGAGCAGGAAGAGGACGAGCCGCCCATCGCCAAGATTTTGGACTTCGGCATCGCCGGGCTCGCCGACGGGGCCAACAACGCCGAGCGCCTGACGCGAACGGGCATTCTGATGGGCACGCCGACATATATGTCGCCGGAGCAGACCATCGGCCATCGCCCGGACCATCTGTGCGACATCTATTCGTTTGGCTGCGTCTTCTACGAGATGCTGACCGGGCGCCCGCCATTCAAGGGCGACACGCCGTTTGAGACCCTGACGATGCATCAGCGCCAGCAGCCGGTGGTGCCCAGCACAGCCGTCGATGAGGCCGACTGGCCACAGATGGTCGACGACTTGATCCTGCACTGCCTGCAGAAGAAGAAGCTGGATCGCCCGCAGTCGTTCAAAATCGTGGAGGCCCAGGTCCGAGACGCCATGGACGCTTTGGGCGACTCGGCAGAAGAGGATGACGCGCATCCGACGATCCGCATGGACCTGAACCGCGCTTTGGAGGCGATGGCGCGCGGCGAGTCACTCGACAGCCAGCATCCGGACAACCCGACCCCCGATCGTTTCGAGGGCGGCATGAACACCATGAAGATGGAGCTGACCGAGCACGCCCGCAAAGGTGGGGCCGGCGCGTCTTCTCCAAACAACCCGATCGTAGACCCCGCCGCCGAAGAGGCCGCCGCCGTGTCAGGCCAGAGCCGCTGGGCTCTGTTCGCGATCATGGCAGGCATGGCGCTTCTTGGGGGGCTCGCAGTATACTTGCTCGGAAACCTGCTCCAGTAATAGGAGTACCGAGGAGAAAGCTTGGCCTGGACTGACCCACTGATCGGCAGGGTGCTCAACGATCGCTATCGCGTCGTGGAGCGCATCGGCAAGGGTGGTTTCGGCGTTGTGTACAAAGTCGAGCACATCAAGCTCGGCCGTATGTTCGCCATGAAGTCGCTGTTTCGGTCGAGCCAGCTCAACGCAAAAATGGTGCAGCGGTTCGAGCGCGAGGCAAAAGCCACCAGTCGCATCGGCCACCCCAACATCGTCGACGTCACCGACTACGGTGAAGACGAGCTGGCCGGGTACTACTTCATCATGGAGTTTCTTGAGGGCTCGACCCTGCAGGGTGCCCTCAAGGCCGGCGCCTTCAAGTCGATTCGGGCCGTGCGCGTGGCCACCCAGATCGCCTCCGCGCTGCTGGCGACGCATCAGAACGGCATCATCCATCGCGATCTGAAGCCTGAAAACGTCATGCTGCTGTCCGGCTGGGGCGGCGCCAACGAGTTTGTGAAGGTGCTGGACTTCGGTGTCGCCGGGCTGTCGTTTGCCGCGGAAGACGAGGAAGAGGACGACGAGGACTCCAACAAGCCGCGGCTGACTGCGGCGGGCATGGTCTTCGGTACGCCCGCATACATGTCGCCTGAGCAGGCCCTGTCGCCGGACGTGGACCACCGCTCGGACATCTACTCATTCGGGGTGATGTTGTACGAGATGGTGACCGGCCAGCTGCCGTTCGACGCGCCCAGCACGATGGAGCTGCTGACCATGGTGCGCAACGACACGCCGGAGCGACCGAGCGTGGTGCACCCGGACGCGCTCATCCCGGCGGGTCTCGAGCAGGTCATCATGAAGTGCCTGGCCAAAGATCCCGCGCGTCGGTGGGCGTCAGCGGCGGAGATCATCGAGCGCCTGGAGGCCGTGGAGTCCGCGGTGCTGCGCGGCGTCCCGATCGTGTTCGCCAAGGATGCGGAGCCGGACGCGGGGCTCTTCACGCCCGCAGCATCGTCGTCGTCCAGTCGAGCGCCGGCGACCGGCGCCGGCGGCAAGAAGGCCAACAATTGGTTGCCCTACGCGCTGGCGATGCTGGTCGGAATGGGCGGCGTCGCGGCGGTGATGGTGCCCAAGTGGATGGAGAAAGCCGAGCAGAAGGAGCAGGCGGCCAACGCACAGGTCGCCGCGGAGAACAGAGGGCCCGCCGTTGCGGCCGTCACGCCGCCGCCCGAAGTCGCCGCTCCGACCCCGGCGCCGGCACCACAGCCCCCGACACCGCCGACCGAACCCGCACCGGTGGAAGCCAAACCAGCGCCGGCGCCGGCCGAGCCCGCTAGGCCCGTCGAACCCGCACCCACCGAGGTCAAGGCTGCGGCGCCTCCGGAGGTGGAGCCCCCGCCCGTCGAGAAACCGGAGCCCGAGAAGCCGGCGACCTGGGCGGTAGAGGTCAAATCAAAGCCGGCAGGCGCCAAGGTCACCGATAAGGCGAGCGGCAAAGTGTTGGGCAAAACGCCCTTCACGCTGCAGATGAAGCTGGCCGACGGCGCACGAAAACTGGTGATCGCGCGCAAGGGATATACCTCCAGGACGGTGGACCTGAACCCCCAGACGTTGAGTCAGGCGGGCACCGCAAGTAAGCTGGTCGCACTGAAAAGGCGTAAATCAAAGTCCAACGACCCGTTCGCCAGATTCTGAGTCGGGAGGCCGGATGGTCCGCATAATTGTTGTGGTCACAGCGCTGCTGGTCGCCGCCGGCACCGTGATGGCCAAGCCCCCCGATCCGCGCGCCGAAGCAGCCAAGCTGCTGGGCCTGGGGATCGAGCTGCAGAAAAACGGTCGCCATCTTGAGGCGATCAAGATCTTCGACGACGCGCACAGCAAGGTGCCGCACGTGAAGATCCGCTACTACAAGATGAAGTCGTATCAGGCGCTGGGCCGCCTGGAGGACGCCCGCGCGATCCTCAACAAGATCTTCGACGACCCGGCGCTGGCGGCCAAGAAGAACGAGATGCTGGAGCTGCGCAAGACGTTTGATCAGGCGCTGAAGGCTGTGGACATACGGATCGTGGCGACCGGCCTGGAGGGCGCCGACGTCTACGTGGACGGCAACTCGGTAGGCAAGACGCCCTTTGCCGGTCAGCTGACGCCCGGCACCCACGTGATTCGCGTGGCGATGAAAGGGTACAAGGACGAGACGCGCACCGTTCGGCTGCTGCCGGGCGCGGACGTAACCGCGGTGACGGTGGACCTGAAGAAAGCGGCGCCGACGATCAAGATCGACAAGCCGGTAAAGCCGCCGCCGCCTCCCAAGAAGAGCAAGTGGCTGCAGTGGAGCCTGATCGGCGGCGGGGCAGCGCTGGCCCTGGGCAGCGTCGGCTTTTTTGCCAAGCACTCGTCCGACGGCAGCGAGCTGGAAGACCTGCGCGCCAATGCGCAGCCCGGCCAGATTTACGACGACCAGACCTCCGGCAACCTGATCATGGGGGGCGTCTTTGCGGCGCTCGGGGTCGGGCTGGTGACCACGGGCCTGGTGCTGTGGCCTTGGAACGAGGGCGGCGACAAGAGCTCCAAGAGCGTGAACATCGAGGCGCTGGGTGTGGGTGCTGACGGCGACGGCAGCTACATCTTTGCGACAGGGCGGTTTTGATGACCGGACGACTTTTCCTGCTGGGTGCGGCGCTCACGGCGATGGGCTGCACCAGCATCAATACGACGCCGACCATCGTGTGTACCAGCGAGTGCGAGGCCGGCGAGGTCCGGTGCTCGGGCGCGGCCACGCAGACCTGCATCGTAGGGCCCAAAGGGTGCACGATCTGGGATGAGGCCGTTGCATGCGCGGATCCCGATGAGTCCGTGTGTATCGAGGCGGCGTGCGACGAGGCCAAGGGCGAGTGCACCGAGGCGCGGCCCAGCGGCGTCAGCTGTGACGACGGGCTGTCCTGCACGGAGACGGACGTGTGCGAGGCCGGCGTGTGCGGCGGCGCTCCCAAAAACGCGCTGTGCGATGACGGCCAGTGGTGTAACGGCCCCGAGGCCTGCGCGCCCGCCGATGCGGACAGCGATCCGGCGTCCGGATGCAAGGCGGGCGAGGTCCCCGAGGCGCCTGCGGACTCCGATGCAAACGACTGCATGGTGGTTGGACCGTGCGACGACGAGACCGACGACTATCCCGAGATCCCGGCGGCTGTAGACGCCACGTGCGATGACGGCATCGCGTGCACCATCGAGGATAAATGCGTGAAAGAGGGCCAGGACGCGGGCGCTGAGATCCGGTGTCAGGGCGCGCCGCAGGACGCGATCTGCCAGGACGACGTCTTCTGCGACGGTAAGGAGGTCTGCAACCCCGCGGAGGGCTGTGAGGAGGGCGATCCGCCGGTGCTGGACGACGAGGTGGAGTGCACGATCGACTCGTGTGACGAGGAGGCCGGCGCCGTCGTGCATACGCCCGATAACGGCGCGTGTGACAACGCCCAGTTCTGCGACGGACCTGAGACCTGCGATATGACCGAGGGCTGTCAGCCGGGCGTGCCGCCGCAGCTGGATGACGGCTTCGACTGCACGCTGGACACGTGCGACGAAGAGAACGACGACGTGGTCCACGCGCCGGATAACGCGGCATGCGACGACAATACGTTCTGCAACGGTGTGGAGGCGTGTGACATCGCGGCCGGCTGTGTGGCAGGGACGCCGCCCAGCGTGGATGACGGCGTGCCGTGCACCGTGGACGCGTGCGACCCGGACCTCGACAAGGTGACGAACACCCCGGATGCGACGCTGTGTGACAACGACATCTTCTGCGACGGCGCGGAGATCTGCGACATCTCGGCAGGCTGCCTGGACGGCGATGACCCGGTCCTGGATGACGGCGTGCAGTGCACGGACGACTCCTGCGATGAAGAAAACGACGTGGTGGTCAACGCGCCCAACAATGGGACGTGCGACGACGAGCTGTACTGCAACGGCGCGGAGACGTGTGACGCCTTGCAGGGGTGTCTTGCGGGCGAGCCGGCGGACGTCGACGACGGCTTTTCGTGCACGACGGATACGTGTGCGGAGGGTGACGGCAAGGCCGAGGCGGTAAACACGCCCGTGGACGCCGAGTGCGATGACGAGGCCTTCTGCAACGGCGCAGAGACCTGTGCCCCGGCGGCGGATGGGGCAAACGCGGATACGGGCTGCCTGACGGGGGACGCGCCGGTTGCGCCGGACGACGACGACGTCGACGACTGCTGGGTGCCCGGGCCGTGCGAAGAGAACGTGGACGGCTTCCCGCCCGTACCGCTGGACGACCAGACGCCATGCGATGACGGCGTCGGCTGCACGCTGGACGATCGCTGTATCAACAAGGTGTGCTACGGCCTGCCGGACGACGACTTCTGCGACGACGGCGAGGTGTGCACCGGCGACACGTGCAACGACACGATCGACTGTGTGTACGTGGCCATCGACGTGCCCTGCGACGACGGTCAGGCGTGCACGTCGGACGATGCGTGCGACGACAAGACCTGCGTAGGCCAGGAGATCACCTGTGACGACCAGAACCCGTGCACTACGGACCTGTGTGACCCGGCGTCGGGCTGTGTGCACGCGCCGGTCTGCACCACTGCGTGCGGCTGCGTGACCGAGTGTCCTGTCACCGCGGACGGCGTACCCTGCGACGACGGCGACCTGACGACCATCGCGGACTTCTGCTTTGCCGGCGAGTGCGGCGGCTTCAAGCAGCTGCTGTTCGACGGCATCGGCTACGAGGACAACACCATCGTGCACCTGGAGTCGACGGCGGGCACGCTGTATGCGGTCGGTCGCGAGACAAACGAGGCAGGCCAGCGCACGACGTGGGTGGGGCTGGTGGAGCCGGGCCAGGGCCTGGCGCACGTACTGGCCAATGAGGTCACGGAGCTCAACCAGGTGTCGGCCGGTCTGGCGGTTGGCGACAACAACGTGTCTGCCGTGCTGCAGGGCGGGCGCAGCTATCCGTCGCTGGATCCGGCGCAGGCCGGCAGCAGCACGACAGCGGGCTTGTTCAAGTCCGACCCCAACTTCTCTGACGCGCTGGCCGGTACGACAGCCGGCTTCAAGGACATCATCGCCACGTTCGGCTCGCTGCGGGACGACGGGACGGCGGCGCACTACATGGTGGGCCGCAAGACGGCGAATCGGGCCGCGGCCGCGCGCTGCGACTTCGATCCGGGCTCCGGTACGCCGTGGACCTGCCAGGAGATCCAGTTCACGCACTCCAGCCCGGGCACCCAGGAGACGCTGCAAAAGGGCTTCTTCCCGCAGGAGATCGAGGGCGTAATCGACCAGAGCGGCGACATCACCTACCTGGCGTCGCTCGGCACCTTCTACGACTCCAGCCAGGAGTTCAAATACACGATCTGGGACCTGCCGCTGTTCCAGGGCGAGACGGACTTCCGCTTTTTGGGCGGCTGGTACAGCGTGTCCGGCAGCGGGTTCGTGACAGATCTGGTGATGACCGCCGTGGAGGTCGGCAAGCTGTGGGTCTCGGGCATCAACGCGTTTCTGGCGACCCTGTCCACCAACGCGGACATCACGAAGTGGTCATGGAAGAGCACCGTGCTACCCAGCCAGAGCAGCTCGTTCATTCAGGGGCTGGCGGCGACAGACCGCGGCACGTTTGCGGTCTCCGAGCGGGTCAAAACCGCCGAGAGCGGCATCCAGTCCTACAACCCGTCGCTGCACTTCCACCCAGCGGCGTCGCCTGATCCCGAGCTGTGGATCACGACCAACATCGAGTACCAGTCGTACTTCTGCACCAAGCCCGACGGGCAGTGCCCGCTGAACGTGACGGACGCCTGGTCGCTGCATGTGGCGGCGGCGGAGCAGGGGCGCATCGTCATCGGCGGTACCGGGTTCGACGGCGGCGAGAAGACTCGAATTCTGGAGCGTGTCATCGACGGCTCGTGCGCGGGCACGCTGTTTGCGGCGGACTTCGACGACGGCACGCTCGGCGACTTCGTGCTGGCGGGTGAGACGTGTGACAAATGCGACGACGTGGACACCAAGGTCAGCTGGCATCCGGCGCCCGAGTGGACGCCGCCCGGAGGGAGCGGGGCTTTCCGCGGTACGGCCTATTATGGAGACCCGGTCGCCAAGAACTATGTCGGCGACGGCCAGGGCAGCGCGGCCAGCCTGACGACCCCGGTCCTGGCGATTCCGCAGATGGGCGAGACCTTCCTGCGCTTTGCGCTGTGGACGCACACGGAGTCGCTGGAGAAATACGACCGCTTCGAGGTGCACGTGACGTGCAAGAGCGAGGGCTGCCCCGTCGAGACCGAGGTCTTCAACCACAAGATGGAGATCCTGATGTCGCAGTGGCGCGGCATCGAGATCCCGCTGGCGGCGTACGCCGGCAAGGTGGTCGAGATCCGGTTTGAGTTCAACACGTACGACAACATCAGCAACACGTTTACCGGCGTCTTTCTGGACGCGGTGCGTGTCGTCAACGAGTGCGCGCCGACCGGGTGCGACTGCGACGACGGCGACCCGTGCACGGTGGACGGCTGCTGGGCCGGGCGCTGCTTGAACGTCGCGCAGTGCGTCGAGGTGCCGCTGTCCCAGGACTTCGAGTCGGCGGTGGCCGTGCAGGATGACTTGTACATGCCGTCGATCGGCTGGGTCTCCGAGACCTGGCTGCTGGCCTCGGGCGGCGAGCTGCCCAGCGTGCACGCGACGGTGGACGCGGACAACTTCACCGGCAGCCCGGTCGAGCACACGCTGACCCCGCCGCCGCTGCATGTGTCTGCCGGGGGCGCGGCCGACATGTCGTTTGCGTACGGCTACGATCCGGGTGCCCTGCCGGGCTCGGGTGCCGCCTCTCTGGAGCTGCGCGCGACGGGGCTGACGTCCGGCGACACGACCGTGCTGTGGTCGGTCAGCGCCAACGGTGCGGGCGGCGTCGACAAGGCGACAATCGACTTGAGCGGGCTCGGCGCCGGCGCCGACTCCGTCTACCAACTGCACTTCGTCGCTACGGCGCCGCCCTCTTCGGACGTGACGTGGCGCTTGGATTCTGTGGAGATCACCGCCCCGTGAGTTTGGTCAAAGCGCTCATCAGCCTGGCCGTCTTGGCTTGCGCTGTCTCGGCATGCTCGTCGGATGATGAGCCCGCAGCCGCCACCGACACCTGCATCGCGGTCTGCGACCACCTGGCGACCAGCTGCCCCGACCACGTCGAGCCGCGCGACGCCTGCCTGAGCAAGTGCGAAGATGAGCGCAAGAGCGCCACGACGCTGGGGTGCGAAGAGACGTTCCGCTCCTACCTCAGCTGCTGCAGCCGCGCCACGTTCACGCAGGCCAAATGCGCAGACGAGGGCGTGGGCGAGCTGGGCTTCTCCGACTGCAACGACGGCGACATCTGCGATGACATCGCGGACGTTGTCGAGAAGTGCCACATCCCCTGATTGCCGTCGGTAGCCCGACCCGGGGCCTGGTGGTAAGACTGGGTCGGGAGGGTGATTCATGCGAAATCGATGGGTTGTTCTGGGACTTTGCGCGGTCCTTGGCGTGTGGACGTGTGCCTGCAGCCAACCGGCGGCGGCCGAAGCTCGGGCGGAGGGGGCGGCGGCGAGTCGACCAGCACGTCGGGCGGCGTGGACAGCGCTGACGTGGCGGCGTTCAACGACTACATCGCGAAGATGATCCCCGCGTACTGCAAGTGGCTGGTCGGCTGCGGCGAGGTGGAAGAGGGCGGGCAAGCGGGGTGCGAGGCGGATGTCGGCCCCGAGGTTCAAGAAGAGGTCGATGGCTGCGAAGCGGCCGCGACGTTCTACACAGACAACCGTGCTGCTCTGGACGCCTGCCTGGACGGGTCTAAGGCCACGTGCGGCGGTGATGACATCGACAACTTCTGCCCGACCATGGGCAACTTCGACTCCGACATCTGCAAGGGTGGCAGCGACGACACCGGGGCGACCACGGGCGACGATCCGGTCACCCCGCCGGCCACGCTGTCCCTGGACGCGCAGGCGGTCGGCGCGTGGTGGGCAAAAACGACGGACTGCCCTCCTAAGGAGAGCTACGAGATGGCGCTGTACATCTGCCCGGGCGGCCATATCCGCGGCGCGGGCAAATTTGGCACCGTGACCGAGCTGATGTGCGGCACCTACGAGACATCGCCGGCGTCGCTGTCGAACTGCACCGACAAGTGGGGCTGCTTTCCCAAGATCGCGATCAAATACAAGTCCACGTTCATCCTGGCCGGTCAGAAGGACGTGGAGCCGGCGGCCAAGCTCGATCTGCGCCAGGTCGCCCCCAACCAGCTGCTGCGCTCTTGGAAGTGCAACGGTCAGGACACCACGGCCAGCTTCCTGCGCGTCGACGGTGAGGTCAGCGACATGGACTGCTCGTCGGACGCCTGCTCAGCCTCAGGCTCTGCGGAGTCAGGCATGGGCCAATGCGGCACCGACTGCGATTGCGGCCACTGCTGGTACTGCGAGAGCGGCACCTGCCGATACGGCGGCAAGGGTCCGTCCGGCTGCTACCGCGGCTGCCCCTGGACGGATTGACCGCCTGACGACCGTCGTCGCGCCATGACGACGGTCGTCGCCAAAGGCAGCACCGTCGAAACGAGACAAAGCCCCCCAGAGCTGAGCAGTTACCGGGTTACTGCCTTCGGACCAGCGTGGCACAGGCGGTGCACTCCCCCCGGCATTCAATGATGTTAAGGGGAGGGTTAGATGTTCTCGAGGTTCGGACTTCGATGTTGGATCGGTGTGGTTTTTTGTCTGGTCGCCTGTGAGTCCGGGGGTGGCCCGTCGCTCTTCGGTGGGCTGGACTTGAAGGAGATCGCCGAGCAGAACGCGGCGGTGTTCCACGATAACAATGTGTCGACCAAGCCGGTGCTGGGGTCCCCCCTGGGCTTCAGCGCCGATCCGCTGGTCCGGCGTGTGGTCGGCGCTGAGCTGGTGCAGGCGGACGACGACCTATCGGTGGGGCAGGCGGTGATCGCGCGCAACCAGGAGATCTCGATCGACTGGCACGCCATCATCCAGGTGCGCAACACGTCGTCAACGGTACAGTGCTACGGCAGCGCCACTCTCAGCTACCGCACTGAGTTCAACACCTCCCATCCGGGCGGCGCGGGGCGGCTGCTGGGCAGCGTACGCGCGATCGGCGACGCGGATGTGCCGGAGCATCGATCCGACTGCCTGGCTCCGGACGGCACCGGGTTTCTGTTGGGCGCCGGGGCGACCATCCCTTTTGACCTGGTGCAGAGCGTCGAGGTCGGGCTGGGAGACGAGCGACCGGCCCCGTCAACGATCCACGACGTAGCCGGCAAGGCGTTCGTGGCCAACCTGGACACCGCAACCACGTTCTTCAAGGACGGCCCCGGCAAGGACCTGACCGCGGTGAGCGTCTGGAACGGCGGTGACGTGCCGGTCACGTTGGGCGACGTGCCCGTGACGGTGTTGATCCTCGACGCCGGCGACGGCATGCCCGCCTTCGCGGTGCACACCAGCGCAAACACGACCTCCAAGGGGGCAGTGATCGAGCCGGGCGAGCAGCGCACGGTCTTCCTGGGCACCGACGGCTATCGCGGAAACGGCGGCGCCATCTTGTCGTTCGTCTCGTTTGAGTGATCACCACCTGATCACAAGTCAGTCAGGTCTCGGCGGGCCTCCTCTCCCATCATCTGGTCATTGGATCAGCTGTCGGAGGAGTCATGAGCACACAGTCCTATGTCGTCGAGATCACCCAGCCCAACCACAAGGCCGAGCGCCGTGAGTACACCGACGGTCGGGTCATCTTCGGGCGCTCCCGAGCCCACGCGCACCTGGTGGTATCCGACGATCAGCTCAGCGGTCGCCACTGCGAGATGACCTTTCTCGACGGCCGCGTCCAGGTCGTCGATCTCAACAGCACCAACGGCACGTGGCTGGGCGGCAAGCGCCAAATCCACCGCTTTGAGCTCAAGAAGGGCCAGCGCTTTCGGGCCGGCAACGTAAGACTGGCCCTGGTCTCCGCGCCCGGCGACGCGCCTGAGCCGATGCAGAAGCTTGCGGAGGTCACACGACTGCCGGCCCTGACGCGCCTGCCCACCGTTGAGCCGGCGCGAGTCAAACCGCGTCCGAAGCCCCCCGCCGCGGCCAAGAAGACCAGCCAGAAGCCACGCCGCAAGCACCACGTGACCAAGCTCTTTCTGCTGATCGGCGCCATCCTCGGCCTGGCCGCCTTCGTGGTGCCCTCCATGTGCGTGGACCTGGACGAGCTCGCCCTGGACGCCGACGCAGCAGCCGCCACGCCGGCCTTCATCGCCGACGGCTTTGCCACCGTGGCCCGGATGGACGGCGAGCACTCCGCCCTGACCCTGGTGCGCACCCTGACCGCCGGCGCCGACGTCACCGCCGACTACACCGCCACGGCCGAGGCCTCCGCAGAGCAGCTGGCCCAGGTCGCATCCCAGCTGGACGGCGCCGCCGCGGCGGCCCAGGCGGCCCAGATGAAAGAGGCCGCCGAGGCCGCACGACTGGCCACCGAGGGCGCGGGCAAGGGCATGCGCGTGATGGCCGGCCTGATCGCCGTCCCATACTTCGCCTGCGGCCTGCTGGGACTCATCGGCGTGCTGGGTGTCTTCATCCGCTTCGGCCGCCTGATGGGCGCCGCCACGCTGCTGGTCGGCCTGGCGGGTTTCGCCGGTTGGGCCCTGCAGCTGTCGCTGTTCGCCCGCGTCCCGTTCTTGTCGCCCGCGATGGGCTTCTACGTGCTGGCAGCGGGCCTCGCGCTCGCCACACTCAGCGGATTGGCGGCGCTGTTCGTCCCCGAACCGAAGCGCGTCTAGGCTTGCAGTCCAGCGGGTTGGTCAGCGCGTGAGCCAGGGGCGCGGCAGCTCTGCGATTGAGATGAGTCCGTGCTTGCGCCAGCCTTCGCGGCGCAGCCACGTACCCGGCGGGGCGCGGTCCAGGCAAATCGCGTGCTCCGAGGGGACTGGCTGCTCGCGCCAGCCCTCAAACTCCAGGGACGTGGAGTACGGGTCCAGCCAGTCTTTGGGATATCGGTGGCCACCGCGGGCGGCGTGGCGACGTGCGTTGTTGAGGACGTAGGCCAGACCGCGCCGAACCTCGAGCGGACTCGTCAGGGCGCGCGCGTGGTACCGCCCATCGAAGACCTTGCCCCGCCGGCGCCACACGCTGTTGAGGCGACGGGCCAGCCGAATGCCCAGCCCCTGCATGGCCCGTGACAGCTCGCGCTTGTCGGGCGCCTCCACAATCAAGTGCAGGTGGTTGGTCATGACGCTCCAGTCGGTGATGCGCACCCCAAAGCGGGCGCAGGCCGTGGCGAGCGCGCGACGAACGACGCGAAACGTGCGACCGCGGCGCAGCGAGGGCAGCCCGGCGGCCAGGCGCATGGTGACGTGCAGCGGCGCGTCATCCCGGACGTCCGGTTGCCGCTTGCGACCGGCGCCTTTTCGCGCACCACCCCAGGACTTGAAGTC
>CAZJHX010000020.1:0-87899 GCA_964545715.1 uncultured Myxococcales bacterium
GGCGACGGGGAGAGCGACGAGGCGCTGGGCGAGACCACCTGCGGCCAGGGCGTCTGTGCGCATACGGTCGCCAACTGCGTCAACGGCGTGGCGCAGTTCTGCAACCCGTACGAGGGCAGCGGCGACGAGATCTGCGACGGCAAGGACAACGACTGCGACGGGCAGACCGACGAGGGGCTGGGCGCCACTACCTGCGGCAAGGGCGCGTGTGTGCATACCGTCGAAAACTGCGTGGCGGGCAAGATCCAGAACTGCGATCCGTTTCTGGGCAGCGCGGTGGAGGCCTGCGACGGGCTGGACAATGACTGCGACGGGCTCACCGACGAAGAGCTGGGCACGACTACCTGCGGGCAGGGGCCGTGCGCGCATACGGTGGTCAACTGCCTCAATGGCGCCGTTCAGCCGTGCGATGCGCTGGAGGGCGCCGCCACCGAGATATGCGACGGCAAGGACAACGACTGCGATGGCGGCGTGGACGAGGACCTGGGCCTGACGACCTGCGGCAAGGGCAGCTGCGAGCACACCGTGGCCAACTGCAGTGGCGGCTCGCCGCAGTTCTGCAACCCGTTCGAGGGAGCGGAAACCGATGTCTGCGACGGCAAGGACAACGACTGCGACGGTGACACAGACGAGGAGCTGGGCGAGACCGCGTGCGGCAAAGGGGCGTGTGAGCACACCCAGCAAAACTGTGTCGGCGGCCAGCCCCAGCTGTGTGATCCGCTGGTCGGCGCGGGTGAAGAGACGTGCGACTCTGTGGATAACGACTGCGACGGCGGCACCGACGAAGAGCTGGGGGCCACGACCTGTGGCCTTGGCGTGTGCGTGCACACCATCGAAAACTGCGTGGCGGGCGAGAGCCAGCTCTGCGACCCGCTCAAGGGCAGCAGTCTCGAGCTGTGCGACGGCGCGGACAACGACTGCGACGGCGAAACCGACGAGGAGCTGGGCTTCATCACCTGCGGCCTGGGCGTGTGCGAGCACACGGTGAAGAGCTGCAAAAGCGGGACCCCGGCCAGCTGCGACCCTTTGAAGGGCAGCGCCACGGAGATCTGCGACGAGATCGACAACGACTGTGACGGCGAGGTGGACGAGGACTCGGTGTGCTTCGTCTTTGACGACGACTTTGAAGACGGCGTCAGCGACTGGGTAAACGTGCACGGCAACAACGCCGAGAGCGGCGGCGGTTTGAAGGGCAGCAACTACTCCGTCCACGTCAGCCCGTCTGCGGTCGTCGACACCGGCATGGCGCCCAACAGCAAGGTCTTCATTCGCACCAACGTCACGGTTCACGCCAAGGGCGCCGGGCTGACGATGAAGCGTAACGGCGACGAGTTCTGCGGCTTCTTCATCTGGTCGCAGGCCTCGCTGTGGCTTGCGGCTCACCAGCCGGAGGAGACCAGCATGGGCGACATCGCGCCGTTCACCTACAACGTGAAGGTGCTGATGGAGGCCGAGCTGGACGGCACGAACCTCAAGGTGTGGTTGGACGGCAAGCAGGTCTTCAACGGCGCCCATCCGCCATGCGGTTTTACGGGCACGGGCGAGGTCGGTACCCTGCACCACAACGGCAGCGACTCCACCTTCCACGACTTCCATGTGGAGTGGGAGTAGCTGTCGAGGTCTGCGGCATCGCCAGGTAGAGACACGGAGGACCATGTTCAAGGGACTGAGGACCGTCGGCTACGACGTGCACGACGTCGGCGCCGCGCGCGATTGGTACACCGGTGTGCTTGGCTTCGGCCCTTACTTTGACGAGGCGTTCTATGTCGGCTTTGACGTCGGCGGCTACGAGCTGGGACTGCACCCCGCGGGCGAGAATGGGGGACCGGGCATCGGGGGCGACACCGCCTACTGGGCCGTGGACGACGTGCCGGCGGCCCTCGAGCACCTGGTGGCACACGGCGCCACGATCAAAGAGCCGGCCCAGGATGTCGGGGGCGACGTCGTCGTCGCGACAGTGGTCGACCCGTTCGACAACGTGTTCGGCGTGATCCGCAACCCGCAGTTCGCTCCCTCGATCGTGGCCGCCGCGGCCGGCGATGTCTCCGACCGCACCATCGTCCAGGAGGTGGTGGTCCCGTGTACACCGGCTGACGCCTTTGCGCTGTGGTCCAGCGGCGAGGGCATGGCTGCGTGGTGGCTGCCGGGCGCCCGAATCGAGCTTCGCCCGGGCGGCTTCTACGAGCTGTACTTCATGACCGACGCCCCGATTGGCACCCGCGGCAGCGAGGGCTGTCGCGTCCTCAGCTTCATCCCGGGCCGCATGCTCTCATTCACGTGGAACGCTCCGCCGCACCTCGACCGCACACGCTCGCGCCACACGTGGGTCGTCCTCGACTTCCAGTCCGAAGGGCAGGGCACCCGCGTACGCCTCACCCACCTGGGCTGGCCCGCGTCCGAGTGGGACAGCGAGCCTCAGTGGCCTGAGACCTTCGCCTACTTCGACAAGGCCTGGACCAAGGTGATGGAGCTGTTCGCGGAGCACTTCGAGTAGGGCCCCTTGGCTACAGATCGATGATCGGCAGCTCCTGTGTCAGCGCCTGCGCGAACTCGTGCGGTGCGACCCGAAACAGCATCTCGTCTGACCGAGCCAGCCGGCGACAGACCTCGCGTCCCAGATTCATGATCAACACGGTGAACTGCTCCAGGTTGTGCCCGTACAGCTCCGCCACGTGGGTGTGACTGAGCCGCAGCGCGCGGGCCGGCCCGGCAGCGCGGATCGACGCCGTCCGCGGCACCATGGCCAGCAGCGCGATCTCTCCGAAACACTCGCCGGGCCCCAGCTGGCAGACCTGTAGTCGCTCGCCCGTCTCCTGCTGCCTCAGCACGTCGACGTGCCCTGACTCCAGCACGTAGAGTCCGTCCCCGGGCTCACCCTGGCGCACAAAATAGTCGTTGTGCTCGGCCGCGACAAGCTCGGCGCGCTCCATGAGAAACGCGATGGAGTCCTCGGTTAATGCGCCGAAGATGGACACATTGCCCAGCAGCCTGGCAGCGATGTCGGGGCTCACTTTCATAAGCCCACAATACACGCTTTCAGCCGGAGGTCGGCCGGTGAATCAGTCGAGCGGGGGCGGGTTGCAGTTGGCGGTATCGACGATGCATGTGCCCTCGTAGCAGCGCGGCTTGCCGGGCGCGGCGTCGCAGATCTCCTCCTGGGAGTCCACGCAATCGTCGGACCAGAACACGTCCAGATAGACCTGGGCGCTGTCCGCCGCTGACAGGTTGATGCCGTTGCCGCTGCCGTAGCCGAGCGTGGGGGAGCACCCGCAGTGGTCCGAGCCACCGACCCGCGTGCAGTCCGCGTCCTCCTCACAGGCGCGGTTGGCCGTCACGTATTGTTTGAAGAGGTCGGCGACGTTATCGCAGCGCAGCTCTTCCTCCGGCTCGACCGGCTGCTCGGGCTCCGGCTGTTGCGGCTCCGGACGCATCTGTGGTGGCTCGGTGCGACAGTAATCAGCCAGATTGTCCAGCCGAGCGCCGGGCGCGACATAGCGGCATCCGTGCTCGCAGACGACCTCCTCCTTGATTGGGCAGACCGGGTCGGCTGAGTCGCACGCTGTCGGGATCTCGCCCAGCGCCAGCTGCGTCGCGACGCCGTCCTGGCAGGTCTGGTCGCCAAAACACTCCAATTGGCACTGCAGGTCGCCGTTCCCACCGGTCTCCTCACCGCCACGCTGTGCGGCAGGACCGCAGGCGCTCATCGTCATGGCCAAACTCATCAAGATTGTCGTTGTGTGCTTCGTTGTCATGGGGCTCCTCCTTCGATGCCCCATCCCGCGTCAACGCAGGGAGCAAGGGAGGTGCCAACCGTGGCTTGAGCGGATCGCGGCCGCGCACGCCGCTGTTTTTCGCCAAGTGGACACTCCACGCAACATGTGGAGAGTTTCTACACGGTGGGTGCGTTGTGCGACGAGGACGATCCGTGCGGATCCCGCACCGCCTGGTTAGCGGCCCAGCTCCACCATGCAGGCTTCCAGGATCTCCAGGCCCTTGTCGACGTCGTACTCGTCGATGACCAGGGGGGGCGCGATCCGGATCACGCTCGCACCGCAGGACAGCAGCAGCAGGCCGCGACGGAAGGCCAGCTGAGACAGCTCGACCACGAAGTCCTTGGCGGGCACCTTTGTGGCGCGGTCCTCCACAAACTCGACGCCGATATACAGGCCGGTGCCGCGGACATCGCCGATGCACTCGTGCCTCTCCTGCAATGCCCGGAGGCCGTCCATGAGGCGCTTGCCCATGTCGCGGGTGTTGGCCAGCAGCTGACTCTCTACGATGTCCAGCGTCGCCAACGCCGCGGCGCACGCCACCGGGTTGCCGCCATACGTGGAGCCGTGGGAGCCGGCCGCCCACTTCATGACGGACTCTTTGGCCACGATGGCGCCGATCGGCATGCCGGAGCCCAGGCCCTTGGCGGTACACAGCACGTCCGGCTCGATACCGTAATAATCGGCCGCCCACATGTGCCCGGTGCGACCGACCCCGGTCTGGATCTCGTCGAACACCAGCAGGATGCCGTGCTCGTCACACAGCGCGCGCAGCCCCTCCAGAAACGATTTTGGCGGCAGCACATAGCCACCCTCACCCAGCATCGGCTCGATGAAGATCGCCGCCACATCCTCGGGCGAGACGTGGCGGTGGAACAGGTCCTGGATCTCGTCCAGCACGAAGCTGCCGACTTCACGACCGCCGGTGTGCAGGCGGTACGCGTTGGGGTACGGCACATGGTGTATGCCGGGTAGCATGGGGCCGAACGTGGCGCGCTGCTTGACCTTGCTGGAGGTCAGGCTCATCGCCCCATAGCTGCGACCATGGAAGGCGCCCTCAAAGGCGATCAGGCTGGACCGGCGGGTGGAGTTGCGCGCCAGCTTGATCGCGCCCTCGACC
The DNA here is from genome assembly GCA_964545715.1 of uncultured Myxococcales bacterium. Classification (GTDB taxonomy): domain Bacteria; phylum Myxococcota_A; class UBA9042; genus CAZJHX01. Next base: position 4,891 of record CAZJHX010000020.1, read on the forward strand.
GCCTCGGTCCCCGAGTTGGTCAGAAACACGCGCTTCTTGCTGTTGCCGGGCGCGCAGTGCGCCAGCCGCTCGGACAGCGTCGCCATCGTGTCGTAGTAGAAGTCGGTGCCACAGATGTGAAAGAACCGCTCCGACGCGTCCTGCACCGCCTTGACGACCCGCGGATGGGCGTATCCGGTCGATGCCACGGCGATCCCCGCCATGAAGTCCAGATAGCGGTTGCCGTCCGGGTCCTCGATCACGGCGCCCTCGCCGCGCTGGACGACCAGCGGATACTCCTTGATGTAGGAGGTGGACGTGTAGCGACGGTCGAGGTCGATCACCTCTTTGGCGGCCGGTCCGGGCGGGTCCACGACGATCCGCGGATACTCGCCTGCGAATGGCCGCCCGTCGCGGCCGCTGATGTGCTTTGCTGTCATGGCGCTCTACTCCTCGATGACCGTGCGGCACTGCTCGCGCATGAACTGGGCCACGTAGTACGGGCCACACCCGCCCTTGCCGCTGCCGCCCGAGCCTTTCCAGCCGGTGAAAGGCTGGGCTCCGGGCCACGCGCCGGTGGTCGCGCCGCTGCGCTTGTTGGCGTAACACACGCCGGACTCCACCTCGTCAAAGAACTGCTGCACCTCTTCGGGGCGACCGCTGAAGATGCCGGCCGTCAACCCGTACTGAGCCTTGTTGCTCTCCTCGATCGCCTGGTCGAGGCTGCTGACCACGCCGACAGCCAGGAAGGGCACAAAGAACTCCTCCATGAACAGCGTGCTGCCCAGCGGCGCCTTCACGACGGTCGGGGCCACGTACCAGCCCTTGGCGAGATCGCCCTCGTCCAGGCGATGGCCGCCCACCAGCACCTCGCCCTCCTCGTGCGCTTGCGCGACAGCCCGCTCGTAGGTCTTGACCGACCGCTCGTTGATGACGGGGCCGAAATAGACGTCCGGCTTGCTCACGTCACCGATACTGATCGCGGCCGTGCGCTCCAGCAGCTTGGCGATGAAGGCGTCCGCCACGTCCTCGTGGACATACACGCGCGAGCAGGCGCTGCACTTCTGGTTTTGCAGGCCCCAGGCCGACTTCATGACGCCCTCCGACGCGGCGTCCAAGTCAGCGGTGTCCATCACGATCGCCGGGTTCTTGCCGCCCAGCTCCATCAGGCACGGCTTGACCCAGGCCTGGCTGAGGCCGTGGAAGATCCGCATGCCCACGTCCTTCGAGCCCGTGAAGACGACGCCGTCGATGCCCGGGTGAAGCGTGAGCGAGTCCCCCACCTCCGAGCCACGCCCGGTAAGAAACTGGAAGACCGAGGCCGGGACGCCCGCGTCGCGATAGACCTCGTAGACCTTGATGCCGGTCCATGGCGTGTCCGACGCCGGCTTGTAGATCACCGCGTTTCCGGCCACGAGCGCGGCGGAGGACATGCCGAACGACAGCGCCGCCGGGAAGTTGAACGGCGCCACGCATGCGAACACCCCATACGGGCGCAGCACATCGGTGTTGGTCTCAACCGCTGTGATGCTGTTCATCTGTTGGACGACCCCGTTCGCGGCTTCCAGCTGCTGGCAGTAGTAGTCGATGAGAGCCGCGGACTCCTCGGCGTCGCCGATCGACTCCATGCGGTTCTTGCCGACCTCGATGCTCATCAGCGCGGCGATCTCGAACTTGCGCTTGCGGATCAGGCGCGCGGCCTCCCGCAGTACGGCCACGCGCTCCTGCCACGGCTTCTTAGCCCACGCCTTTTGACCTGCGCGCGCGGCCGCGACCGCCTGGTCCACGTGCGCGGCCGTCGCGGATTGAAAGCGGCCCAGCACAAACCCGGCGTCGATCGGCGACGTGTCGACGATGTGAGGCGCATCCACGGTGATCGCCTCGCCGCCGATGTAGATCGGATGCTCCGCGCCCGCCGCCTCGCGCAAGCTCGCCAGCGCCTCGTCAAAGAGCCGGTGAAACGCGCTCATATCGGCGTTGGTCGTCGTATACGTGATCTTCATGTCTTCGGGTGCGATGTGGTCGGACACGGGCTGCCTCCTTTTTACGCCGCGCACACTAGCAACGCGGCCGGCAAAAAGCACGCCCGATCAGCCTCGGTGCAAAGCCCCGACCTCGTCGATCTTCGCCGCGGTCTCAGGCCTGCCCATACGGCTGCCCAGCCACATAGCGGCCGCGCTTGCCGGCAACGCGAACAGAATCGCGGACAGCGGCGGCAGCCCTTCGGAGAATTGCACGACGAGATAGACGCCGGCGCCAACGACCAGCGAGGCGACGCCCCCCGTGCGATTGGCCTTCTTCCACCACAAGCCGGCCACCACCGGGACGAATAAGGACGCGCTGAGCACGCCGATAGCCGCCGAGTAGAAGAGCGTCAGCAGCTTCGGAGGCGAGTATGCCAACCACATGGCCAGCAAGCCGACCGTCCAAACCACCACCACGTTGATTTTGGCCACGGTCTTTGGATTGGGCTCGTCGCCCAGCACCGGACGCATCAGGTCGTGCGCGATCGCGCTGCTGCAGGCCAGCAACAAGGCGTCGGTGGTCGACATCACGGCCGCCAGGACGGCGGCGACGGCCAGGCCTCTGACCAGCGGCGAGAACTGGGTCTCTATGACGCGCAAGAAGATCTGGTCAGCGTCTTCGACGGCCCCGAACTCCGCCTTGGCAAACGGCACGATCACCATCACGGCCGTCAGAATGACGACGCTGTAGACGACCATCGCCAGGTTCAGTGACAGGCGGGCGCCGCGCGCGTCTTTTGCGGTGTAGACCCGCATGACGATGTGCGGGATGACCGGGATGGCAGCCGCCCATATCAAGAACGCCCCCATATCCGTCGCCATCGATCCGGCCCCCACCTGGCCGAGCGCCGGCGCCGCCGTGACGCCTGCGCTGAAGATCTCCGCCGGAGTCCCCGCGCGCGCCAGCAACAGCCCCGCGGTGCCCAATACGACGGCGACCATAAGCGCGCCCTGCACCACGTCGGTCCACGTGACCGCCAGCATGCCGCCGACAGACACATAGGTGACAAACACGATGGTCGACAGCGTCAGCGCCGTCTTGTACTCGATGCCGAGCAGCGCGTGCGCCGTGATCCCCGCCGCTTTCATCTGCGCGACGATGTAGACGGTGAAGCTCAATACGATCAGCACCGGTACGCCAAAGCGCACGATCGGGTGCGGGAAGCGCCAGGACAGAAAGTCGGTAATCGTGAACTTGCCGAAGTTGCGCAGGGGCCGCGCCACCAGAATCGACGCCAGGGGGAAGCCGACCACGGCCCCCGCGAAGAGCGCCAATGTGGCCGGTATCCCGCGCGCGTAGGCCAGCCCCATGACGCCGATGATCGAGCCGCCGCTGGCCAGCGCGGCCATGATGGCCATCGCGTTGACCCAGGGCCCGATCCGCCGGCCGGCGACCCAGTACTCCTTGCTGGACGTCAGCACCTTTCGGGAGGCCAGCACCCCGATCGCTACGCAGGCGATCAGGTACAGAACCACGATAACTCGCTCGATCACGGCTCGCTCCCGTCCTGGCGCTCCCGTCGCTCGCGCGCGATCCGCACGAGCGCGATGACCGGCGACAGCACCATGAGCGCGGCCATCAGCCAGCCCAGCAGAACCATGCCGCCGACATCGACTTCACGCGCCCACGGCAGCAGCGACACCACCGCAAAGACGATAACCAGGACGAGGTACACAACGTCGCCCCGCCGCATTGGAAAGAAGCCGTTCACGCACATCTCCAGTACAGGATATGCGGCGCATTGTGCGGCGTCCGCCCCGGTGGCGCAACACATGGGTCGTGGCCACTGGCAGCGGCGCCTCCAACGCTCCATAATCGCGACGCATCATGAGAGCGATCGTCTACACGCAGTACGGCTCGCCGGATGTCCTTCAGCTCCGCGGGGACGTGGAGCGGCCAACGCCCGCCGGCGACGAGCTCTTGATTCGGGTGCGCGCCGCGGAGGTCACCAAGTCGGACTGCGAGATGCGCAGCTTCAAGTTTCCGGTCAGCTGGTTCTGGCTGCCGCTGCGACTGGCCATGGGCGTTCGAAAGCCCAAGAGGCCCATCCTGGGCGGCTATTTTGCCGGGGAGGTTGTAGAGACCGGCGCCGCAGTGACCCGGTTCCAACCAGGCGACCGGGTCTACGGAGCCGCCCAGCTGCGGCTGGGAGCGTACGGCGAGTACATCAGTCTGCCCGCGAGCTACTCCATCGTGCTCATGCCCGACAACCTCAGCTTCGAGGAGGCGGCCGCCGTGCCGCTGGGAGGGCTGAATGCCCTGCACTTCATGCGTGAGGCCCGGATACACGACGGCGACAAGGTGCTGATCAACGGCGCGGGCGGCAGCATCGGCACGTTCGGCGTCCAGATCGCCAAAGCGATGGGGGCGGAGGTCACCGCGGTCGACAGCGGCATCAAAGAAGACATGCTCCGCAAGATCGGCGCGGATCACTTTGTGGACTACACACGAGAGGACTTCACCGATCGCGGCGACACCTACGACGTGATCTTCAACATGGTGGCGACCAGCCCCTACTCCAGCTGCATCCGCACACTCAATCCCAAAGGGCGCTACCTGACGGCCAACCCACGCCTGTCCGTGATGCTGCGATGCATGATCACCTCCAGCTTCTCGGACAGGAGGGCCGTGTTCTCATTTGCCAGGGAGACGCAGGAGGAGCTGCTCGCGCTGAAGTCCATGATCGAGGAGGGCAAGATCACGCCGGCCATCGATCGCGTCTATCCGCTGGAGCAGGCCGCCGAGGCCCACCGCAGGGTCGAAACCGAGCAGCGGCTGGGGATCGTCGTGCTCGCGGTGGCGCAGAACGGATAAGCGCCGTGCGGGTTACGGTGCGTTCACCTTTACGTTATCGACCTGGATCTTGTTCAGGTTGGCGCTGGTGTTGCCCGTGATGCGCAGGCGGACCCGGGCCAGGGCGGTGTTGGCCAGGACGGTGCTTTGGATGACCTGTGTGATCGGGGGCTGCTCGGCGTCGGTGGTGTCGTAGGTAAAGATCTCCGACCAGACCGCGCCGCCGCTGCTGCTGACCTCGATGTGCATCACGACGCCCTCATCGCTGCCGTTGGGGACCGCGCGCCAGTCGACCGTCAGCTGGGTGTTGGGGCAGGCCGTCGTGTCAAAGACCGGGGACGTCAGGCTGCGCTCGAAGTTGGTCAGGGTCGGGGTGCCCGTGAACTTGGCGTGGGTGGCGCCGAACGGGGAGTCCTGGCTGGTCTGCCAGTTGGCCTCCAGGGTCCAGGCGCGCGGGAACGGGGTGCGGTTCCAGGTCTCGATGAACGGGATGTGGCACGTGCCGGCCGTGTAGTGCAGATAGAGGGTGTAGTTGGCCGAGCCCGCCACCTTGCGGTCGACCACGATGTAGTAGGTGCTGCCCGCGACGGCCGACCAGGTGACCGTGGAGCCGGTGCCCTGGCCCTGTGCGACGCAGTCGGCCGGGTCACAGCCGTTGGCCGCTTCCGCTAAAACCAGTACGTCGGTGTTGCTGTCCGCGCCGCCCAGCGTGACCTTCATCTGTCCCGTGAGTGGGGCTACAAAGGTGTAGGCGTACTCGCTGCCGACATAGTCGCCGGTGCAGCTGCCGCCGTACTTGGAGAGCTTGTTGGTGCCGCCGCTGCCGCCCGTGTTGAAGGAGTCGAACTCGCCGCTGGCCACCGTGTAGCCGGGCACGCACTTGCAGTCGCCCGGACAGCTCGTCGCCGTCTCGCAGGTCGGGTTGCACACGCCGTCGCCGCAGATGAACACGGCGTTGGGGTTACCCGCCACGCAGCCGGTGGTGGTGTTGCACGTCTCCGCGCCCGTGCACACGTCGCCGTCGTCGCAGTTCTGGGGCGCCGACGGCGAGCAGCTGCCGTTGCCGTTGCAGATGCCGGCCGGTGTGAAGGTCGTGCCCGCACAGGACGACGGTGTGCACACCTCGCCCGCGTCCTTGGGCGTCGTGGAGCAGCCGTTGAGGTTGGAGCAGACGTAGGTCAGGCATGCGTTGGCGCCGCTGCAGTCGGTGTTGTTGCCGCCGTTGGTGCACGCGCCGTCCAGGCAGAACTTGGGCGCCGTCCACGTCAAGCCGCTGCACTGGCTGGCCGCGCACTGGGCCGTGTTGTTGGTGTTCTGGCAGGAGAAGTTCACACACGTATCCGTGGTGCAGCTGTTGCCGTCGCCGCAGCTCGCCGCGTTTGAGCAGCAGGTGCCGCCCGAGCAGCACACGAAGTTGTTGCAGTGCCCCGAGTTGCACTGGTTGCTGGCCGTACAGGTCAGCCCGTCTGCAAGCTTGGGCAGGCAGGCGCCGCCCTGACAGTAGAAGCCGGAGACGCAGTCGCTGCTGTCGGTGCAGGTTGTGTTGCACTGAGTGGAGTTCTTGCACACATAGCTGCCCGAGCACGGACCCGTGACCCCGCCGCTGGTGCAGCCGCCGGTGCCGTCGCACTGCTTGGCCGTGGTCAGCTGGTTGCCCGTGCAGGCCGCCGGCGCGCACTGGGTACCGGACGGCTGGTTGGCCACGCCGCAGCCCGAGGCCGTGCACGAGTAGGCCTTGCAGCTGTCCGTACCCGAGCAGTCCGACGTGGCGCCGCCCGCCGTGCAGGCGCCGGCATCACAGGTCTGCGGCGCGGTGTAGATCAGCCCGGCGCAGGACCCGGCCGCGCACTGCGCCTGGTTGGGCGTAAAGACGCACTGGTTGTTCTGGCACGTGTCCGTGGTGCACGTGTTGGCGTCCCCGCAGTCGGTATCCTGGGCACAGCACGCGCCCGCCTGGCAGCAGAAGCCGTTGGCGCAGTACCCCGACTGGCACTGGTTAGCCCCGCTGCACGCGGCGCCGTTGGTCTTTTTCGAGATGCAGGACCCGGCCTCGCAGTAGTTGCCCGACTGGCAGTGGCTGTCCGCGGTGCAGTTGCCCCGGCACTCGGTGCTGGACAGGCACGCATAGTTGCCCGAGCACGGTCCCACGGTGCCGCCCGACGTGCAGTTGCCGCCGCCGTCACAGGTCTTGGCCTGTGTCAGCACGCCGTCCACACACGACGCGATCTGGCACTGAGTGCCCGCCACCGCCGCCAGATCCGAGCACCCGGCGCCGGCACAGCTGTAGACGCGACACGGGTTGGTGCCCGAGCAGTCGCTGGTGCCGCCGCCCAACGAACACGTCCCGCCGCTGCAGGTCTTGACCGCCGTGTGAATCAGCCCAACGCACCCCGAAGCCGCGCAAAGGAGGTTGTTGTTGGTCACGGTGCACTGGTTGTTGTTGCACGTCTCCGTCGTGCAGAGCTCGCCGTCGTCGCAGTGCGCTTCCGTCGTACAGCAGGTGCCGCCGGCGCAGCACAGGTTGCTGTTGCAGTAGGCCGATACGCACTCGCTGCCGCCGCTGCAGGTCGACCCGTTGGTCTTCTTGGCCAGGCACTGGTTGGCCGCGCAGTAGAAGCCGGTGACGCAGTCCGTATCCACGCTGCAGCTGGTGCGGCACGAGGTCGCGTCTGCACAGGTGAGGTTGTTGGCGCACGGCGCGGTCTGGCCGCCCAGGCTGCAGGTGCCGCCGCCGTTGCAAGACTTGGCCTGCGTGAGCTGGAAGCCGATGCACTCCGCCGGCAGACACTGCGTCCCCAGCGGCTGGTTGGGGCTTGCACAGCCGGTCGGGCTGCACGAGTAGGCCTTGCAGCTGTTGCCGCCCGCGCACTCCTGAGTGTTGCTGGACCCCGGGCACGCGCCGGCGGCGCAGACGCGCGGCTCGGTGTAGGTGAGTCCGCTGCAGGAGCCCGCCTGGCAGATCTGGGTGTTGTTGGTGCTCGAGCAAGAGAAGTTCACGCACGTCTCATCCGTGCACACGTTGCTGTCGTCGCAGTGGGTGTTGGTCTGGCAGCACTTGCCGCTGTCACAGCAGTATCCGTTGTTGCAGTAGTTGGAGGCGCACTCGTTGGCCGCCGCGCACTGCGCGCTGTTGATCTTTTTCAGCTCGCAGCTGGTGCCGTTGCAGAAGTAGCCGTCCTGGCACTGAGCGTCCCCGGTGCACGTGGAGAGACAGGTCTCATCGTCCGCGCACTTGAACCCGCCCGGACACGGGCCGTCCGCCGCATTGGACGCGCACGTGCCGCTGCCGTTGCAGCTCTTGGCCGAGGTCAGGGTGAAGTCGACGCAGCTGCCCGCTCCACACGGTGTGCCTGCCGCGATGTCGGTCAGCAGACAGCCCGTCGTTGTGCACTGGGACGTCCGGCATGGGTTGGTCGACACGCATTGAGTCTCGGTGCCGCCGACCGTGCATCCGCCGTCCAGGCACAGCTTTGGCGACGTATACGTGACGCCGCTGCACGACGAGGTGGCGCATTGCGTCGTGTTGTTGACGGTCTGGCACACCGACGAGAGGCAGGTGTTCGTGGTGCACGCGTTGCTGTCGTCGCAGTGCGCATTGGAGCCGCCGCAACACTTGGGCGAGCCCCCGCCGCTGTCACAGCAGTAGCCGTTGGCGCAATAACCCGACGAGCACTGCACCGACTGGGCACACGTGTCCCCGTTGGCGCGCAGCGGCAGGCACAACGTGTTCTGGCAGTAGAAGCTGGCGTGGCAGTCCGCGTTGGTCGCGCACGAGGTCTTGCACGAGGACTGGTCCGCACACAGGAAGCCGCCCGGACAAGCCGCCACCTCGCCGCCCGCCGTACAGAGCCCGCCGCCGTTGCACACCTTGGCCTGGGTGAGCACGTTGCCCGCGCAGCTCTGGGCCTCGCATTGCACGCCGGACGCCGCGTTGGTGGTCTGGCAGCCGCCGGTCGTGCACGCAAAGTTCTGGCAGGAGTTGGTGCCGCCGCAGGCCTCGGTCGCGCCCCCAGCGCTACATGACCCGCCGCTGCAGAAGGTGTTGGCCGTAAAGGTCAGGCCGTCGCATGTCGCCGATTTGCACAGGATGCTGTTGTCGGTGAACGTGCACTTCTTGCCCGGCGTGCACACGTCGGTTGTGCACTGGTTGCTGTCGTTGCAGTGGAAGTCCTGGTTGCAGCAGCTGCCCGACGGCCCGCCGCAGCAGTAGCCGTTGGCGCAGTAGTTGGACGTGCACTGATCGCCCAACGTGCACGCGTCACCGTTGGCGCGCTTCGGCTGACACGCGCCCGTACTGCAGTAGAAGTCCGGCGCACAGTGCGTGGAGTCACCGCACACGGTGTAGCACTGGCTGGCGTTTTGACACGCAAATCCGCCGGGACACACGCTGGTGCCGCCACCCACGGCGCAGTCGCCGAAGCCGTCACACGTCAGCGGCGCGGTCACCGCAAAGCCGTTGCATGTCTGGGTCGCGCACTGGGTGCCCGGCAGCGAGTTCTCGATCACGCAGCCCGTCGCCGTGTTGCACGAGTAGTTCTTGCACGGATTGCTGCCCTGACAGTTTTGAATGCCGCCGCCCGCGATGCACTGCTTTGAGTTGCAGGACTTGGCGAAGTTGTAGGTCAGCCCCTCGCAGAAGGCCGCCTGGCACGTCTCTGAGTTGCCGCTGTACGCGCAGATGTTCGACCCCTGGCACACGTCCGTCGTGCACAGGTTGCCATCGTCGCAGTTGGCGTCGGTCGCACAGCACTTGCCCACGCCCGGACAGCAGAAGCCGTTGTCGCAGTGGTTGGCCAGGCACTGGTTGTCGGCCACACAAGCATCTCCGTTGGCGCGCTTGGGCTGGCAGGTCCCGCCGGGCTCGCAGTACCAGCCCGGCCGGCAGCCGGCGTCATCCGAGCAGGACGACGCGCAGGTCGCCGCATCCTCACATACAAATCCGCCGGGACACGGCGCGGTGCCGCCGCCGTTGGCGCAGGCCCCCTGGCCGTTGCAGCTTTTGGACGCCGTGAAGATGTATCCCGCGCCGCAGCTGACGGGGGCGCACACCGTGCCGTCGGGCGCAAAGGCCACCGTGCAGCCGTCCACGCCACACCCGTAGATCAGGCACGGGTTTGTGCCCGTGCAGGCCACGTCGTCGCCGCCCTCGGTACATGCGTTGGACAGGCACGTCTTCGGGTTTGTGTAGGACAGGCCGTTGCACTTACCTGCCTTGCACTCGGCAAAGTTGTTGGCCGTCGTCGTGCACTTGAACTGCGCCGAGCATTTGTCGGTCGTGCAGACGTTCTGGTCGTCACAGTCGCTCTTTTTGGAGCAGCACTGCCCGTCGGCGCAGCAATAGCCGTTGTTGCAGTAGTCCGAGAGGCATTGGCTGGCCAGGCTGCACGGGTCGCCGGCCGGACGCTTCGGCAGACAGAACGCGGCCTCGCAGTACAGCCCCGGCTGGCAGTCCTCGTCCGCAAAGCAGCTGGTCTTGCACGTGTCCGCGTTGGCGCAGGTATAGCCGCCCGGACAGCTCTTGGTCGACCCGCCGAACAGGCATCCGCCCGCCCCGTCACACGCTTTGGCGGCCGTGATCTTCCAGCCGCTGCACTTGGGGTTTTCGCAGACGTTGCCCACCGGCAGCGGGCCCTCGACACAGCCGTCCACGGCGGTGCAGTTGTAGACCAGGCACTTGTTGTTGCCGCCGCACCACTCAGTGACCACCTCGGTCGAGCACAGCCCGGCGCTGCAGAACTTGGGCTGGGTGTACGACAGCCCCTTGCAGCTGCCCGGCTGGCATTGCGATGAGTTGTTTTGATGGACGCACGTAAACGTCGGCAGGCAGCTGTCCGTGGTGCACGTGCTGCCGTCGTCGCAGTCCGAGTCCTTGCCCCCGCAGCACTCGCCGCCCGAGCAGCAGAAGCCGTTGTTGCAAAACGCGTTCTGGCACTCTTTCTTCTCGTTGCACGGCGACCCGTCGCCCTTCTTGGGCAGGCACTGCGCATCGGCGCAATAGTGCGTCGACTGGCAATCGGCATCCGCCAGGCAGCTGGTCAGGCAGCCAAACGCGTCCGCGCACTTGAACCCGCCCGCGCAGGGCGACGAGAACCCGCCCGACGCGCACTCCCCTTCCGTGTTGCAGCTGGTGGCCGCGGTCACGGTCGATCCCTCGCAGGACTGCGGAATGCAAAGCGTGCCCTTGTTGGCGTCGTCCTCGGCGCAGCCCGCCAGCGTGCAGCTGTAGACCTTGCACGGATCGTCCCCGTTGCACTCCGACTGGTCGCCGCCGCCCAGGCACACGCCCGCCGTACACGTAAACGCCGCCGTAAAGGTGTTCTGATCGCAGGAGGGGTCCTTGCAGACCGCGCCCTCGTCCGAGATGTGCTGGCACTGGAACGCGTCGTTGCACGTGTCGATGGTGCACCCGTTGTTGTCCGAGCAATGCTGGTCACTGCCGCCGCAGCACGTCTGTCCATCCGGCGCCGAGCAGCAGAAGCCGTTGTTGCACGTCCCGGCGACACATTGGGTGTCGTCGAAGCACTGCGAGCCATCCGGCTTCTTGCCTGAGCACTTGCCCGCCACGCAGAAGTTGCCGTCGATGCACTCTTTGTCCGCGACGCAGTTGTCTTTGCACGTCTGGTTGTCGATGCTGCACTTGAACCCGCCCGGGCACGGCGCCGTGACACCGCCCTCGCACACGCCGGCGCCCGTGCAGATGTTGGCCGAGGTCAGCGTGGCGCCTTCACACACCGCCGGCGCACACTCCGCGCCCGGGAAGATCAGCAGCTCTTTGTCGTCGCAGTCGCCGCCCTTGCTGGCCGTCCACTGACCGGCCGCCGCGCACAAGCACTTCTCGGTGCCGAGCACGCCAAACTCATCCCCGTCCACATCCTGAAAGAACGTGGTGCAGCCCAGCGCATCCTCTTCGTCCGCCTGCCCGTTGCAGTTGTTGTTCACGCCGTCGCCGCACTGCTCCAGCGCATCCGGATTGATGTCCTCGTTGCCGTCCTTACAGTCACCCGGCTTGCCCGCCAGGTACGGGAACGTGGGCCCACACAGGCACTTGCTGCTGGCCTCCACGCCGAAGCCGTCCTTGTCCAGGTCCTCGTAGAAGGTCTCGCATTGAATGGCGTCCGCCTCGTCCGTCAGGCCGTCACAGTCGTTGTCCACGCCCGCGTCGCACACCTCGGTCGCCTTGGGCGAGACCTGCTTGTCGTTGTCGGCGCAGTCGCCCGAGAGCTCCGCGTTGAAGCTGCCCGTCGGCGCGCACAGGCACTTGCTGGTCTCTGTGCCATACCCGTCCGCGTCGCTGTCCAGGAAGTACGTGATGCAGCCCTGCGCGCCTTCCTCATCGGTCAGCCCGTCGCAGTCGTTGTCCGCCCCGCCGTCGTTGCACAGCTCGGGCTTGTCCGGCGCCAGCTCGTCCAGCTCGTCGTCACAGTCGCCCTGCTGGGTCGCCGTATACGGCGCCTCCGCGTCGCACAGGCAGGCGAAGTCCTCCGTGCCGAACCCGTCCTCATCCGAGTCCTTGTAAAAGATCTCGCACCCGGACGCGTCCGCCTCGTCGACCGCCAGGTCGCAGTCGTCATCCACGTTGTTGCACGCCTCCGGGGAATCCGGGCTGATGCTGGCCAGCGCGTCGTTGCAGTCGTCCGCCACCAGCGACGTGTAAGCGCCCGTCGGTCCGCACAGGCACTGGGTGTCATCCGGGTTGCCGAAGGCGTCCTTATCCGCGTCCTTGAAGTATACGACGCAGTCGATCGCATCGGCCTCGTCCGTCGCGCCGTCGCAGTCGTTGTCCACCAGGTCGCAGAACTCGTCCGCCTCGGGCGCTATCGCCGCCACATTGTCGTTGCAGTCGGTGTTCTCGGTCGCCGCGTACGGGGCGTCCGGCGCGCACAGGCACTTCTTGTCGCTGGGAGAGCCGAAGCCGTCGTCGTCCGCGTCCAGGTAGTAGTCCTGACACCCGGGCGTGCCCTCGGGCGCGACCTGTCCGTCGCAGTTCGTGTCCTTGCCGCTGCACGTCTCAGGGGCGGCGGGATACGTGATCGGGTCCTCGTCGTCGCAGTCGCCCGGCTTCTTGCTGTTGTGCACCTCATCGGGGATGCACAGGCACTTCAGGTCGTCCTCGTCACCCCAATCGTCCTTGTCGGCGTCCGCGAAGTAGTCCTTGCACCCAAGCGCGTCCTCTTCGTCGATCTCCTCGTCGCAGTCGTCGTCGGTCTCGTTGCACACCTCCTCCGCGCCGGGGTGCACCTGGGCTTTGGAGTCGTCGCAGTCGCCCGCCTCGACCGCCTTGTAGACGATGTCGGGCGCGCACAGGCATTTGGAGTCCGTCTCCACCCCGAAGCCGTCGCTGTCAAAGTCCTTGAAGTAGGTCAGGCACCCCTCGGCGCCCTCTTCGTCCGTCTCCCCGTCGCAGTCGTTGTCCGGCTCGTCGCAGATCTCCGCCACGGGCTCGGCCGCAGAGCAGCTTGTCAGGCCCTCAGCACCGCAGATCCGCACGCCATCGCAGGTGCCGAAGTCGTTGCTGGTCGTGCAGTTGGTCGACGCCTCGCGCGCGATCGCAGCGTCCGTGCAGGTGCACTCGCCTATGCCGTCCAGCGGCACGCACTGCTGCTTGATGCCGCCGCCGGCGCCAAAGTCGATATCCAGGCACTCGTACCCGTCCGGGCACGCCACGCCGGTCGAGCAGTCCCCGCCGCAAAACGAGCCCTGGCCGTCGTCGCGCGCCACGCATTTGTCGCCGATGTCCCCGACCCCGGCGCTGCACTCCTCGTCGGTATTGCAGGGCTCACACAGATGCGGGAACAGCGGCAGACAGATCAGCACGTCCTCGCCCAGGGTCTGCGCCTTCTTGCAGCCCCAGCCCACCAGCGTGCACTTGTCCACGCACAGCTCCGAGCACTTCTTGCCGTCCTGGGTGTCGACGCACCAGTCGGCGTCACAGTCGCTGTTGGAGATGCACGGCCACCCGGGACCACCCGGGTCGTTTACGTCAGGCGGCGGCTCCTCCACGTCGACGTCCTGGTCGCCGCCGGTCGTCGTCACCTCGGGCACCTCGACGTCAGGCAGGTCCACGATGCCCGTGCCCCCCGTACCGCTGGTGCCGCCGGTGCCGGCCGTGTCGTCGGTGTCGCCGGTTGTCGAGCCGGTGCCGCCCGTTGAGCCGCCGACGCCGGGAGGGAGAGGATCACCACACGCGTACACCAAGAGCGCACACGCCATCACGCAAAGCCAACGTCCCACTGTAACCACTCTCCGCCGGAGCCCCTGGGGCTCGTACTACTCGCGCGGATTATATAAAAAACAGGTGTATAAGAAAAACGGAGGGGGCAGGGCGGCTTACTGCGTGGATACGCTCAAGCAGTTCGGGTCCTGGCAGTCGGGCTCAGCGGACTGGCCCAAGGCCTTGCACACACAGTAACAGCCGGGTCCGCGCAGGCACGCGAAGCCCTCGCCGCACTCTTCCTGAGCGCGGCAGATGTACTGCTCATCGTCGATGGCAAAGTCTACGCACGCGATCGGTCCGCCCAGGGCCATGCATAGGGCGAACATCAGCGCCGGTGCGACGCGTCTCAGCAGGGTTATGGCGGCTTGTTTCATCGTTAGGACTCCTAGAAGCTCCAGACGGCCGAGGCGCCGGTGTAGAACGGCGAGACCACGGGCATTACGCTCAGGCTGGGCGCGCGCAGAGCGTCGCCGGACGGGCCCGAGTCCATGTTCAAAAGCACGATTCCTGTCGTGAGCAGGCCAACGCCGACCCCGGCCAGGCCGTAGCCTGTGTAGGCCATGACCTTGGCGCTGCTCTCGAGGTCGATCACATCCTGGCGCGTCAAGCCCGACACGAACAGGCCGTTCTCGATCTTGAAGCGGACGGCGGTGTTGAATTTGCGCTGGTTCAGCAGCCACCCCGTGATCAGACCGCCGCCGCCCAGGATGCCGGTGATCCCGCCGCTGACCAGCCACCAGCCCACGGTGTCGTCACCGCCGCCGCCGCCGCCCGGGAGCACAGGCTGGGGCTGCGGTTGCAGGGCTGGGTTCATGTTGACCTGCAGCGGTCGCGGCTGAAGTTGGGGCTGCACCTGCGGCTGAAGCTGAGGCTGGAGCTGCGGTTGAAGCTGCGGTTGGACTTGCGGCTGATACTGGGGCGCGGCTGCGACGGGGACCATGCTCACGGTCACCGTGCTGGTCTGTCCGGCTGCCACGGCCACGTCCCGCGCCCACGGCTGGAAGCCCGCCAGGCCGACTGTGAGCCGGTGCGTGCCGGGATCGATCGCGATGGGGCGCTGGATCGGGCTGCGTGCAACCGGCCGTCCGCCGATGGCCAACTGAGCGCCCGCGCGGTCGATGTTGACCCGCAGAAAGCCCTGCATGGCGACAGGCGCGGCGCCCACGGCAGGCAACTTCAGGCGCAGCTCCAGCAGCTGGCCGGGGGGCTTGATGAACTCGTGCATGAGCGGCTGAAAACCCTGACGGGACAACGTCAGTCGGTAGGTGCCGCCGCGAAGCGAGAACAGGCACGGGGTGACGCACTGTTGTCCGCTGGCCATGCGCGCGGTGGCGCTGGCCGGCTCGGTGTTGACCAGCACATCGGTCGGCTTGTCGACCATGCGCGCGTCCAGGTGGATTTGATCGTAGGGAGAGACCGCGATAGAGCGCTCCCAGGTGTCGTAGCCGTCGTGCAGCACCTTGACGTTGTGTCGTCCGGGCGGGATCAGCACGCCGCTGAGCGGGGTCCGCCCTATCTCCTTGCCGTTGAGGAGCACCGCCGACCCGGAGGCCGTCGCGCGCAGGCTCATCGTCGCCTTCTTGGGCCGCTGGCGCAGGCGCTGCTTGATCGAGCGGACGCGGCGCTTGGCGTGCGTACGTGCTTTGCGAGCCAGTCCGCGCTGGGTCAGGCAGGCCTTGTAGAAGCGCAGGGCCCGTGGGTCGTCCCGCACACCGTCGTAGGAGCGGCCGATGGCGTAGGCCAGGCGTGCGTTGGGTGCGTCGATGTAGGCCGGCAGCAGTATTTTGAGCGCCTGGTCGTACTGCGCTTGCTGGATCAGGCGCTCGCCGTCGCTGAGAGGGTCCTGTGCGTGTGCCCGGGGGGCGCCCACGAGCAAAAAGGCGATGACCAAGAGGCCGACGGGGAACGGTCGCACGACAGCGGAGCATAGGTGACGGCAAGCCGTCTGGCAAGGTATCAACAGCCCTGTTGGGGCACTGTCGCTCGCCTTGCTGCGCTGTTATAGTGTTACGACCCGGGGTGTTGAGGATGACGCCGACCGCATTTTGAGTTGAGGGGAGTTTGAAGGAAGTCCAAGTTGTGCTCGACGCGCTCCTTGAAGCGCGAGAGCGGGGCCGAGGAGCGGTCGCTTTCGTCCGTTGCCAGGCAAATACCCAGGATCCGGCGTTGGCGGCCTTCATGCGGGCTGAGGGCTGGAAGTGGCACGAGATCGACGCACGCGACTGCGACGACGGCCACGAATTGCTGCTGCGGGCCAAGGGGCTCACGGTGGACGAGAACGACGTCTGGCTGGTCTACAACCTGCCCGAGGCCGGCGGTCCCGATGCCGACCCGAACTTTTATACGTCGATGGCGGACGACCTGGGCCTGATCGAGGTGCTGGGCGGTCCGCGCATGGTCGTCCTGGTCGGCGTGCGGCAGATGCAGGCGTTTGTGAAGCTGGCGTCCAACCTGTGGTCCAACAAGCGGGCGTATACGGCGTGGCCGGTGCCGGAGGAGCCCACGACCAGGCGGCCGATGCAGGTCGATCCGTCGGCGGCGCCGCAGCCAGGTGACTCGCAGATGCGGGCGTCGACCGAGGGCGGGGCGGATGCCGAAACGGTCATCAAGGCCATCGGCCACCGGCTGCAGGCGACCGAGAGCGCGCTGGAGCGGGCGAAGCTGTTTCAGCGGCTCGGGCTTGTGCTGGCGTCGCAGGATCGGCTGGAGGAGGCGCGCACCTCGGCGACCAAGGGCGCCAAGCTGTACAAAGACTCGGGCGATCTGCGCGGGCTGGGACAGTGTTATGAGCTGCTCTGCTCGCTTGCGGAGCGGCGCGGCAACGTGGATGTGGCCCGCGACTGGATCGCGTTTGCGCTGGAGTGCTGGCAGGGCGTGGGCGACGGCGAGGAGAATCGCGTATCCGAGTGCCACGCCAAGTACGGCCATCTAAGCTATGTGCTGGGTGATCGCGAGCAGGCGGCTCAGCAGTTTCAGCTGGCCATCGAGATCGACGAGCATCTGGGTCATCGCGCCAAGGTCGCGGCCGGGTTGCGGCGTCTGGGTTTGATGGCGGAAGAAGAGCAGAAGTACAAGCTGGCTGAGAAGCTGTTCGAGGACTCGGCAACCATCTGCAACGAGCTGGACGATCAGGTCGGATTGAGCCGGTCCTATCACGCCAAGGGGCGGCTGTTCGAGCGGATGGAGAACTATGTCGCGGCCTTCGACATGCACAAGAAGTCGTTGGAGCTGAAAGAGAAGATCGGTGACAAGCTCGGCGCGGCCACCAGCTATCATCATCTGGGCAACACGTACTTCTTCACCCGCGAGCTGGACCAGGCCAAGCAGTGCTACCAGCAGGCGCTGGCGATCGAAGACGAGGTCGGCGACCACCAGGGCAGGGCGGCCACGTTGCAGCAGCTGGGCGAGGTCAGCATGGCCGAATATCGATGGGGCGACGCGCTGTGGTACTTCATGGCGTCCCACAATCTCTTCCGCAACCTCGGCTCGCCGCAGGCCCACGTGGTCTCGCTGCATATAGCGCGGGCGACCGAGATGCTGGACGAAGAGACGGTCGATCAGATCAAGATGGATGTCAGCGCCAAGATGGCGGAGTACGCCGTCGAATAGGCGGAAGAGAGGGAACCTATGGGGGGACAACGCGTCCCGTTCTCGATCACGATCTCAGGACCCGACAAGCCCGGGCTGCTTGCGAACATGTGCGACATTCTCACGACGCTGGAGTGCCACATTGCGGATGTCCGCATCGCGCAGCTGGTCGGTGAGTGCATCGGCATCCTGGTGATCTACGCGCCGCCGGGCGCCACCAATAAGGCCGTCAGCGACGCGTTTGACCCCATCCGGAAGGATGGCCTGCACGTGTGCGTGAACGACGCGCCCGACGATGGCTGGGTGTCCTACAAGACGCCGTGGTCCTCGCCCTACATGGTGTCGTATGAGGGCGCTGACCGCCCCGGGATCATGTCCAAGGTCGCGCACGAGCTGAGCGCGGTGGGCTGCCACTTCATGGACGTGAGCGTGGACTCGTCTCTGGGCGACACCAGCAACGCGTTTATACTGGTCTGCGAGGTCGAGGCCCCGCTGGACCGCGATGAGATCGACGCCCTGGTCTCCAAGGTCGGCAAGGAGCTGGAGATCGAGCTGACCGTGATGCCCGCCAACATGGACGATTTATAAGCATGAACAAAGTATCGGTTGCCCGCTGGAACGAGCTGGCGGATCGGGTGCCTGCCCACGCGCAGGTCGCCAATGTGGATTTGGTTGTGGTGCGCTGGGACGACCAGGTGTCGGTGATGTATGGCCGCTGCCATCACCGGGGCGCGCTGCTGGCCGACGGCCACATCGACGGTGAGAACCTGCTGTGCGGCGTGCACGGCTGGGATTATCGCTACAAGACCGGCATCAGCGAGTACCACAACGACGAGAAGCTGATGCGCTTTGAGGCGTGGGTCTCCGACGAGAACGTCTGGGTCGACGGCGACGCTGTCGAGGCCTGGCGGACGACGCACCCGCAGCCGTTCCAGCGCGACAAATACCAGGGCTCGTACGCGGACGTGCACGGCACGGTCGAGGAGCCGCATGTCGGCTACATCCACTCGCTGGCTGCGGACGGCCTGGCCAAGGTCGGGCACCACGGCCCGGTGGCGGCGATGGGCGTCTCCCACGAGAAGCTTCCAGCGTGGAGCAGCATCCAGTTTGTGACGGCGCAGCTATCGAAGCTGCCAAAGCTGGAATCGGCCGAGTGCGGCACCGATCTGGTGATCGGCCCGGGCGCCAAAAAGCCGCTGCATCTTGCGATTCCGATATTCGTCTCCGATATGAGCTTCGGCGCCCTGTCTTACGAGGCCAAGGTCTCGCTGGCGACCGGCGCCGAGCTCGCGGGCACGGCGATCTGCTCCGGCGAGGGCGGCATGCTCCCCGAAGAGCAGGCCGCGTGCACCCGGTACTTCTATGAGCTGGCTTCAGGGCGCTTCGGCTTTGAGATGGATCTGCTCAAGCGGGTTCAGGCCTTCCACTTCAAGGGCGGCCAGGGCGCCAAAACGGGTACCGGCGGCCACCTGCCGGGCCACAAAGTCACCGGCCGCATCGCCGAGGTCCGCAAGCTCGCCGAGGGGACGCCTGCGGTCTCCCCGCCGACGTTCCCCGACTGGGACAGCGTCGCCCCGATCAAGGACTTCGCCGACCAGGTGCGCGACGTCACGGGCGGCATCCCGATCGGCTACAAGCTCAGCGCCCAGCACATCGAGAAGGACATCGATGCGGCCCTCGAGGTGGGCGTCGACTACATCATCCTGGACGGCCGCGGCGGCGGTACGGGGGCGGCCCCGACAATCTTCCGCGACAACATCAGCGTGCCCACGATCCCGGCCCTGGCCCGCGCCAGACGCCACCTGGACGCCAACGCCCCGGACGTGACCCTGATCATCACGGGCGGCCTGCGCACCCCGGCCGACTTCGCCAAGGCCCTGGCCCTGGGCGCGGACGGCGTCGCGGTCTCCAACTCGGCCCTGCAGGCGATCGGCTGCCTCGGCATGCGCGCGTGCCACACCAACAACTGTCCGGTGGGCATCGCCACGCAAAAAACGCATCTGCGCCAGCGCCTGATCATCGATCCGGCGGCCAAGCGCCTGGCCAACTTCTTCAAGGCCTCGGCCGAGCTCATGCAGGTCCTGGCCCGCGCCTGCGGCCACACCCATATCAGTCAGTTCACCATTGACGATCTGACGACCTTCGACCGAGACATGGCGTATCTCACCGGCGTGAGATACGGCGGCGTCACTCCGCTTTAAGGCTGCTGCAGGGCACGCCTAAGGCGCTGGGAGGCGGCGGCCGACGATGTGTGAGACGTCGCCCGGGTCAGCGCTTTGCCACAGCACGAGCGTCTGGCCGGTTGTCAACACGGTCGCGCTCGGGCGGTGATTGTCGCCGTCGAATGTGAGGTTGCCCAGGAACGGCAGGGTCGCGGGCAGACCGTCGGGCGCGTAGCGGCGGAAAACGACGGCGTCGAGATCGCCGGCCGTCGGGCTGTCCCAGCCGGCGAGCACTGAGCCGTCCGGGTAGTCGACCAGGGCGCGCACGGACTGGTCTCCCGTCACCAGCGTGTTCAGCGCCTGGTCGACGCCGATCGGGAGGCCGTCCGAGTCGAAGCGGCGGAGCTGCGTGCCCGCGCCAGAGCTGTCCAGGCCGGTCCACGCGACTGTGAAGCCGCCCCCGACCGGCAGGGCGGTGGCGATGTGCGGAGTGTGCTGGTCGCCGTCCGTCGTAGCGTTGACCGTGAAAGCGGCTCCGATGGGCTGGCATTTCTTGTCGTAGATGCGCGCGCGAATGCCCCAGCCGGGATCGCTCGGGCCGTCCTGGGATTGCCAGACCGCGACGAACCGCTGGGTGGTGTCGTCGAACGCCGCCACGCTCGCTGCGCGCTGGTTTCCGGCGACGAGCGGGTCGACGATCGACTCCTCAGAGACCGGGCTGGAGTCCGCGGAGTAGCAGCGCACCATGACGTCAGCGCCCTCGCCGCCCGGCTGAGAGAGCGACGTCCATGTGACGGCGAAGCGGCCATCCAGCCACCGGGTGACTCGCGGTGCGGTCTGGCCGTTCTCGGCGAATTGGTTCACCTGAAATTTGTCGCCCGCCAGGGCTCCGTCGGCCGTCACGCGCTGGGCGAAGACGCCCTCGAACTCCCCGTCCAGGCCGAACGGGTCCCAGACGACGATGGCGGCCCCGGCGATGTCCGCGCTGATGTCGGGCTGTGACCCCCGGCTGCCAATGCCGGTCTGCGCTGGTGGGTTCGAAGAAGGAGGTCTGGTGCTGGGGCTACAACAACGCCGGGCAGGTCGGAAACGGCAGCAAGACGCCGGATAAGGTGTTTGCTCCGACAAAGACCAAGAGCAGCTTGATCGACCTGGTGACCGTCGGTGTGGGGGACAGCCACACCTGTGCCGCGCGCAAGGACGGGCTGTGGTGCTGGGGCAGCAACTTCTACGGCCAGCTCGGCAAACCGAAGGTGGGCGGTGACCCGGTGGAGCTTGCGCCGGATATGGTCGACTTCAACCCCAGCCCGGTCCAATACGACGCAGGCAGCAACCACGGCTGCGTACGGACGAGCGCCGGCACAGTCTACTGCTGGGGCTACAACCTGCACTACAACGTGGGCGACGGCACCACGTCGACGCTGAAGGCCAAGCCCACGTTGGTGAAGAACATCAAGCCGGCCAAGCAGCTGACCGTGGGGGGCAACCACGCGTGCGTGATCGACATGAACGACGAGGCCTGGTGTTGGGGCCACAACCTGCTGGGCCAGCTGGGGCATGGCAAACCCGGACAGCCCAAAGAGCCGGTGAAGGTGGCAAACCTGAAGGACGTTGAGCACATCTCGGCAGGACGCGACTACACCTGCGCGGTGCACAGCGGGGGCAAAGTCTCGTGCTGGGGCAGCAACAAGGACAACCAGCTGGCCACCACGCAGACCACGGCGGCTCAGAAACCGTGGCCTATTGAAGAGGTCGAGGAGGCCGCCGCCCAGGTGCACTGCGGCTCGGGCCACGTGTGCGCGCTGCTGGGCTCCGGCGAGGTCATGTGCTGGGGCCGGAACGACAAGGGGCAGTGCGGCCACGGCACCATCAGCGACGACACCCAGCCCAAGCTGCTCAAGCAGCCATAGCGGCTGTTCGGAGACCGCCGGCAAACCGAGTGTATTGGGACTGCCTCGTCTTGCAGCTGAGCGACTGGCGGACCGCTACAGAGCTATCGTAGAGCGGCCCCGGCTAGAGGGGCCTGCCCTCCAGCGTGGGCGGCTTTGCTCGAGTCGGGAGGTGGCGGGTGTTGGCGGTTTGGCCTTCCAGCAGTCGCGGCAGCGGCGCCACCAGTTGAGGGCGGTCCTGGCGTAGCGCGAGTTGGCGGCGCAACGTTGAACGGCGCGGCGTCTCTTGCCCGGCACCGGCGCCTCCCAGTACAGGACAGGGCCGCGGCCAAGGCGGTAGGCGGCGATGTTCCAGATCTCGTTCTTGGAGTGGCCTCGCCAGCCGCAGTTGCGCTTGACCGGACCGCGGCGGGAGACGCCCCAGATCAGTCGCTCGAGGTAGAAGCGGCCTGCTTGGAGATGGTCGAAGGCGTCGAGCGGGGGGCGGTCTGGGTGTTGCTGTTCGTAAGTCCACCGCAGGGAGCCGCGCTCTCGCGATAGCTTGATCTGAAACATGCCGCCCGTGGTGCCCGCGTCGTTGCAGCCTGGGTCGCCGCCGCATGTTGGACTATTGCGGAAGCCGGACTCGCCGCAGGCGACCGCGAGTAGAATCAGGCGCATCGACTCGGGGACCTGATCGCCGTACTCACGGGTGATCTCCAACAGGTCATGCACCTTTTTCGGCACGTCCTTGGACCTGTTTTCCATGCATGCTTTGCGATCGGGATAAGACGAGCAGACGCACCTGAGGGCCAGGTTCACGGCGGTGACAGGCGGAGCGGCGATGGCCGTGGCGGTGGTCAACATGGCCACGATGGTCGCTGCCATCATGACGACTCCGCGATTTGATCCGGTGGCACGTTGGTCCATAAGCGGCAGAGCGTATGTCACGTTTACGGCGTCCTGGCAATCCCAATTCGGCAGTCGGCGTTCTCTCTCTGCCGTGACAGCGCCCATCTACGATACTCTGGCGCACATGTGTTGGTCCGCTTTGAAGCCCCGTTCAGGCGGCCTGGCGATAGCCTCTGGTCTGCTGGCGGCGGTCGTGATGAGTGGCTGCGGTGAGTCAATTCGGATCACCGTCCAGCAGCGACCGCTGTTGGAGCTGCGTGGGGCGCGCCGTGTAGCCGTGGAGAGCACGCCCGACTCCGGTGCGATCGACGTGGCAGCCCGGCTGAGGTCGGCGCTGGATGCGGACAAGCTGCTGGAGTCGATGCCGTCCCCCAACGCGGACGCGGAGGTGCTCGTCCGCGTTGGTCCGGCGGGCGCCGAGACCTCCGAAAGACTCGATGTGTCCGGACTGCCGGGGCACAAACCCGGCGCTGTCACCGTGGTGTCCAGCCGCCACCTGCACGCGGTGGTCCGCTGCGCGGTGGTGGTTCGAGACCTTCGCAGCCGAAAGGAGCTGGAGGCGGGGATGATTACAGAGCGCGTCTCCGAGATGCACACGTCGTCTGACGGCGTCGCGGCGCTAGTCGACTACGCGGGGGTCCTGGGCAAAGCGCGCAGCAGGGTGGTCGGGCGATTGCTCCGGATGCTGACTTCAAAGAGCCTCGTGCTCTCGTTTCCGGTGCTGGACGACAGCCACTGCGCCACGAGCGACCCGGGCATGGCCGCGCTGCGTCGGGGCGATCTTCAATCGGCTCGACGCTCGCTGCGCGCGTGTACGGACGCACAAGCGTCTGATCACGTCGCGCTGTATCACCTGGCCCTGGTGGAGTTGGCCACGGGACGAAAGCGGGCAGCCGAGCTGCTCCTCCACCGGGCCATGGAGCTGTCCCCACAACGGAACTACCGCAGCGCGTTGAATACGATTCGGTCGCTCGAAGTGGTTCAACCGCCGCGCTGAGGGCTTCGTGGCGTCACCCCCCTCCACAGCTTGCCCGACCGTGTGACCGGGTCCGCTCAGGGCGACGCACGGCCGCGGACCTTGTCCCAGTATTTGCCCCAATACGTGTAGTAGTTCTCGCTGGTGTTGTTGGTGACCCACTTGGTCTTGTACTTTTTGGTCACCCACTTGATGGCCAGCTGCTCCAGCTTGGCCCACTTCTTTGTGCGTTGGAGCGCCGTGTGGCTTTTTTTGACGTACTTCAGCCAGTCCTTGTAGCCGGCCTGGTTGACCCCCTTTTTGTCCCCGATCTGCATCAGGGCGATGTAGCAGGCGGCCTGGGAGCCGATCTCTTCGTCCATCTGCTTCTTCACGTACTGGGCCCGGCCGAGCTTCTTGGGATCGGGCTCCTTGCCCTCGAGGTTGGAGGCCAGATGGTAGAGTTCGTGCGCCAGATCGCCAATCCAGCCCGCCTTGGTGCTCTTTGTGGCCAGAAAGACCTGCTTGCCGGTGACGTAGGTGCCCGAGCTGGACCACTTCAGCGTGAATTTGTAGTTGCCCAGCTTCGCTTTGATGCGATCGAGGATCTTCTTGGCGCGGGGGATTGCCTTGAGCCTTCGGATCAGGTCCGCGCGGATGGCATTGGGCACGGCGGCCCCGCTTCGCCGACCTGCCCCTGATCCCGTGCCGCGTGCCCCTGGGCGCGGCTCCTGCGGTGCGTGGTCTTGGGTGTCCGGGTGGGGGTGATCATGGCCGTGATCGTGAGCCGATACCGCGCCGGCTCCCTGCTCGTAGGTCATGCCGCGCAGCTCGGAGCGATCCTGTCGTCCGGGGGCGGGGCCCGCCGTTGTGGTCGCACCCTGGCCCGACTCCGTCTTTGGTCCGTGCAGTAGCTCAGAACCCGACATGCTCAGCCTCCTCGGCAGGCGCCTCCAGGACCTCCTCGCGCAGGACACCGGGGCCGTGTTGTGGGAAGCGGATCGTCCACCGCACGAGGCGGTGGGAGCCGTCTGCGACGAAGAAGTTGATGTCCCAGCCGTCCGGCAGCTGGGTGACTCGCGGCGGCTCCACCGAGCCTGCCCGGTGCGAGAGCGGGGGCGGGAGCTCGGCCGCCGTGTGGATCAGGCGCAGTGGGGCGCCCTGGGGTCGTAGCAGCTCGAACACCTGCTCGGGGAAGGTCTCCGCGCGGCAGAGGCCGGGCTCGGTGCGGATCAGCTGCGCAACCTCGGCCGCGTTCTCCGTTGTGACCAGCGCCTGGCCCGTAGCGGACTCGACCGCCAGGAAGAAGCTCATGGGGCGGCTCGTTCGGGCCGGAGTGACCCGGTACAGCACGTGGTGCTGCATGCCGGGGACGACGACCGAATCAGCGAAGTAGGCATCGGGTGTTTCGGTCCACAGGTCGAGCTCACCATTGTCGAGGCGTGCAACGGCCTTTCGAACCTGCTCGTGGGACAGCACGTCTCACCTCCTGGTGATTGGCGCGTGAACTATGGCAATCTTGCCCAGCGCCGCCGACGACGAAGCGCCGCGTCCTTGAGGTGCATCATCGCGGCTCGACGGTCCCAGGCACCGGACACCGTGGGCTTGCGGACACACGCCTTTGGCGGCGCATAATCGTCCCTGAGCGGGGTGGGGGGCCGGCCTCTTGCGCTACGAACCGCGGTGGGGCGCGGTCGGCATCGGCTTGCGCGCCATCAGCAGGGCTGCGGTCCAGTGCTCGCCGGCGTGGGTGCCCTTACCGTCGTGATCGTGCGGCGGGGTGTCCACCACGTCGGCGCGAAGAATCTGGAAGCCCTCAAAAGCGCTCGCGAGCTCGTCTACTGTCGGCATGTCGTACTGCGCAAAGAACTCGTGACGCGGGGCCATGGTCGCGTCAAAGTCCTTGAGCAGCACGACGCCGCCCGGGGCCACGGCGGCGCGGATCATCGCAAAGAGCGCCGCGCGGCCCGGCTCGTCGCCCGGCAGGGCAAAGGTCTGCGTGATGAGGTCGTATTGGCCGGGCGGGGTCCACGCGGTGCTGTCGCCGACATGCAGCTCAGCAGTGTGGCCGCGCTCGTGCAGTACTGCGCGCGCCGCTGCGATGGCCCGCCTGGAGATGTCCACCCCCGACACCTCCCAGCCGCGGTCGGCAAGCGCAGCGAGCAGGCCGCCGGCGCCGCAGCCGACGTCCAGAGCACGTCCCGGCGACAAGGTGTCGACGATCTCGACAAGCAGGGCGTCGGGCGCCTCGTAGTCCGCCGAGGTGCCCGTATAACAGTGGTTCCAGTCGAATTCGTGTGTGTTCATGCATCTCAGTGTGGGCATTGGCGCAAAAAGCCGGTAGAGCGTCGTTATGGAATCGATCGGCCGATCTTTAGATCTGTTCGTCTTGCACCACACGCATGACCAGCTGCACGCCCACGACGAGACCTCGCACACCGAGCACGGTTTGACCTACCTGGCCGACGGCTGGTTTCGCATGGTGCACGGACGCCCGATCACGGTCGAAGCGGGCTGCGTGACTGTGGTGCCCGCCGGCGTGCCGCACCGCCCGCTGGAGGGCCGCAACGCGGAGTTCTGGCTGGTCGGCTTCTGCGCGACCTGCATGCGGCTGGACGAGACCCAGCTGCTGATGAGTCCGTTTCGTCGAGTCCGCCAGGGCGCGCTGCCGGTGGTGCCCATCGAGCCCGCGCGCCGCGCCCGGTTGCTAGGGCTGCTGCAGGACCTCGAGGAGGAGTGTCAGCGCGGGGCTCCTGACTCGCCGGAGCTGGCGCGCAGTCTGCTGTTGCTGGTCTTGGGCGAGGTCCGGCGCGCGATGGCCGGCGAGCAGGTCAGCGCGACCCGTGGCACGCTGGTCTCGGACGCGCTGGAGTTCATCCAGCGGCGCTGCCTGGAGCCGATCTCGCTCAGAGACGTCGCGGCCGCGGTGCATCGAACGCCTGCCCACGTGACGGCCACCGTCAAGAAGCAGACGGGATATTCGGTAGGCGCCTGGATCACGTCCGGTCGCGTGGCTGAGGCGGCTAGACGCCTGGCCCACACCGACGACTCGCTGGACGACATCACCGAGCACGTCGGCTGGCAGGACAAGACGCACCTGATCCGCCAATTTCGCAAGGCCTATGGCATCACGCCGGCGGCGTGGAGACGCGAGCGCCGCCGCGGGCACAGTGCTCAGGACTCTTAAGGGCGCGCAGCCAGGGGGTGCAGCGGGCAGTCCACTGTTTGTTGGAAACGTCTTGACAGATCATCCGCAAGTATGGGTTGGTAGGACCAATTGGTAGGACCAGTTTTAGAGGTGCACTTTGTCCGTCGCGGAGACCGTCTTTCGCAAGCTGTTCAGCGTCATCCTGGATGGAGGTTTCGGGTCCGGTGCGCGCCTGCCGGCCGAGCGCGAGCTTGCCGGGCGCTATGGGGTCAGCCGGGTCAGCGTCCGAGACGCCCTGCAGAGGCTGGTCGACCGGCGTGTAATCACCACCCGGCAGGGGTCGGGGGCGACGGTGCTGCCCATGCACCAATGGAGCGCAAGGGCGCTGGCGCCGGTCGTGCGGTCCAGGCTCGACCGGCGGGACTGGGCCGGTCTGGGGCGCATCGTAGAGGACGCGCTGGCGCTCAGACGTGATCTGGTTTTGCCGTTGGTCGAACGCGCCGCGTCGCGGCTGTCGCCCGGCAGCCTGGATGCGGCGCGGCGTGCCCTGGAGTCGGCCTGGCGCGTTCGGTCGGACCCAGCTTCCTTCGTCGACCATGACCGCCGGGTGCTGCCCCTGGTGCTCGAAGCGGCCGGGATGTACCCCTCGCTGTGGGTCGTCAACAGCCTCACGGACTCCTACGTCGAGGTGATGAGCGCCATCGGCGGCGCCGGGCCGGCGCCTGACACCTACCTCTGCGCCAATCACGCGATCTTCGACGCCCTCGAGGCCGGCGAGGGGGCCGTCGCGACGCAGCGCATGGCCGAGTACCTGGACGTTGTGGACGCCGGCATCGTCTCGGCGTTTCCAAACCTGCTGCAAAAAGGGGAAAACCAATGAGCCTGAGAACTGTTACTGCGTTCGCGCTGATCCTGCACATCTCCGGCTGCGGAGCCGACACCGAGACCGCGGGCACCTGGGGCGGCGAGCCGAGTGCGATGGAAAGTCCAGCGGCATCATCCACAGCGGTCAAGGCGGTAGACGTCTCGCTGTGGTCGGGCGTGATCACCGATGCGGAGGTCGCCTGTTGGGCCTCGCACGGTGTGACACACGTCGTCGCCGGCACCCAGAACCCGAGAATCACCCGTCAACAGCTGGCCATGGCTGTCGCCGCGGGCATGACCGTGGACCTCTATGTCTACCTGCACTGGGACGGGGATATCCCGGGACGCGTCGCGGACGCCGTCGCCCTGGCGGCGGAGTTTCCGATAGGGCGCATCTGGCTGGACGCCGAGGACGAGCCGGAAGGGCGCACCCCCGCCGCGCTGCATGCGCTGCTGACCGACGCGCTGTCGGCGTGCGGCGACTTTCCGTGCGGCATCTATACGGCCGCGTGGTGGTGGGACCCCGCGATGGGCGCCTCCACGGCCTTCTCCAACCACCCCCTGTGGTACGCGCACTACGACAACAGCCCCAACACGGCGACCTGGTCCTGGCAGTCCTTCGGTGGTTGGGCGACGCCCGCGGCCAAGCAATACGATGAGCGCTATCTGTGCGGTATCGACGTCGACCTGAACACCATGGAGCTGGTCCCGGATGCTCCAAAGCCGTCGCCCGCTCCCCCGGTGTTGCCGGACACGAGCGGCGCCCCGGGCGGGCTGTACCCGGATGGGCTCATTCGCATCAAGACAGCTGCTGCTCGCCTGTTGTGCGCCACGGTGCCCGAGGCGACGGCCTACGCCTTTCAAATCGAGCACTTCTCAGGCGGCGGGTTTCACCCGTACACCACGTATCAGGTGAACACGAACGCACGCCGCTTCTCCCCGGCGTTTGCCGACCGCGTCTATCGATGGCGGGTGCGCGCAAAGACGCAAACCGGGTGGGGCGGATGGTCCGCCTGGGCGCTCTTTGAATACGGCCAGCCGGTTGAACAGGTCACGCAGCCACCAATCGAGCCGGACCCCCAGCTCGAGCCCGAGCCCGAGCCGGACGAAGATGAGCCCCCGCCCGCCGACCCCGATGTTGCGGACGCGGGCGACTCGTCGGCGCTCTCACCCGCCGACGGCGCGTCGATCTCCACGGCATCGGTCACTCTCTCTTGCGCGCCCGTTGCGGCGGCGGAGCGCTATGCCTTCGAAATCGAGGTCGCCTCTGAGGGCGGTGGATTCGGCGCCTACTACACCTACGAACCCGTCCACCCCACGAAGGCCTTCTGGCCCGCCATTTCGCAAACGACCTACCGCTGGCGCGTGCGAGCGCGGATCAACGGGGTGTGGGGCGCCGACTCCGCGTGGAGCACCTTCGACTTCGACGGCTGACTGACTTCACCCGGTCTCCCGGGCGCGAGCCAGCGCTCGCAGGTTCTCGAGCTGGTTCAGCACGGAAGACAACGCCTCAAGCAAGTGGTCGTTCACCTCGAACCGGTCAGCGAAACTCCGGGCGGCATTGTCCCCAGGCCGCAATACCCCGACCGTTTGCAGGCATCGGACTTCCGGCAGTCGGCGTCGGACGTGGCAATGCAGTTCCGGTAGCGCCCGGCCAGGGTGCATCGCCCCTGCGACTTACACATATCACTGCAGTTGGAGCGCCCGGGGCGGAGGTGCCGCAGCAGTATCGCTTGCCGTATGCGCTGGTTCCTGGGGGCCGGCTGCGGCACCGCGATGCCGCAGACGCGGTCGAACTCGTCGATGCGGTAACCCTTCAGAAAGGTGCAGTGCTTATCGGTTTTGCATGCCCGTGATCGCCGGCAGTCGGCGTCGTTGCCGGCGATGCATAGGCCCTTGTGCGGTGTGCATCGTCCATCGTTTTTGCATACGTCCGACCGCAGGCAGTCCTTACGGGTCGAGGCCTGGCACCCGCGCTCCCCGTATGCGCACAGCCCGTCGTATTTGCACGCCAGGCTGCCCTTGCAGTCGCGGTCGGACATGGCCGCGCAGACCGCGTCCGCCGGGCTGTAGTGATGGTCGCGCCCGCCGCTCCGATAGTGTGTCGTCGTGCAGTGGCCGTATCGCTTGCACCCGGTCGAGCGCCGGCACTTGGCCTGGGTGACGACGCACTGACGCGTGGACAGGTCGAATTTGCAGCGCCCGGAGTGCTTGCAGTCGAGGCTGCGACGGCAGTGGGCGTTGGACGTTGCCACGCACTCCCCACCGAGATATGCGCACGAGCCCATCCATTTGCACTCGTCGCTCTGGCGACACTCCCGGTCGGAAGAGTGCGCTTCCGCCGGTGGTAGGAGCAGCACGGTTGCCGCCAGGAAAAAACTGCTGACGGCTCGCATGACTTGTTCAGTCTCCAGGGACGAGGGAAGTTCACGATCCTACCAGCTTCCGAGCGAAGCCCATCATCAGCTGGGGTTGGGCTCCTCTTCGACGCCGGCGCAGGCCAGGTCCAGGGATTTCTCCTTGGCTTTGTCGATGGCGTTTTGCAGCGCCACCGTCAGCTCGACGTTCTGATTCTCCAACCCGGTGAGCGTGGATTCAAGGTTGGTCAGCGTGCCTATCAGGCCTTCCTGGGCGAGCTGCAGATCCTGGAGCTGCTTTTCGACCTCGGCGAGCTGCGTGGTGGCGTCGGCAAGCGCCTTTTGAGCTGCGGCAAGCGCTGTCTCGGAATCGCTCAATATCGATGAGAGGTTCTGTTTCTCGTTGGTCAGGTCGGTCAGCGTCTGCTGTTCCTTTTGCTGCTCAGCTGACTTCTGGTCCTTCTCGGTGTTCAGTTGGGCCAGCTGCTTTTTGGCGTCGTCGCACGGCTCTGGGGGTTGGCCGGGGACGCAGGCGGCGTCGACTGCGGCCTGGGCGGTGGCGATGTCTGTCTCCAGCGTTTCGAGCTCGGTGGTGAGCTTGTCGACGTTGGCTTGCACCTTGTCGATTTCGCCTTGGATGTCCGACAGCACCTGAGTGATGGCGATGACCTCTTGATCCAGCTGGTCCGCCTCTTTCTCTGCCACGGCTTTAGTGACCTGCGCCTCGGCCGCCTGGCTTTGAGCGTTTTGCAAGTCTTTGTCGTTTTGTTCGAGCAGCCCGATGGTGTCGGTTAACTGTTGCTGGGTGTCTGAGATCGCCTTGACGTTGGTGGCCAGGCCGTCCTTGTTGTCCTTGACGTCCTGGAGAAGCGGCGGAAGTTGGCCGACGCAGACGCCCTCGGAGCACAGGTCGACCGTGGTGCAGAGGTCGTCGTCGTTGCAGCTCGCTTCGACAGGCGTGTAGACGCATGAGCCGTCTTCGGCGCATGACTCGGACGTGCACACGTTGGAGTCGTCGCAGTCCAGCACGCTTCCGGCGTGCACGCAGCCGGATGCCGAATCACACGAGTCCGTGCTGCACGGGTCGCCGTCGTCGCAGCTCAGCTCGCCCGAGCCCTTGCAGGCCTTGTCCACGCAGCTGTCCGTGGGTGTGCAAACGTCACCGTCGTTGCATGGCGCCAGGTTGGCCTGGAACAGGCAGCCCGTGGCCGGATCGCACAGATCCGTCGTGCAGACGTTGCCGTCGGAGCAGGTCTTCGGGGTGGATGCGCACGCGCCGTCAGCGCAGGCGTCATCCTCCGTGCAGGCGTTGCCGTCGTCGCAGTCCGCCGAGTTGGGCGTAAACGTGCAGCCGCCATCGTCTTCGCAGGAGTCGTCGGTGCACGGGTTGCCGTCCAGGCAGTTCGTTGTACCCGGGCCCTTGCACTCGCCCTCGCCGCACACATCGCCGGTCGTGCAGGGGTCGCCGTCGTCGCAGTCGAGCGTGTTGTTGTCGAACGTGCATCCGGCCGTCGGATCACACGCGTCCGTGGTGCACGGGTTCGTGTCCGCGCAGACCTTCGGGGTGGTCGTGCAGGCGCCGTCAGCACACACGTCGCCTTCCGTACACGCGTTGCCGTCGTCACACCCGACCGAGTTGGGCGTGAACTGGCACCCATCCTCCACGCACGTGTTGTCGGTGCAGGGGTTGGCGTCGTCGCACACCGTCTTGATCGGCCCCGCGCACGTGCCCGCCGCGCAGATATCGCCGGTCGTACACGGGTCGCCGTCGTCGCAGTCGTGAGTGTTGTTCTCTAACTCGCAGCCGGCCGCCGGTTCTCACGAGTCCGTAGTGCACGGGTTGGTGTCCGCACACACCGTCGGCGTCGCGGTGCAGGCGCCGTCCGCGCACGTGTCCTTTTCGGTGCACTGATTGCCGTCGTCACAGGGGGCGGTGTTGGCCGTGAAGACGCAGCCGCCGCTCTTGTCACAGGTGTCGTCCGTGCAGGGATTGCCGTCGTCGCAGACGGTCTGCTCGGCCCCAGTACACGCGCCGTCCGCGCACTGATCGCCGGCGGTGCAGGCGTCGCCGTCGTCGCATGTCTGCGTGTTGTTCGTATAGATACAGCCCTGCTCGGCGTCGCAGCTGTCGTCCGTGCAGGCCTCGCCGTCCGAGCAAACCACCGGCGTCGTCACGCACGCACCGTCCTCACACACATCCTCGGTCGTGCACTGGGTGCCGTCGCTGCACTCCGCCGTGTTGGGCGTCGACACACAGCCCGCTGCTGCGTCGCACGCGTCGTCCGTACACGGGTTGCCGTCGTCGCACTCAACTGCGGCGCCCGCCTCGCACGCGCCCTCCGCGCAGACATCACCGACCGTGCAGACGGTGTCGTCGGAGCACGGCAGGTCGTTGGCCGTTGACGCGCAGCCGCCCTGGGCGTCACACGCGTCGGTGGTGCACGGGTTGTCGTCGTCGCACGGCTTCTGGCCGCCCGGAGCACACAGCCCGGCAGCGCAGGTATCGTCCTCGGTGCAGGTGTTTCCGTCGTCACACGGGGCCTCATTGTTGGCGTGCGTGCAGCCGTCGACAGCATCACAGCCGTCGTCCGTGCACGGGTTGCCGTCGTCGCACGGCTGGTCCGCCCCCGCCACGCAGGCGCCGGCGGCGCAGCTGTCCCCCACCGTGCACACGCTGCCGTCGGTGCACGGCGCGTCGTTGGCGTTGTTGGAGCAGCCGCCGGCGGCGTCACACGTGTCGGTTGTGCACGGCTCGTCGTCGTCGCAGTCCACCGGCGTTCCCGCGGTGCACAGCCCAGCCAGGCACACGTCCTGCTCGGTGCATGCATTCTGGTCGTCGCACGGCGCCGCGTTGGCCGTAAACGAGCAGCCGCCCTCCGCTACGCAGTCGTCGTCGGTGCACACGTTGCCGTCGTCGCAGTCTGCCGCCGTCGACGTAAATGCGCAGCCCGTCTCCGGATCGCACGTGTCGGCCGTGCACGCATCCGCGTCGTCGCACACCACGGCCGCTCCAGCCAGGCACGAGCCACCGCCGCACGCGTCGTCTTCGGTGCACGCGTCACCGTCATCACACGGCTTGGAGTTGGCCGGATTGGAGCACCCCACCGCCGGATCGCACTGGTCTGTCGTGCACGGGTTTCCATCCGCGCACTCGGCGACTGCGCTGCACTTGGGCGCCACGCCCGCCGCGTCCTTGCCGGGCTCCACGCCGGGGTTGGTGTCCGCTGCCCCGCTATCGGGCGGCCCGTCCGTGACCTCGCTGTCCGGACACCCCAACAAGCCCATCGACACCAGCATCACAGCCATCACCTGGCGCATGCGCCGCCGGCCGCTTCCCATCATCGTCTCTCCATCAGTAGTTGTGGTGATGTTCACAAAACGCTCCCCGCGACTCATTCGCAGTACCCCAGATGCCCAGGCGGCAAGAAGACGCTTTGGCCCACGTCCTCACAGATCCCCGCGCCGCACGCCGGAGCGCTCGGGTTGCAGTAGCTGTGGCACTTGTCGTCGATGCAGACCAGTCCCGCTTCACAATCGGCTGCGGTGCACGTGCCCGTCTCCGGTACCGGGCCCACCTCCGGGTCGCAGAAGTTCACCTGACCGCTGTAGGGCGCGCCACCCAGTACCACGCAGGTGGCGGGCTGATCGCAGCCGCTCTGGGTCAGCACGTCGCATGCCGGCTGCCCGCCGACGCACACGCCTTGATGCCATTTCTCGGCCGAGCGCGCGGTACAGGTCGTGCCCGCCGCCGTACAGCCGGTCGGGTCCGCCATGATGCATCCTGCCAGGCAGACGCCCTTGCCGGCCTGGCCGTCGATCGCCTCGCAAGACTCGCCGGCGTCGCAGTCCGGAGCCGCCGGATCACACGCGGCCACGCCGGCTGTGCAGATCCCGGACCCGGTCAGCCCTGCGATCTTCTCGCACGCTCCCGCGGCGCAGTCCTCATCGGCCGTGCATGGCTTGGCGCACGCGCCGTTGCCCAGTTCGAACAGCCCCTCGGTAAACACCTCGAGGTCCGGGGTGGACGCGCACGCCTGGTTGGCCGCGCACGTCGTCGGCACGACCGTCGGATCGCAGGTCTCGCCGCATGGCAGGCCCGAGAACTGGCAGTCGGCCGCGCAGCTGCTGCAGGTCTCCCCGACCTCACACTCGCCGTTGCCGCAGACGGTGCACTCCCCGCAGTCAGCCTCGCAGCTCGAGCAGGTCTCGCCGTCGACGCACAGGTCGTCGCCGCACGCCACCTCGCAGGCGCCACAGTCCTGCGGGCAGCTCGAGCACAGCTCAAACCCCAGGCACTCGCCGTCGCCGCACACGCCGCAATCGCCGCAGTCCGCCTCGCAGTCGAAGCAGCTCTCGGTGCTTTCGCTGCAGTAGCCGTCGCCGCACACGCACGGGCAGTCCTCGTTGCAGCTGTCGCAGTTCTCGGCAGAGTCACAGGTGCCGTCGCCACACTCGCAGCCGCCGCAGTCCGCCGGGCACGTCTCACAGTTCTCGTCGGCGTCGCAGAACGTGTCCTCGCAGGTGCCGCACTCGCCGCAGTCCGCCGCGCACGACAGACACGTCTCTCCCGGTGAGCACAGCTCGTCGCCACACTGGCAGGTGGTGCAGTCGTCCGGGCAGCTCTCGCAGTTCTCGGTGCTGTCGCAGGTGCCGTCGCCGCAGATGCACATCCCGCAGTCGCCCTCGCAGGTGTCGCAGTTTTCGCCCGGCGTGCAGATCTCGTCCCCGCACACGCAGGCGCCGCAGTCCTCAGGACAGCTCTCGCACCCTTCGCCCCCAACACAGTCCCCGTCGCCGCACGTGGAGCACTCGCCGCAGTCCTCGGGGCAGCCGTCGCAGCCCTCCTCGTCGTGGCAGTAGTCGTCGCCGCACAACAGCCCGCACTCACCACAGTCAGCGGCGCATGTCGCGCAGCCCTCGTCGTCGCTGCAGGCGCCGTCGCCACAGGCCGGCTCACAGGTGCCCAGCACGCCCGCGGGCAGGCCGAAGTTGCCGGCCAGATCGAAGCACTCTTCGCCGCTTTCGCACAGCACGCTGGTGGGATCGCAGTACGTGGTGCACCGGTTCTCGCTGCAGGCCAGGCCGGGTCCGCACAGGCCCGTCGCGTCGCACGGCTCGCCAAGCTGCGGTTCGCCCACCTGCTCGTCACAGATAAACGCGTACCCGTTGATCGCCTCACCGCCCGCGACGATGCACGTCGCAAACTCGCCACAGCCGTCCTGGGTCACCGGATCACATGCCGCTGACGATCCCGCACACAGGCCCACGTGCCACGCGGCGTCCTCGCGTGGCAGGCATGGCGTCAGCCCCCCACACGCGTCGGGGTCCTGCACAAAGCAGCCGGCCACACAGGCGCCCGCGCCGTCGGCAAGCGCCACACAGGCGTTGTCGTCGGTGCCCCAGCACACGGTCGGGGACGCCCCCGGCTCGCACGCCTCACCCGCCGCTGCGCAGATGCCGGCCGCGTCCGTGTCCAGCGTTTTCAAGCACGCGCCATCCGCGCAGTCTTCGTCCGTCTCGCACGAGGCGGCGCACACGCCGTTGCCCTCCGCAAACGCCCCGTCAAACGCCGTTCCGTCCGTGTTGACCGGCACGCAGACGAAGTTGTCGTCGCAGCTCGGCTCTCCCAGCGGATCGCACTCACCGGCGCACTCGCCGGCGCCCAGCGGGCTGCAGTCCGCCGCGCAGTCCGCGCACGACTCGTCGCTGTCGCAGATCCCGTCGCCGCAATAAGGCTTGCCGCAGTTGACCAACACCTCGCCCAGGCACTGGCCCTCTTCGTCGCACATGTCGTTGTCGGTGCACTCATCGCCGTCGTCACACGGGCCCAGCGACTCGACCGGCACGCAGCCGATCCCGGGCGTGCAGTTGTCCGCCGTGCACTGATCGCCGTCGTCGCAGTCGCGCTCCGCCCCCGCCACGCACACACCGGCCGCACAGCTGTCGTTTTCCGTGCAAAAATCGCCGTCCTCGCAGGCGATCCCGTCCTCCCGCGCAATGTATTCGCATGCGCCGGTCTGAGAGTCGCACAGGCCCTCCGTGCACGGATCACCGTTGTCGCACGCGTCCGGCAGGCTGCACGGATCGGGTGTCGTCGTCGTGTAGGGGGGCTCAGCCGCGCACAGACACTTGACGTCCAGCGTGTTGCCCAGGCCGTCCCCATCGGGATCGGCCATGAAGACCGTGCAGTCAGCGGCGTTGGGCTCGTCCGTGAGCCCGTTGCAGTTCTCGTCGCCGCCCCCACACCACTCCTGAGCGGTCGGTGCCGCTTCGCACGCAGGCGGTGGCGGCGCCGGGTTGGTCTCCGTATCCGGGCACCCGAAAGCCAAGAGTGAAACAAGCGCAGCGCAGCTCAGGATGCGGGCGCGTGTCGAAAAATAACTGTGTCGTGAGATCGTCATCGTCCGCCCCCCTATTTGCACTTGGACTTGCTGTTTTTGCAGCCGTTTTTGCACTGCCAGTTCTTGTTGCACCAGGCGCCCGCGGCCTTCTTCACGTAGCACTTGCCGGATTGGCAGTACTTTCCACCTCCACAGTGATTGTGTTTGGTGCACTTGCATAACCCGCCGCTGCAGTTGAACGAGCCCTTGCAGTGGTTGTTCTTGACGCACGCCGTACCCGCGTTGCGCGTCTTGGGCGTCCAGCACTTCTGGTTGCACTTGCCCCCCTGGCACTGCTTGTTGGCGGTGCAGGGCTTGAAGTCCCCTTTGAGGGCGTGACATGTGCCGCTCTTGCAGTACTTACTACCCGGACACTGACTGTCCTTGGTGCACTTGCACTTGCCGCCGCCGCACTTGTACGGCCCGGCGCAGTGGTCGTTATTGATGCAGCCGCTGCCAATCCCGATCTTGTTGGGCGTGTAGCACTTGCCGATAGGGCCACTGCAGTTGTTCGACTTGCACTGCTTGTCGGCCGAGCAGCTTGCCCAGTCGTTCTTCTTCCACTTGCACGTGCCGCTGCCGCAGAACTTGCCGGACCCGCACTGTGCGTTGCTGTTGCACTTGCATTTGTAGGCCGTGCACTTGTGCGGCGATTTGCACTGCGGATTGGCCACGCATTTGCCGCCCAGCACCACCGAGTTCGGCGTGTAGCACTTTGCCGGGATCCCGCCGCAGTTGTTGGACTGGCACTGCTTCTTATTGGTGCACAGCGTGCCGTCAGACTTCAGCGGCTTGCACTTGCCGTTGCCGCAGAACTTGCCGGAGCCGCATTGCGAGTCGGCGGTGCACTTGCACTTGCCGTTGAGGGTCCCGCATTTGTGCGGCGCCTTGCAGTGGTCGTCCTTGACGCAGCTTTGGCCGATCTTCTTGGTGTTGGGCTTGTAGCACTTGCCTACCAGGCCGCTGCAGAAGCCCGACTTGCACTGGCTCTTGTGGGAGCAGCCCACCCCCAGGCCCTTCTTGTTTTTGCACTTGTTGCCGTTGGTGCAGTACTGGCCCGAGCCGCAGTGGCTGTCCTTTTTGCACAGGCACTTTTGCGAGCCGCCGTCCTTGCCGCACTTGTCGGTGACGCACTCGATGTTCTTTTTGCAGGTCTGGCCCAGCTTGCGGTTGGTGTACAAGCACTTCTTGCCCACCGAGACCTTGCGGCAGGTCGTGCCGCTGGGGCACTGGAACGGGTCGATGCAGGACTTGCCGTGTGAGACCTTGCCCAGGCACTTCTCGTTGATACACGTCAGGCCCGTCTTGCAGTGGTCGCTGGAGTTGGCGATGCACGACTTCTTCTTGCCGCGCGACTTCGGCTCGTAACACACCCCGTTGCAGTGGCCGCTCTTGCAGACCCCGTCTTCACTGCAGGGCGTCCAGTCCTTGAACGCCTTGGCGCACAGCCCGTATGCGCACACCTTCTTGCCCTTGCAGTCGCTGTGCGTGACGCACGGCTTGACCTTGCCGCAGTTCAGCGAGATGTCGAGCGCCCCCTTTCCGCCGATACAGACGCCCACCCCGCACGTGAAGCCGCCCGAGTCGCCCGGATCGCCCTTCTTGCTCTTGTAGGTGCCCGATCCGCACAGCTGGAAGTTGGCGAAGTCCAGGCTCAGGTTCACGTCCACGTACCCCAGCTTGATGCCTAGGATCTTGGGCAGATTCAGCGTCGCCGTCAGCGAGAGCTTGGCCTTCTCCAGCGAGATGATGCCCTGGGCAAACGTCTTGCCGAACAGGATCAGCTTGCCGACGATCTTCAGCAGCTTGGCCTTCGTGCTGAACACGAAGTCGCCCTGAATGCCCATCTTGCCCAGCACTTTGATGTCGACGGTGAGATCCAGGCTGCCGTCGGCCTCGAAGCTGAGCCCGTCCACGGTGAACGACCCCGCGCCGATGACCTTCTCGACGCCCTTGGCCGACTTGAAGCCCAGCTTCATCGACGCATCGATGTACGCGGAGCCCAGGTCCAGCGCCGCGTAGACGCCGTCATCCCAGTCGCCCAGCGCCCCGTTGGGCCCGTAGCCGCCGACGAGGATGCCGCCCAGCTTCGGGATGTCCAGCAGCGTGAAGTCGTACGCAAACGCCTCTGCAAACGCCGCGCCTTTGCCGACTTGCAGGCGAATGCGGCTGTCCAGGTTGGGCGCCAGCACCGGGATCTTGAGACCCACCCCGGCGGTCAGCCACAACCCGCTGTCCGCCGGCTTGTCAAGGCGCGCCGACAGCTTGATGTTGAGCTTCTGGCCGATCGGATCGGCGCCCTTGCCCGCGCCCGACAGGTAGGTGCCGTGCATCTTGTTGCCGGTGGCGTAGTAGCGCGAGTTGTACGCCGTTTTGCCGGTGTCCAGGTCGAAGGTGTAGCGGGCGATCAGCTTGCTGTCGACGACCGAGCCGGGTGGCAGAATACGTGACTGCCCCTGCAGCTGCAGCGGGCTGCGCGCCGCGTTCCAGAAGCGCACCTCATCGATGATCGTCATGCCCTTGCCAATCACCGCATAGGCAGTGCTGGCCGTCGGGGCAAACGAGCCGCCGGTGTTGTCGAACGCCTTGGACGACCCATTGACATAGATGGCGGGGGTGACGCCGCTGCTGTCCGGGTGCAGCGTCACCGCGACGTGCGCGCGCTCGCCCTGCGGCACGACGCCGGCCCAGGTCTGCATCACCCGGGTCTGGTTGCCCTTGCGGAAGCGCACCGACACACGCCCGTACGTCTCGCAGTTCTTGCCGCCCGCGTCACACAGCGTCTCGGGATCGCCGACCCCGATCCAGTAGCCGGTCTTGTTGGAGCCCTCCTTCTTGACCAGCGTGTGCGCAAACTGGCCCGCGCCGAACTTGTTGACCTGGACGACCGCCTCAATGGTGCCCTTGGACCAGTTCAGCTTCTTGTCGTGGCCGACCTTGAACCCGCCGCTGCCCGGCTTCAGCACGTTGGCGAAGGGATCGCCGTACAGCGACACGCCCAGCACGCTGATCGGGTCCATGATGCCTTCCAGGCTGAACCCGTTCGTGTCCGCAGCCCCGTCTACCAGCAGGCTCTTGCCGGCGGCGTTGGCGTCGATCTTGATGCGGAACCCGCTGGCGAAGCGCTTGCCGAAGATCTGGGTGTTGTGGGTTGAGAAGTTGATTCGGAACTCGTTGATCTCGAGGTCCAGCGGCTTCACGTTGATCTCGGGCGACGTCGGCGGCAGCACCGGCGTGTCCGACGCCTTGGAGACCTTGGATTTGGCAGCCGAGAACGCCTTCGACAGGAGCGTGGCCAGCTTGGCCAGCGTCAGGTTCACCACCTCGTAGCGCACGATGATGGTCGGCAGCGGCAGGCACTTGCCCGCCACGCAGATGCCGCTCTTCGACGGCACGGTGTCGAAGTACAGCGTGCTGCCAAGCTGGATGATGTTGCTGGCGCCCTGCGACGGCTTGTTGGGCCAGCTTCCGCTGGTCTTCAGGTACAGATCGCCGTTGTAGCCTGCCGCGACCGGCAGCGGCACGCCGGCCAGCGCGACCTCGATGGCAAAGCCCGGGTTCTCCACCGCGGCCCCTGTCAGCCCAAACGGGTCGAACCAGACGCCGTCGAGGTACAGCAAGATGCCCAGCGAGTTGGCGGTCGTCGAATACGAGACCTCGGCGATTCCGGCCACAGAGCTGGCCTGGTTGGTCGGCTTGAAGTCGACGACGCCCGAGAACCCGATCGTCACCTGCGGACCGTTGATGTCCGCGAACAAGGCCAGGCTGTCGACGTTGATGTAATCGATGGACGGCAGCCCATTGCCCGGCTTGGCCAGGGGCCAGGTCGTGTCCAGCTTGGCCTCGATGGTGACGTGTGATCCGTCGTGCACCTGCACGCTCAGCATGCCCGCGGACTGGTCGTCGGTGAACTTGACCGGCAGCGGCGCTACCGTCATCAGCCGGACGCCTTTCTGCAGGTCGATCTCCTGGCCGCACAGCGCGATGTCGGCGATCTCGCTGTTGGCTGCGGCAAAGCACAGACTGCTCGTCAGCTTGCCCATGCCGGGCACGTTCAGTCCGCCGGACGGCGGGTTGGCCTCGCCGGTAAACCACACGCCGGCGTCGTCTCCGATGACGCCGCCGCCGGACAGGGTGCCGGACACGTTGTCGCCAAACAGCTTGAACGAGAACGGCGCGGTCAGCGTGACGCCCACATCCCCGGTGTCCAGCCCGATGGCCACAGACACGCTCGGGTTGGTCAGCGTGACAAAGTCAAACGCGGCGCCCAGCGGCTTCAGCGGCTTCAGCGACCCCGCCCAGGTGCCCGTCAGGGTGAGCAGGCTGTCGTCGTCCAGCTCGCCGCTGAACGCCAGCGAGATCTCCTTGCTCAAGAAGGTAAACGTGGCCTGTGCGTCCAGGCCCAGGCTCCAGTTCTTCTCGCTGTCCAGCGTGCCGGTGACGTTGATGTCGTGCAGCAGAAACTTGCTGCCCAGGCTCTTCTCGAACGGCCCCGCCGACAGCGTCAGCGACCAGCCGTCCTCGCCGAAGGTCACGGTGCCGCCCACGTTCTTGAAGTTGAGCTCCGGCCAGGCCGGGATCGGCGTCCAGTTCTCCAGCGCAAACTCCACCGACTTGGTGTCGCCGAAGCACACGCTGACGCTGACGTCACCCGCCGCGCCCGGCACCGGCAGCGCCTCGGTGAGATCGCCCGCCAGGCACCCGCTGGCCTTCCAGCCGTCGGCGCCCTTGATCAGTGTGATGTCCCCCTGGGCTGTAATGTCGCCCAACGGTCCCAGCGAGACGACGGTCTGCACCGTTACGGCGATGCTCCAGCTTCCGCCGTCGTGCTTCAGCGTGCCGTTGGCGCTGTTGAGGTTCAGGCCCTCGAACGGGGACCAGGATGTGCCGTCCAGCATCGCCAGCGCCAGCGAGAAGGTGCCGTTGCCCTTCCACAGGCCCTTCACCGACAGGTTCACCGCGTTGGCGCCGTTGCCCAGAATCAGGATCGCGTCCAGCGCCGCCGTCGCCGGTCCACCGCCGACGCCCTGTTTCAGCGTGAACGTGGCCGTGTCCATCGAGAACCCGCCCAGCGTCATGTCGGAGACCGTCAGCGTGATCGTCCATGGCGGTCCCGCTTCGTAGACGCCGCTGATGTCGAACGTGCCGCCCTGCAGCCCGACCTTGCCGCTGAAGCCCGGCACCACGTCGACCTGGCCGCCGGATACAGTCACGCACATGTAGGCGTCCAGCTCGGTCAGAGTCAGCCCGGCCACGTTGGCGCTGAACGGGCTCTCGCTGCTGAGGCAGCCCGCCACCGTCTCGCCGCCGTCCAGCACGGAGAGCTCACCTTTGACGTTGACCTGGCCGAGCGGGCCCAGATCCAGACTGGTGTTACCGCCCAGGTTGACGGCCCACACCCCGCTCTTGCGTGTGAACGTGCCGCCCAGCCCCGAGACGACCAGTCCGGGCACGGGCTCCCACGAGCCGCCCGTCTGCGCCACCGTCAATGTCAGGTCGCCGCCTTTGCTCCACTGGCCGTCCACCGACAGCGCCAGCGCATCCGCGCCGTCACCCAGCACCATCGACGCGTCCAGCGTCACGGTCGTCGCACCGGCGATCTTCTCCACCGTCACGGTCGCGGAATCCAGCGTGAACGTGCCCAGCGGCAGGTCGGTCACCGTCAGCGACATCGACCACTCGCCCGCGCTCAGCGGACTGTAGACCCCGTCGACGCCGATGCCGCCGCTGCCCATGTCGATCGTCCCCGCAAACGGGAACGACAGGGTTACGTCACCCGATGGCGCGTCTTCAAAGCACACCTGTCCCGTCAGTCCAGTCAGCGCGATGCCGGTGCCGCCGATGCTCGACACATCCGGCAGCGAGCCCGTCAGGCAGCCCGTGATCTTCTCGCCGTTGTCCGCCACGTTCAGGCTGCCGGTCACCGGCGCCGAGCCGAACGGTCCAAGCTCGATGGTCGTGCTGACCGACAAGCTGATGGTCCACACGCCGCCTTTGCGCTCGAACAGCCCCGTGATTCCGTCGAACGTGATGTCGGCGATCGGCGACCAGGTCTCGCCCGGGGGCAAGGAGACGGTCAGCGCAAAGTCGCCGCCGTTGGACCAGGCGCCCGACAACTTCAGTGTCAGCGCGCCGTCGCCCTTGCCCAGCACGGTGGTGCCTTGAACCGTGACCGAGGTTGCGCCGCCCGTCTTCGTGACGGTGAAGGTGGCGCCTTGCAGCGTCACCGCGTCGTCCAGGGCCAGATCGCCCACCGTCATTGAGAGGGCCCACTCGCCGGGCTGTGCGCCCGGGAGGTAGCCGCCGGTGAAGGTCAGAGGATCGCCGCCGACGACGATACCGCCCGCAACGGTGTACGTGACCTCCACGTCCCCCGCCGCGTTCTTGTCGAAGCACGCTCCGACCGCCAGGCCGCTCAGCCCGAACCCGCCGACGGTGATATCCGGTACCGTGCCCTGCAGACAGCCGGTGACGACCTTGCCGCCGTCCTGGATATCCAGCGTGCCGGTCACCGTGGCCGTGCCGAGCGGGCCGAGATCGGCCTCGGTGCCCACCGTGAAGCCCAGCGACCATGTGCCGCCCGACCGCTCCAGCGAGCCGCTGACATCGGTGAAGCTGATGCCGGCAAACGGCGACCAGGTCTCACCGTCGGGCAGCGCGGCGTCGATCGAGAGATCGCCGCTGTTGGACCAGTCGCCGCTCAGCTCGAGCTGCAGCGCACCGGCTCCCTGGCCGACCGTCAGGTCCGCGGACAGCGTGATCGAGGTGACGCCCGGCTTGCGGTCGATGATGAAAGTCGTGGCATCCAGCGCAAACTTCCCGCCCAGCACCAGATCGGTCACCGTCAGCTCGACGCGCCACGTGTCGACGTCGGCCGAGGGCAGGTAGACGCCGCTAAACTCGAACGGCGATCCCGAGACGTCGACCTCGCCAAACACCGGATACGTGATGATCAGATCGCCCGCGTCATCCTTGTCGAAGCACGCGGACAGCGTCAGGCCCTTGAGCGGGAAGCCCTCCAGCGTCTGGTCCGGGAGCGTCCCGTCGAGACAGCCGCTGACCGACTTGCCGTTGTCCTGCACGTCCAGCGCGCCGGTCACCTGCGCGGACCCCAGCGGGCCCAGATCGGCGTCGGTCGTCACGGTCAGGTTCAAGCCCCACACGCCGCCGCTGCGGTTCAAGGTGCCGCTGATCGAGCTGAACGTGAGGCCGGGGAACGGCGACCAGGTCTCGCCGGGCGCCAGCGTGATGTTGAGCGTGACGTCGCCGCTGTTGGACCAGGTGCCGGTCACCAGCAGCGCGATGCCGCCGTCGCCCTGGCCGACCGTCATCTCGGCTTTGAGTGACACGGCCGTCGTGCCGGCCTGATAGGCGACCGAGAACGTTGCCGAGCTGAGCGTGAACTGGGCGTCCAGCACCAGGTCATTGACGTTGAGCTCAACGGTCCAGTCGTTGTTGGTCGACGACGGCAGGTACGCCCCGTCGAACGCGAGCAGCTCGCCGCTGATCTCGACCTGTCCGGCCATCGGGTAGCTGACCAGCAGGTTGCCCTGGCCGTCTTTGTCGAAGCACGCGGAGAACGTCAGCGCCGACAGCTTCAGCCCCTGCAGGCTCTTGCCCGACAGCGATCCGCCCAGGCAGCCGGTGACCGTCTGCCCGTTGTCCTCGACGTTCAGGGTTCCGTTGACGTCCGCGGTGCCCAGCGGTCCCAGGTTCGCGGTCGTGTCCACATTCAAGCCCAGCGACCAGACCCCACCCTCGCGTTTGAGCTGTCCGGTGACGTCGCTGAAGGTCAGCCCGGCAAACGGCGACCAGGTCTGCCCCGGCAGCAGCGTCACGGTTAGCGCGGTGTCGCCGGTGTTGACGTACTCGCCCTTGACCGACAGCTGCAGGGCTCCGGCGCCTTTGCCTACCGTGAGCAGCGCGTCCAGCGAGACGTCGGTGCCCGCCGCGGTATGGGTGAGCACCAGCGTCGCCTGGTCCAGTACAAACTGGCCGTCCAAGCTGAGATCGTCGACCGTCAGCTTCAGCTGCCACTCGTCGGGGATGCTGCTGGGGATGTAGACGCCGGAGAAGTCGAACGGGTTGCCGTCGATATTGACTTTGCCCAGCACCGGGTAGGTCACGGCGACGTTGCCCTGCGCGTCTTTGTCGAAGCA
The DNA here is from genome assembly GCA_964545715.1 of uncultured Myxococcales bacterium. Classification (GTDB taxonomy): domain Bacteria; phylum Myxococcota_A; class UBA9042; genus CAZJHX01. The sequence continues at coordinate 49,295 of CAZJHX010000020.1, forward strand.
GGTCGAGAAGGTCAGCGAGGACAGCGGGAACCCGTCCACGGTCTTGGGAGACAGCGAGCCCGACAGGCAGCCTGTCACGGATCCGGCCGTCGGATCGACGGACAGCGAGCCCGTCACGTCGGCTGAGCCCAGCGGTCCGAGGTTTGCTGTGGTGCTGGCGGTCAGACTCAGCGCCCAGACGCCGTTCGTGCGTGTCAGCGTGCCGGACAGCTCCGACAGCACAAAGCCGTCGACCGGCGACCAGGTCTTGCCGTCGGGCAGGTTGACGGCCAGTGAGAGGTCGCCCGATTCGCTGTACGCGCCGCTGATCGCCAGGTCGAGCGCGCCGTCGCCGGTGCCGATGGACAGCTCGCCTTCGACGGTCGCTGCGGTGGTGCCGGCCGCTGAGTTGTGGGTCAGCGTCAGGGTCGCGTCGTCCACCGTGAAGTCGCCGAGCGTCATCGACGGCAGCGACAACGCCAGGCCCCAGTCGTCGCCGGTCGTCAGGACGCCGTCGAAGTCGCTGGGATCGCCCAGGACCAGCGTGCCCTCCAGCGGGAAGGACAGTGTGGGTTCGTCGGAGTCGAAGCAGACCTCCAGCGTGATGTCCTCGAAGCCGTAGCCACCGGCGGTCGCGTCAAACGCCGGCGCGGTCAGGCAGCCCGTCAGCGCCAGCCCGTCGGAGGAGGCGGCCAGCGTGCCGGTCACTGAGACGTCGGCAAACGGTCCCAGGTCGACGGTGGTAGCGATGGTGATGGAGGCCGAAGCGGCCGCGTCGGTGACGTCCAGCGTGCCTGTGACTGTCTCGAAGCTGAGTCCGGGCGCCGGGGTCCAGGTCGTCCCATCCGGCAGATTGAGCGCCAGCGTGAACTCGCCCGTGGAGACGTACTCACCCGCGGCGTCCAGCGTGATCGCCGTGGCGCCATCACCCAATATCAGGGTGGCCGAGATCTGCGCGGAGGTGCCGTCCAGGCCGTCGTCGACCAGGGTCAGCACCACGTCTGTCAGGCTCAGGCCGCCGAGCGTCACGGACGCGCCGGGCGCCACCACGATGGTGCTGCTCCAGCTTGTGGGGGTGAACTCGCCGGTGAACGCCACGGTGGACTCGCGGATCGTCGCCTGGCCGCTCAAGCTCACCTGGGCCACGGCCGCGTCCGGCAGCACTGACAAGCAGGCCTGGACGTCGACGTTGTCGAGCTGGACGCCGGCGACCGTTGGCGACAGCGGCTGAGCCGGGCTCACGCACCAGCCGATCTCCGACCATGCGCCCGACACCTGGACCGACCCAAGGCCGCCGAGCTCGGCGGTGCCGTTCAACTAGATGCCGTAGCCGCCCTGCCCGTCGCTGCACGCGACGACGGTCAGCTCGCAGAACGGCAGGTCGTCGCAGTTGTCCAGCGGCGCCGGTCCGGAGAAGCAACCCGCGCCCGCGGGCGTGCTGACACTGACGGTGCCCAGGCGCGCTCCCAGATCGAACTGAAGCGCGGGCGGGCAGGCGTTGTCGTCGTTGACGTTGGAGCAGCCGTCCTTGCCCCCGCACGAGTCGATCGTGCAGTCGTCGCCGTCGTCGCACAGCGCGTCGCCGCCCTCGTCGATGTCGCCCGCGCAGTTGTTGTCCAGGCCGTCACACAGCTCGGGGGCGTCCGGATAGACCGTCGCGTCCTCGGGTTCGCAGTCGGGCGCGTTGGGTACGCCGTCGTTGTCGACGTCGTTGTCGAACTCGAAGTCGACGGGCGCGTAGACCGTTGTCGGCAGGTGGCTCTTGCCGCCAAACGGGCCGTCGCCGGGGGACGTCGCGATCACGCGGATGTGGGTGGTGCCCTCGCCGACCGAGATCTGTCGCGACCAGGTGCATGTCTGGTCGTCGTAGCCCACGTCATTGACCAGGAGGCCGTCCACCTCGAACTTCAGGTCCGCGAGTGGGCAGGCTTCGCCGGGACCGACGAAACCCGAGACCGTGCCGGTCACGATGACGTCCTCGTTGGTCAGCAGCGCCCCTTGCGTCGGGTTGGTGATCGTCACTTTGAAGGGGGTGTTGTCCAGGCCATAGAGCTTCGAGTCACGCCCCAGGGCCACAAGCTCGGACGCCGTGTTGTCCGTGTTCCAGTCGATGGAGACAAGCTGCGCGATCGGCACGCCGATGTACGTGGACCACAGCAGCGTGACGTTGCCGTCGTCGTCGGGCTCGACCGCGTACACCCACCCGTCGGACCCGGCCGCGACGATCTCGCTGGCACCGGACTGGTTGGTGTTGACCGAGATCACGGCGTCGAAGTGAGCGGGCGCGGCCGGCGGAGCGCTGACCAACGCGCCCTTCGACAAGTACTTCGGAAGGCCGCCGTACAGGACGCCTGTCTCTGCGTTGACGATGCGAACGCCGGCGTCGGCGCCGACCCACCCCAGGCCGAGCGGCTTGATCTCGACGAGGCCCCAATAGTTGCCGCCCGCCGTGCCGGCCGCCATCGGGAAGGACCATGAGGGCGTGACGTTGCCGTCCACGCCGGTAAACGGGTACGCCATGATCGGTCGTGGCGCCGTGGATACTCCGATGGGGAACAAGATGAAGTGGTCGGTCTCGTCGGGGCCCAGGCCGGCCCGCATCGTCTCGTAGTTGCCGTCGCCGTCGGCGAGCACTGAGCTCGCCCCGATCTGCTCCGTGTTACCGGTTTGGGTATTGGCTTCGAACCGGTACGTGTTGCCGGGCGCCACCCTGACCAGCAGATCAGCCTTGTTGCCGCCCTGACCCGGAAAGAGGTCGCCGACGCTCAGCGGCGGCAGGCCAAATGCGTCGCCGGGCTCGCGATGAACCGTCACGGACGAGTAGATCGTGCCCTTTTGGTCCCCGTCGTGTCCCAGGTGGGCCAGCGTGCGGTCTCCGAGGTCGTCAACCGGATCCAGCAGCACCATATACTCGGTGTCCTTGCCGTAGAACCTGCCGGCGACACTCTCGCGGATGATGTGGTCGGGGAAGTTCTCGGAAAAGTTGTGGCTGAAGACCAGCTCGCCCTCAAACTGGTGGACGTGAAATATGGTGTCGCTGTGCACGACCACCATCGGGTCCTCGGCCGGCGTGCTGACAAACTTGTCCGTGATGTACTTGATGTCGCCCGGATCAAACGCCGTCACGTCGCCGAGCTGGACATTGTCGACGCTGCCGATTCCGGTCAGCCGCTTGACCTGGTTGCCAAAGAAGACCTCAGGCTCCGTGGTCTTCAACCCCTCGAGATCGGCCGTCAGGATCCGCTGAAAGCCGAACTCGAGCGACTCGACCTTCTTGGTCGCGTTGCCGTTGAGGTCCGTAATGCACAGCGCCTTGTTGAGCAGCCCCGTCAGAAACGTGATCGTGAACGGCGTTCCGTCGTCGTATTGGGCAAAGGGCAGACCGCAACCGAACTCTTCCCCGGTAAACGCCTCCATCTCAAACGGCGGGGTAAAGTCGGGTGGGACCGCGAACCAGTCGGTGGTGACGCCCCAGGTCATCAGGAGGTTTCGCCCGGGGAACTCCTCGTGGATCCTCACCTGGATCGCATCGGCGTGGGTTGTCGCGCCGATTGTCGACGGGCGCGGGAACGTCTCGGACATCACCGGGCGGTATGGCTGGCCTTCGGGGGCTGGGAAGGTCGCAAACGTCTTCACCTTGCCGTCCTTGAAGTACAGCAGCTCGTAGGCCCCGCTTGTCCGCTCCACCAGCAGCTCGTATTGCCCGTCGGCGTCGACGTCCGTCGTGGTCACCGGCCGGGCGTTGGGCACGGTCCCGATGACGGTCCCGGTCGCAAGCTCGATGATGTTCGTGCTCCAGGTCACGCCGCCGACCGCAAGCGATGACGCGATCGGACAGCCCGGCAGCTCCGAATAGAAGCCGCCCTGCAGCCCGACGGCCAGATCGGGGGTCGGGGCGCCGCCCAGATTGACCAGCGCCCCGCTTTGCACGGTCTGTTGAAGCGTCGGCGTCCATTTGCTGCCGTCGCCCCCGGCGCAGGACCACACGGTGACGTCAGCCGCGGCCGTGGACTCCCCGGCGGCCTCGGGATCGAACACGTGCATGCCCACCTGGCCGTCACCGCCGGTGACCAGCACCTCGAGCGCTTCGTCGCCGTCGACGTTTACCAGGTAAAGCGGGCCGGTGTGCGCGCCCAACAGCACGTTGGGGTACACCGTCGCCTCGCTGGGGGCCGTCGCCTTGGCTACGACCAGATCGGTGCCGTCCACCAGGACGCCGGCGATCTCGGGATACAGCGGTCCGACAGCCAGCGTGGCGGTGTCGGGGTTCTTGATCGTAACCCCGGACTTGGTCACGGCCGGGGCCAGATCGGAGTAGGTGAGGACGGCGCCGCCGGTTCCCTTGCGCAGCCACAAGAGCTCGGAGGAGGCGTCGGCTGGATCGAGGTTGTCGACCACCACCTGATTGGCGTCGACGCCCGCGGCAGCGGTCGCCGGCCCGGCGGAGTATTTGACGCCCCCGGTGATCCCCGCCAGTACGGTCAAGCGCCCGCCCGGCCCGTTGCCGGCGACCACGATCTCGTTGAGCTCCTTGTTGTCCATCTGCGCCACGGCGACGATCGTGTCGGCGCCCACCCAGCGCGACCAGGCGGCCGGAGGCGGGTCGCCGTAGGCGCTGACGAACAGCGTGACCAGCCCGTCCTGCACGAAGACGACGTCAACCTGGCCGTCCTCTTCGAGATCGGCCGCGCGGCTGTTGCTCGGGTCGAAGCCGCCGTTCACCGCCGCTTTGAAGCCGACGCCGATGTTCATCTCGCCGCCGGCCGCTGAGACCATGCCGCCGCCGTCCGGCTCCAGGCGCGTATGCCGGGCATCGCCGTGGCGGTGCGGCCAGTCGGCCGAGGCCTGGCCAGAGAAGAAGACACAGATCGACAGCGCGATCATCCAGATCGTTGGGCGCAGCGCGCCGTGCGAGTACCGCATCAAACGTCCTTTCATTGAGACGTGTCAGACAATGTATTGGAGCTTCGCACCATAGCACGGCTGACGTCGCTGCAACATCCGGACGCCGCGCTTTTTAGGGGCTCCCGCGGACGTCCCAACGCACACGCCGGGCTACGCGTGGCTCTGAGAGATCGACGTGAAGGCGCGGCGGAACGTGGCGATGGGCACGCTCTGCTCGCCCCGTGCGCTGAGGTGGGGGTTGCGGACGATCACGGTGCGGGCGCTCGGCTCCACGCGGATCACGCTGTAGGCGTGGCTGGGGGACAGCTGATCGAGCTCTTCGGAGGTCTCGGTGCCGGTTCCGGCGACCACGGGATGACCTGCGCCGATCGCCTCGTCGATCAGCACCAGAATCTGCTCCTCGGTCATGTTGGCCGGGGCGTAGTCGGTGGCTCGGATCCCGGTGATCTCTTCAAGCGCGAACCGGGCGTGACCGCCCTCGATCTCGCCGTATCCGCCACCCCATTGAGCGTAGGCGCGCTCGACCACTGAGACCCAGATCTCGATGGGCCCGTCATCCGATTGGCCGTAGACGGGGTTGCCGTGTCGCGTCGGGAAGGCGGCGGTCACAAACTCGTCGTGGTGCACGAAGCCGCGTTCGTTCAGGACCCAGAAGCGCACCCGAAACCGATTGTCGCTCAGAGGCTGAATCATCTGCCGGATTCGGTCAGGATCGCTCATTGCCACCGCTGAAAGCGAGGACAGCAGGAAGCAGTCGCCTATCTGCCCCTGTCGTACGTCATTGTGGTGCGGCCCGGCGGCCTCGCCGTCGCTTGCGGGACCGTAGTACAACCGCGAGCCCCCCGGTTCATAGCTGACTCCGGCTTGCATACGGGCGCCGTCATCGGGTGCAAGCGCCGGATCCGCGACGCTTGCCGGCCTCGACCGCGTCGACATCGTCTTCGGTGGGGGCAGGGGTGGTCGGTCGTAGGCGCAGGCCGCCCTCGACCCGCTCCACGCGCATGGCCTTGCCGGACCGGGTCGGGTCGAGCAACAGCGCTGCGTTGGGCTCGGCGGCGAGCTGGGCGTCCGTCGGGCAGCCGGTGGCAAGCCTGCTTGACAGCTCGTGTGTTCGCTTGACACCGGGCGCGTGGAGGGAGGGCTTATCGGGCTTCCAGCGTCCAGCTGGAGGTCTCGGCCCAGCCGCGCACCATCACGTGCATGCTGGCGGGCGCCTCGAGCTCGATCGTGCAGGTTTCGGCGCTGCCCTCGATGTAGGGGCGGCAGTCGAAGTCCTCTGTGGTCGGGGCCTCGCCCACGCGCACGTACAGGTCAGCGTCGCCGTCGCCCGTCAGCGTGAAAGTGTAGCTGCCGGCCGGGGTCAGCGGCGTGGCAAAGTGGGCCTCCTCATCGGCGGCCACGGTGCCGGTCTCGTTCATGCCGGCAAACGGGACGGGCTCTTCGCCGCTGTCCATGCCCGGGTGGTAGACGTTGTCCTCTTCGCCGGAGACCAGGACGACCTGGGAGCGGTTGAAGTCCGCGAAGATCGTCTCGTAGGTGCGCGGGGCGTCGAACGCGAGCAGGGCGTCGATCAGCGCGTTGGCGTTGCGGGCGCTCTGGGTGGCCGGGGACGGCATCGCGTTGGTGATGATGTCCAGGTACTTGGTGCCGTTGGGGTCGTCGTCGTTGACGGCCGTGTGCGCGTCGGCAAGCTCGGAGTCGACGTAGGCGTAGGTGTCGCAGCCGTTCATAAAGACGATGGCGTACTGCCCGGTCTGCCACTCGCCCTTGGCGGCCAGCGCGCGGATGTTGGCGCCCAGGCCCGAGTGGCCGCTGTAGACGATCAGGTCGGCCGAGCCGGACAGCGTCTCGTAGCGGTTGTCGAAGTCGGGGCCGGGGTTTTGTACGCCGTCGACCAGCAGCACCACGATCTGGACCTGCTTACCGTCGGGCAGCGTGGCCTCGATGGTGACGTCGGGGATGTCGATGCCGGGGTTGTTCGGAAGGTCGGCGGGCGTGGTCTGCACGTCGGAGGCGCCCATGTTGTCGATGATCTTCTGGATGAACTGGTTGTAGGACCGGATCCCGGCGTCGGAGTTGGACGTGGCGCCGTGCTTGAACTTGCCGAAGATCGCCAGGACCTCCAGGCGGTTGTCCTTCCAGACTTCGTGGTACTCGGGGTATTTGCCGGTGCTGTTGATGGAGCTGACGGTGACCGTGGCCTCCATGCGCACGACCTCGGCCTCTTCGAGCGCGCAGCCGCTGCGGTGGGGGCGGTAGTAGTACCACATGCTGCCCGCGTCGACGTCGTGCGCGCCCCAGTCAACGCAGGTGTGACCGTGACGCTCGGCGAAGCCCTCCTGGCCTGCGTGGCTGAGGTCGCTGGGCAGGATCAGCTCGTAGGTGCTCGGCACGTCGTCGCGCTTGCCCCACGCCACCGGCATGCGGGCGCGGTAGCTGATCTGCACGCCGTTGGCCACGTCCTTGGTCTCCACGTCCGTCAGCTCGACCTTGTCCAGGCGGCCGACCGAGTTCTCACCGTTCAACTGCCCGATCGTAAAGAGCAGCTGCGACTCGATCTGCTTGTCCGTATTCCACGAGCTCGTGGTGACCAGCACGCCGCTGAACTCAAAGTCCAGGAAGATCGCGTCGATGCTGGCGTCCGCCTTGCCGGTGCCCGCGGCGTTGCCGCCCTTGCCGGCGGTCGAGAAGTCCAGAACCTCGGCGTCGGAGCAGCCGAACACGGTGATCAGCGCCAGGGTCAGCGCGGCGCGAAGTGTGTTGGAGCGGGTGATCATGTCGAACATTTGAGTCGGTCCTTTTGTTGGTCTGGGGCGGTAGGCCCCAGCGGCACAGTCCTACAGCATACGTCGTGCCATGCTTGTAATGGGCTGAAATCAAAGGGAATTCTGGCTTGGTGGGGTTTGCGGGCCTCTTTTTTGGTCCAGCGGGTGATCCGTTCTCGCGTGGCCCCCGTAAAGAGGGCAGTTCACACGACAATGCACTTTTGAGGACACACGCTATGACGCGCTTTGCAATGATCACCTTCGCCCTGCTCACGACGACGACCGCCGCCGCCGCCCCGGGTGTCGACAGCGCATGCGCCGGCCTGCACCTCACGCTTGTCGACGGCAGCGACACCGTCGGTTGGACAACCACCACGATCACGGGCACCGAAATGGTCGTCAGCGCCACTGATGAGCGCGGCGTGGAGGTGCGCACCATCGGCCGCCTGGACAGCAGCGCTTGCAGCACCGTTATGAATCACGTCGTGGCAGCGCGCTTCGCCCCGTCGTCCAGCCGCTCCTACGGCGCCTTTGGCGAGACCCGGCCCACAATCCAGGTCGGCGTGAGCGGTGAGGTTGTTGTGGACGCCGCCGTGTGGTCCGGCGACCTGAAGCAGCGCACGCCCATCAGCGCGCTGATCAGCCTGATCAGCCGCCTTCGCTGACCGACCCGATCCCCACCCGCGCAGCCCACGCCTTGACGGCGGCAAGCTCGGCGCCGGTCGGCAGTCGATTATCCACCCCACGCACCTGCACCACCGCCTGCGCCCGATGGTCTACCTCGACCGTCAGCGGCACGACTCGGCCGTCCGGATGCAGCGCACCCATCGACCACAACGAGATCACGCCCGCGCGCGCCTTGCTGGCATACGCGTAGACACAATGTCGCTGGGTCTTGCCCTCGGTGTGGATGTCGGCCATGGACCGCAGCTCGCGCATGGACCACATGATCAGGCCGGTTGGCGTGCGCTCTGACCACGTCGCGTCCGGGTAGCCCGAGCTTGGGATGTCGGCATCGGGGCCCCGGCGCTCGCCGTGCAGCTCGGCGATCCAGGCGTGCATGGCGCGCAGCACCGCAGGTAGCGGCCGGCCGGTCAATTCGTAGGCCGGATCCCGAGCGCGCATCTCCTCCAGGTAGTCCAGCACCGGGTCCAGCTGCCCGTCGCCCAGCGCGGGCCTATCGACGAACCACTGGATGACCGTCTGCCAGAAGGGCTCGTCCTCGCGCAGCCGATGGCCCAGGCGTGAGCGTGCGATGGCGTTGGCCCGCGTCACAGTCGCCTCGTAGGCCAGCGCCTGAGCGCGCCGCACCGCTCGCACCGCGTCCCAGCCCGGCGGGGTTTGCAGGTAGAGGTGGCACATGCGGCGCGTCAGTGGGGTGCTGAGTAGGCCCGCCGCCACCGCTTTGGGCATGCTCTCGCCCGTGCCGATGCGCGCAAAAAGCTCTACCAGGCGCTCGTCCGCCTCGGGCCGGACGAACACGCTGTCGAGAAACGCGGGCACGTCGTACTCCGCCAGCAGGTGTCGCAGCAGCGCGCCCAGCTGTCTCTCGGGTCGCCCGCGCGGAGGCTGAAAGTCGGCGGGATCACGCAGCCACGGATGCGCCGTCGCCCGCCACAACGGCCGCGGACCAAAGCGGCGCAGGATCGCGGGGGCGCACTGCTTCAAGTGGGTCGCCAGCGCCCGGGCCCGCTCCCCGCGCTCGTCCACGTCGCCGGCACGCAGCAGGTATCGCTGCATGGCCTGCTCTTCCTCGGTCTGGCGCGTCCGCCCGCCCGCGTCCTCATTGAGCAGGGTCGACTCCGGCACCGGCAGTCCGGCCGTGCCCAGCACCTGCGTGATGCGGGAGCGATTTTGCGCGGCGCGGGCCTTCAACGCCTGTGCGAGGCGCCGTGGGTCGGGGGCTTTTTCGCGGTTACCCATCTATGAATAGTGGTGAATGAAGGTTCCAGACGCAAGATAGCGCCGGTTTGCGGTAGAGTGCGGCGCGATGAAAACGACACGTCTTTTCAGGATTTGTGCGGTCGCGGCCATGCTGGCCGGCTGCGGAACGAGCGACCGTGGGTCATCCACCTCCAAGGGCACCGGAACCGGCGGCGGGGGCGGCGATATCGTCGAGAGCACCTCCGACGACGACACCGGCGACGACACCGGCACCGGGGACACCTCCGACACGTCCGGCACGACCACCGGCGGCACGACCGACACCGGCAGCGACTGCACACCGGCCTGCGTCTCGCCCCAGGAGTGCATCGACGGCGCCTGCAAGCTGCCCACGCTCTGCCAGCCCTTCACCTGGGTGTGCGAGGGCCTGGTCGGCAAAAAGCAGTGCAACGAAGAGGGCACCGGCTTCCTGGATCCCGAGCCGTGCCCGGGCGACCAGTACTGCACGTCGGGGCAATGCGGGCTGAAGTGCAGCCTGGATCCCAAATGGGGCGCCTACGTCGGCTGTGTCTTCTGGACGGTCGATCTGCCGGTGTGGGATGACCCGACGCTGCCCAACGCCAACACGCTGCCGCACGCCGTCGTGGTGTCCAATCCCAGCGAGCTGGACGCGACCGTCGAGTTCACGCCGCCGCCGGGCGTCAACTTCAACTTCGCAGACCTGACGGTGCCCGGCTCGGGCAGCCGGGTGTTCGAGTTTCCGTACCCCGAGCTGGCCACCGAAGGCAGTGACATCACCGACGTGGGCGTCCGCATCGAGTCGGATCGCCCGGTGCTGGTCCACCAATTCAACCCCTGGGACAACACCTACAGCAACGACGCGTCTCTGCTGCTGCCCGAGCCGCTGCTGGGCCAGGAGCACCTGATCTTGTCCTGGCCGACCGACCCGCGCTGCCTGATCGAGATCCCCGGCCTCCCCAACTTCGGCGGGCCGTGCTCGCACAGCTTCTTGTCCGTGGTGGCCCCGACCGACAACACCGAGGTGACCGTGCGCGCGTCGGCCCGCGTGGCCGGAACCGTCATCCCCGAGGGCATGGAAGGCCAGATCGAGCCGACCGTGGACCCGATGCCGCCGGGCGCGATCCAGACCTTTACGCTGAACAAGGGCCAGGTCCTGAACCTGGACGCCATGCCCGAGACGATCTTCGAGACGGCGGATCTGACCGGCAGCCTGGTGCTGAGCAACAAGCCGATCGCGGTGTTCTCCGGCCACGACTCCGCGGCTGTGTCGGCGCCGGGCGGTGGTGGCGGCACGGGTGATCCCGGCGAAGACAGCGGCTCCTGCTGCCTGGACCACCTCGAAGAGCAGATGATCCCGGTGTCGCTGCTGGGCACGCATTACGTGGCCGCCAAGTCCGCGTCGCGGGGTGGCGAGAAGGACCTGTGGCGCCTGATCGCGGCCGACGACAATGTGACGATCACCACGACACCGCCCATCGAGGGGCTGAACGGGCAGACGCTGGCCAAGAAGGGCGAGTGGATCGAGGCGTACACCACGGAGAGCTTCGACATCCAGGCAACCGGCCGCATCCAGGTCGGCCAGTATCTCGTGAGCCAGGAGGACACCCAGGACGTCACCGGCGATCCCAGCCTGATCCTGGCGATTCCCGTGGAGCGCTATCGCAGCACCTACCCGATCATGGTGCCGCCCCTGTACGCCAAAAACTACGTGTCGGTGGTGCGCAGCCCCGGGACGCCGATCCAGGTGGATGGCGCGCCCGTGGCCGACGGGGAGTTCACGCCGGTCGCCGGCAGCTGGGAGATCGCCTGGATCCTGCTGTCCGAGGGCTTTCACACCGTGACGGGCGACGCGCCGTTCAGCTTGTCCGCTTATGGCTACAACACGGCGGCCAGCTACGGGTATCCTGGGGGCATGACCATCCCGGGAGAGGCCAATCCGTGACCACCGCGACGCTCGCCCTGCTGACCTCAATAGCGCTGACTGCGCCGCCGAACACCATCTCCGTACAAGCGTTTGCGCGCGGCGACGGCGGTGTCGCCGTGGAGGGGGATTACAAGATCACCGTCGGCTTGTACGACGCGGCCGACGGCGGCGTGGAGCTGTGGACGCACACCTACCCCGAGGTGCCGATCGCCGGCGGGGTCTTCTCTTTGGCCCTGGACAACGTGACACCGACGCTTTTCACCGGCGGCGGTGACGTGTGGATCGGGATCAAGATCGAGGGCGATCCGGAGCTGCCGCGCCAGAAGGTGCTGTCGGCCCCCGTCGCGCTGGTCGCCGTGCGCGCCCTGGAGCTGCAGTGCAGCGGCTGCATCGACACCGGCCAGCTGGCCACCGGCGCGGTGACCGCGGCCAAGCTCGGCATCAGCTGTGACGTGGGGCAGGTGCTCGCCATGACCGACGCCGGCTGGGGCTGCGCCGCCAACACGGACACCGAGTACAAAACCGGCGTCGGGCTCGTCCTGACGGAGGACACCTTTGCGCTGGACCTCGACTACACCGACAGCCGGTACGTCCAGTCGGACGGCGACATGGCGGTCACGGGCGGCGGCAAGTTTGGCGGCGGCGTGCAGATCGGCACGGACGACGCGACATGCACCGCCGAGAAGGCCGGCACCCTGCGCTGGACCGGCGAGACGATCGAGGTCTGCGGCGCCGTTGACGGTACGCCCGCGTGGAAGGCGCTGGGCGCGCCCGCTGTGTGCGGCAACGGCGTGCAGGAGGGCAGCGAGCCCTGCGATGACGGCAACAAGGTACAGACCGACGCCTGCCTGAACACCTGCGTGAAGGCCTCCTGCGGTGACAACTTCATCCAGTCCGGGGTGGAGCAGTGCGACGACGGGAACCAGACCGCCGGGGACGGCTGCGACGCCGCCTGCAAGGCCGAGAGCACCGAGGGCTGCGCGCCCGGCATCGCCTTCAAGCAGGAGATCGCGCCCGACCTGTGGCTGTGCGCCAAGGACAACGTCACCGGCAACAACAACTACATTGAGGCCTACTCGGCGTGCAACGAGGCCGGGGGCTTCCACATGGGCACCGTGACCAGCATGACGCGGCGCGGGCTGCCGACCGACGCGCAGATCGCGCCCGCCATGAACTGGGCCAAAGCGCAGGGCTACGACTACGTGGTCTCGGGCCAGCCGGTGCGCTTCTTCTCGTGGAACTACGCGGACACGCCGTACGAATCGACCAGCTGCGGGTCGGGCGGGCTCGGCTATATTCACACCGGCGAAACGACCGGCTCAGGCAGCAACTGGGTGGCCCTGACGGACGGCAACGGCGCCGACTTCCGCCCCTGGCCGGCCGCCAACTGCGTCGAGGTCAGCTATCACACGCTGGTCTCGCTGTGTCAGAACTCGACGGCTGATCCGGATGCGTACGTCTTCGATCACCGCTGGCGCTAGCGCTACTTTTCGGCTGCGGCTTTGACCAGCTTGAACGTGTGCTCGATGAGGCCGCGGTCGAAGCGCTTGCCGTGGCCCGGGATCACTACAGCCGCTTTGAGCGGGCGTAGCGCAGCCGCCGCGCCGACCCAGCTCTTGATGTCCGCGTCGGTCTTGTTGCCGATCTTATTGTGGCCCAGGACCATGCAGCCGCCGAACAAGACGTCGTGGTTCGGCAGATGCACCACCACGTTGTCGGGGCTGTGAGCGGCGCCTGGAAAGACGACGTGCACGCGGTCCCTGCCGTGCTTCAGCCGCAAGCCTTTGGCCGGAGCAAACGTCTCCCGCGGCGGCTGATGTTTCAGGTCGGCAAACAGCTTTTGCTGGTCGGGGCGCTTTCGCAGCCAGTGGACCATCTGAGCGCGCACCGCCGGTCCGCGCTCCGCCAGCAGTCGCACGGTGTCGGTGCTGCCCAGAGTTCGCGCGCCTGCCGCGTGAAGCGCCGTGTTGCCGCCCAGCGCGTCTGGGTGAAAGTGGGTGTTTATCGCCACCAGCGGGCGCTCGCCAAAGCGGGTACGCAACCAACCCAACAGCCGCCGTGTCGCCGCCGGAGTGTACGGCGTGTCGACCAGCAGCAGCGCGCCGTCGCTCAGCTCTGCGACCAGGGAGTTGGCAGGGTAGGGCTCCTCGTGCACGACGACATGCACGCGAGGCGTCAGCGGCGTCACCATGAGATCCCGTCCGATGCGGTACGGCACACGATCCGCAAGGTCCCCGACGCGGCGTCGCAGCGCCGTAAGCTGCCCGCTGTCCCACGCCCAGCGCTTGCCGGCGTTCTGGTCGCCGATGCGATACAGCCACGACAGCCCGATGCCGCCGGCATAGCGATCGGGTTTGGCGTAGAGCGGGTGCTTCAGCGCGGTCTGCAGCGGCGTGAACGTGTGCCCGTCCGCCGAAAGCGCCGTCAGCAGCGCGTCCAGGTGGTCGGCCGCAACCGCGTTGGCGTGCAGCAGCAGGATGTGCGGAACGCCGGCGCCCGCCTCCTCGACAGCCAGCCGCCGGTAGCGTCGCGTGGCGGCCATGATGTGGTCCACGTACGTCTGACCGATCATCGCAGCGCGGGCCTTGTCGCCCGCCCGCAGCGCCTTGAGGTACGGCTTCACCAGCGCCCACTCGCCCGTGTCGATGGTCACCGGCGCCGGTTGGTGCCCCACGCCCTTGAGGATGGCCAGGCCGTCATCACGCTTCTTGAGCGTGCGGCCGCGATGTAGAAACGGGTAGCGAAACAGCGGGACAGGTCCACCGGTGACCTTCTCCAGCAGCGCCTTGCAGCGCGTGACATCGCGCTGCCACTCGGCGTCGCTGAGCTTGCTGCGGTCGCGATGAGTCCAGGTGTGGTTGCCCAGGGGCATGCCCGCGCTCAGCCATTGGCGCAGGATCGGCGCCGACTTTCCCACGCGCCCGCACACGACAAACGCGGTGGCCTGGACCTTGTGTTTCAGCAGCGCCGACAGGATCCGCGCGGTGCCTTTGTGCGCTGTATCCCCGGGCCCCAGACCGCCGACCCACGGCACATCGTCGATGGTGACGGCTACAGGTGCGCGTGCAGCCGCCGGCGTGGCCAGCAGGCTCAGCACAAACAGTGGGATCAGGGGGCTTCGGGCCGACATGGCCCGGCAGTGTAGCTTACTGGGTCAGGTCCATCGTAAACGCGATGGTGCTGTAGCACGACGTGCCGTTCATGCCCTTGTCCAGGTTCTCGGTCAGCGTGCCGTGGAAGACGCCGTCCTCCAGCACACCGCTGCCCTGCACCGTGCAGCTGGTCGGCATGGTGCCGCTCATCCACTGGGTGTAGCCGCTGAGCGCGGATTTGGCGCCGGAGAAGTTGCCGCTGAGCACGGGATACGTCGGCACCTCAAAGGTGACCTGGCCGTTGGAGACCTTCAGCGTGGCCCAGATCTGGGTGTAGCCCGCCCAGCCCTGGCATGTGCCCTCCAGGACCTCCTCTTCGATGAGACCCGAGACCACGAAGTCGTCGTCCGGCGTCAGGGGTACGGCGGCGACCTCGTCCAGCGGCTCGGTGTCCAGCGCGGTGACGGCCATCGGCGTGGCGTCCCATGCGACGGCTGAGACGGCAGCCAGCGTCTCGGGCAGCTCGACGGCGGGCTCTACGACCGCGACCGGCGCAGGCGCGGCGGTTACCGGCAGCGCAGGCATCTCCAAACGCTCCTCAGCCGAGCTGGACAGCCCGTCCTGGTCAGCCCCCTCAGCGCATCCAAAGACAAAGAAGACGGCTGTCAACGCGGCCAATGCTCTCATCGGTTCTCTCTCCCGCAGTGCTTATTTCGGACGTTCGTTTTGTATCGTGCTGTTTTGCATGCTGGAAGTCCAGCGCTTCTGTGGACCTTGATCTGCGTCAACCTGAAACCCTGATCCCGCTCAATGGCGACGGTAGGTCCATTCGCATCGGTCATTTAGCCTATGTGCGCCCCTACGTGATCATAGGAGAAGGGCGCACGATGCTGAGTGACCTACCCCAGAATATCTCGACGTTCGGTGGTGACATCGACTACGTCATGGCCCTGATCTGGTGGATCGTCGGGGCCTGGCTCGTCGCGACCGAAGCGGTGCTGCTGTACCTGCTTTGGAAGTACCGCAAGAAGGACGGCAAGCGCGCCGTCTGGCTGCCCGCCAAGACCCTGCGCGCCAACGCCTGGGTCCTGATCCCCGCCGCCATCGTCACCGTCTTCGACCTGGCGATCGAGGTCGCCAGCGCCAGGGTCTGGGCGGAGGTCAAAGAGGACATCCCCGAGCATCAGGTGCTGGTGCGCATCACGGGGCGCCAGTTCGCCTGGACCTTCCAGTACGCGGGTGCCGACGGTGAGCTCGACACGCCGGATGACTTTGAGACGGTGGGCGAGATGCACGTCCCGCGCGACCAGATCGTACGCTTCCAGCTGGAGGCGTTGGACGTTCTGCACGCGTTCTGGGTGCCGGCCCTGCGTTTGAAACAAGACGCCGTCCCGGGCCGCAGCATTCCCGGCTGGTTCGAGGCGACGAAAGACGGCGACTATGAGATCGCGTGTGCCGAGATCTGCGGCGCGGGGCACACGATGATGCGCGCCAATCTCACCGTGGAATCGCCCCAGCTGTTCAACGCCTGGTCCGCCGCGCAAGCCGCGCAGCTCGAGCGCGTGCGTGAGGTGACCCAATGAGCGACGGACACGCCGCGCCCCAGAGCTTCTGGCGCAAATACGTCTTCAGCCTGGACCACAAGGTCATCGCCAAGCAGTACATGCTCACCGGCCTGATCATGGCCGCGGTCGGCGGCTTCCTGGCCTTTGCCCTGCGCTCTCAGCTGGCATGGCCGGGCGAGTCGGTGGCCGGCCTGGGCGTCCTGGCGCCGCACGAGTACAACGCCATCGTCACCATGCACGGCACCATTATGGTCTTCTGGGTGGCCATGCCCCTGCTGGTTGCCGGCTTTGGCAACCTGCTGATTCCATTGATGATTGGCGCCGACGACATGGCGTTCCCCACGCTCAACATGATGTCCTACTGGACGTTCTTCCTGAGCACCGTCGTCCTCATCGTCTCGTTCTTTGTGCCGGGTGGCGCAGCGGCAGGAGGCTGGACGTCGTATCCCCCGCTCTCCGGGTTACCGGCGGCATCCGGGGTCAATTGGGGTGTGACGCTGTGGATCCTGGCGGTGGCGCTGGAGTTCGTGGCCTTCCTCATGGGCGGCATCAACTTCATCACCACGGCCATCAACATGCGCGCTCCCGGCATGTCCATGTGGGATCTGCCGATCTTTGTGTGGGAAGAGATCATCGCGTCCATCGTCTTCATGCTCTCGGTCGGTCCGCTGATCGCCGGCGCCGTCATGCTGCTGATGGACCGCACCATCGGCACCGGCTTCTACGTGCCGATGGAGGGGGGTGATCCGCTTTTGTTCCAGCATCTGTTCTGGTTCTTTGGGCACCCCGAGGTCTATGTGCTGCTGCTGCCGGCGCTGGGCATCCTGGGCGAGGTCTTGTGCGTGTTTTCGCGCAAGGCGCTGTTCGGCTATCGGGTCATCGTCTGGTCGGCGATCATCGCGGGCCTGCTCAGCTTCGTGGTCTGGGCGCATCACCAGTTCATCAGCGGCATCGACCCGCGCCTGGCGACCCCGTTCAGTCTGACGACCATTCTGATCTCGGTGCCGTTCGCCGTGCACATGTTCTCGTTTATCGCCACGCTGTGGGGCGGCTCCATCCGGTTTACAACGCCGATGCTCTTTGCGCTGGCGTTTCTCGTCACGTTCCTGCTGGGCGGCGTCACCGGCATCATCAACGGCTCGGCCGCCGCCGATATCTATGTGCACGATACCTACTTTGTTGTCGCGCACTTCCACTACACGCTGTTCCCCATCGCCATCCTGGCGACCTTCGCGGGCATCTACTATTGGTTCCCCAAGGTCTTCGGCCGGATGATGAACGAGCCCCTGGGCAAGCTGCACGCCGTGGGCACCTTCATCTTCTTCAACCTGACGTTTTTGCCGCAGTTCAGCATGGGGCTGATGGGCCACCACCGGCGCATCTCCAACCCCGAGGTCTTCGATTTTCTAAAGGACGCGCACGGGCTGCAGGTGCTGTCGACCATCGGCGTGGTCGGGCTGCTGATCTCCCAGCTGCCGTTCGTCTGGAACTTCTTCTACAGCATGAAGAACGGCGCCAAAGCGTCTCGCAACCCGTGGGACGCCACTACGCTGGAGTGGAACACCGAGTCGCCGCCTCCGCACGGCAACTTCGACGCGCCGCCCGAGTCGTATCGTGGCCCCTATATCTATAGCCCGCCCGGCGACGGTCCGGACTTTGTCCCGCAGTGGCAGCCCGCGACGCAGCCCGCTCCCACGGCCGGCGCCAACACCCTGGAAAAGGCGAGCTGACCCGTGTCCACGCATCACGCAACTCCACCTCGCACCTCCACCGGGCTGCCCACCGGGCGCGTAGCCATGTGGTGGTTTTTGGCCTCCGAGGTCGCTATCTTCGGCGGGCTGATCACCGTCTACGTGCTGGCGCGGCTGGCCAACCCGGGTTGGTCTCAGCACGCCGCCAACACGATCAACCTCGCCGGTGCCATCAACACCGTCGTGCTGCTGACCAGCAGTCTGACCATCGTACTGGCCCACGACGCCGCCCACCACGGCAAGATGGACCGCGCCTACAAGCTGATGATGCAGACCGTCGCCCTGGGGCTCGTCTTCCTATGCGTGAAGAGCTACGAGTACCACCACGAGTGGACCGCCGGCTTCACGCCCATGGCCAACGTCTTCTGGTCCTTCTACTACCTGATGACCGGGCTGCACGCCGCCCACGTGATCGCCGGCATGACGGCCATCTACGTGGTTGCGCGCGGCGTCAAGCAGGGCAAGCATCCCCAGCGCGTCGAGTACGTCGGCATGTACTGGCATCTGGTCGACATCGTCTGGATCTTCCTCTTCCCGCTTCTCTACCTGGCCTCATGAGGGCGACCTATGAATAGCGACGACCAAGCCCAACAACCCGTCGAGTACACGACGATCTTCGGCATCTTGATGGCGGCGCTGATCGTGTCGCTGATCATCGGCCACTTCTCGCAGAGCCCGTGGGCCGTCGGCGTGATCTTCCTGATCGCGGCCGTCAAAGCCTGGCTGGTGGTCGCGCACTTCATGCACCTGACCATCGAGCCGCGCTTCATTAAGGTGCTGGTGTTGTGCCTTGTCGTGGTGCTGGCCATTCTGTTTATCGGGCTGGCGCCGGACATCATCGGCACGTGGGCCAAGCCCGGGAGTGGCGTATGACGGTCACCCCGCTGTATCTGGGGCGCCCCAAGCGCCGCGAGCTGATCCCGAGCCCCGTGTTGGGGATGCTGCTGTACCTGTTTACCGAGGTCATGCTGTTTGGCGGGCTGGTCAGCGGGTACATCGTACTGCGCAGCCAGAACGGGTCCTGGCCGCCCTATGGCCAGCCCCGCCTGCCGGTGGAGGTGACCGGCTTCAACACGCTGCTGCTGCTGCTGAGCGGCATCACAATGTGGGCGGCGGTTCGGGCCTGCGCTCGCGCTGACAGCGTGAAATTCAAGCGCCTGCTGGCGGTCACACTGGCGCTCGGCTGCGCGTTTCTGGCCATCCAGGGTTATGAGTGGGCGTCGCTGATCAGCTTCGGCCTGACCAGCTCCTCCAGCCTGTACGGGTCGCTCTTTTACACGGTGGTCGGCGCGCACGGCCTGCATGTGCTGGTGGCGATCGCCGCGCTGGCGGTGGTGATGTGGCGCGCCGGTCGCGGCCGGTACGACGCCGAGAACCACGTAGGCCTTGTGGCCATGAGCTTGTACTGGCTGTTTGTGGTGGCGATTTGGCCGCC
This sequence comes from uncultured Myxococcales bacterium, assembly GCA_964545715.1. Taxonomy (GTDB): domain Bacteria; phylum Myxococcota_A; class UBA9042; genus CAZJHX01. The sequence continues at coordinate 68,616 of CAZJHX010000020.1, forward strand.
GCTCTACGGAGTCATCTACCTGTGGTGAAGCGCCTGATCCCGGCTGCGGTCGCTGTGGGGTGGCCGTCGGTGGCCGCCGCCTGCCCGTATTGCTTTGGGCAGGCCGGGGACGCGTACGTCATTGCGACCGTGGTGCTGCTGGCGCTGCCGGTGCTGCTGATCGGCGGTCTGTACATCACCCTTCAGCGCGCCTCCGCCCAACGATCGAAGCTGCTCGAGACAGAGCAACGAGGGACCCGATGAGATACGTCCTTATTCTGATGGCGGTGCTGTTGTGCGGCTGCCAGAACCGGCCCGAAGAGCCGTTTACCGCGGCCGAGACGCTGGGCGGCGTCGAGATCCCCGCCCAGGTGCTCAACGACGGCAAGCGTGCGTATGCCTTCTATTGTGCGGCGTGCCACGGCAAGGACGGCGACGGTCGCGGTCCGGCGTCGGTGGGCCTGCAGACCCCGCCGCGCGACTTTCGGCTGGGCATCTACAAGTTCTCGGGTGTGACCGAAGGCGAGCTGCCGCCGGATGACGCGTTGGTCCACCTGGCGCGGAAGGGTCTTGCCGGCACCGCGATGATCGAGTGGAACCTGTCCGACGAGATGCTGCTGACCATCCTCCAGTACACAAAGACGTTCTCGGCGGAGGAGACCGGTTGGAGAGACCCCGACATGGAGGTCGGTGAAATAGCGGGCAGCGCCGAGGACCCGTGGGGCGGCACCAGCCCCGAGGCCGTGGAGCATGGGCGCGCGGTCTACCACGGTGCGGCGGGCTGCTACAGCTGTCACCCGGCATACGAGAGCGTCCAGGAGCTCAGCGCGCATCGCCAGGCGGCGGGCAAGCCGGCGGTAACCAATCCGCGGCCCAAGGTGTGGCTGCCGGAGCCCAAGGAGGGGCCGGCGTACACGGCGCCCGTCCTGGGTGATCCGACGTGCGAGACAGAGGCCGACTGCGGTGACGCGCACCAGATCTGCCGGATGGGTCGGTGTGAGCGCAAGCTGGCGATCATCCCGCCGGACTTCCTACTGAACCAGGTGCGCAACGGTGAGGAGGCGGAGGCTATCTATCGCGTCATCGCCGCGGGCATTCCGGGGACGGCGATGCCGACATGGAAGGGCGCGCTGCCCGAGAAGGACATCTGGGGCATGGCGCACTACATCAAGCACCTGATCGGTCTCAAGGGCACCGTTGAGGCGCTGGCGTTGCAGGACCGCGTGAAGGCGTCTGTGGGCGGGCGATAGGACTGTGGAGGACAAGGAAATGGCAACCAGCACTTCTACTTCCTCTGGGGCCGTGGTTCCGATTCGGCGCGCGACCCCGCTGCTGGAAGACGGACTGCTCACGGGACTCGTGGGCGCCGGCGTCCTGGCGGCGTGGTTTCTGGGCATCGACATGCTCCGCGGGACCCCGCTCATCACGCCGTCGGTCCTCTCGGCCTTCGTTTTTGACGGGGTGCACTCAGGCGTCACGGTGGTCTCCACCAAGGCGGTCTTCGCCTACTCCGGCCTGCACGTGATCCTCTTCTTGATCGAGGGCTGGCTGGTGGCGTTGATGTTCTCGGAGTTCGAGGCGGATCCGGACTTCGGCACGGCGTATCTGATGGTGTACGTGGTGTTCCAGATCGTGCTCTTCGGGGTGCAGATCGCCGTGATGGGCGAGGTGCTCGGCTTCGTCGGCACGTATGCAGTCGCGATTGGCAACACGCTGGCTGCGATCGCCATGTTCTGGTTCATGCACAGACGCCGCCCGACGGCGGTCGGACGCCTCGCAGAACCCTGGCAGGAGTAGGGCCCTGACCAGATAAGCCCGTCGGGCCTGCTCGGCGCTGACGGGCACTGCGCCGCCGCGGACCTCCTTACCAGGGCGCCACCCTGCCTGCGTCGGCCCGTTCCCTTCGGCGGCGCCGCAGCGCCCGTCAGCACCAAGCAGGCCGTGCGGCCTCATCTGACCAGGGCCCTGGCCAGTTTTTTTCGTCTGATCCTCTTTTTTTTCGACGAGATCTCGAGACGTGCCGAAAGGACCGGCGCGGTTGGAGACCGACTCAATGAAGAAAAGGAAGGCAGACATGTTCCAGACGATTCGCATTTCAATTGTTCTTATCTGTATGGGCCTGGCGATGGGCTGTACGACAATCACCCCCGCCCCTGAATCAAAATCCTCCTCAACCGAATCAACCAAGGCAGACACAATCGAAGCGGCGGTGGCAGGCGCCCCGTGCGCAGCCGGCTACTCCAACGGCGAATGCAAAGCCGCCGACCCGTGTAGAAGCACCGTGCTGAAGAATGGCCAATGCCACAGCGCGGATGAGTTTATGCAGAAGGCGCACGCGACCTGCGAGCAGCTCGGTATGAGCCTGTCGGCCTGGTCGTTCGCCAAGCCGTGCAAAGGCGGCTACGGCGCGATGAAGATCACGTGCTGCCCCGGCCAGCAGGAAGAGGTGTGCTGCAAGACGTCCGCGGGCCCGCAAATGGTGCCGGCCGACAAATGCGACACCACCATGGCGCTGCCGCTCGAGCAGTGCCAGGAGCCCTGCCGTGTGGGCAAGATCAACAGCCTGCAGTGCCACAGCCTGGCCGAGTGGCTGGCAATTGGCGAGAAGAAGTGCGCCGGCATCGGCATGGAGCTGACCGACTACTCGACCGGCGGCCCGTGCGCGGACGGCGGCTTCCACAGCTTCAAGATGGAGTGCTGCCCCGGCGAGCCCGAGCTGGTCTGCTGCGAGACGGCCACCGGCCTGGAGATTTTGCCCGAGGACAAATGCCCCACCGCCCAGCAGCTGCCCATGGACGTGTGTGAGGAGCCCGAGCCCATCGAGGTCTGCTGCATGCTGCCCAGCGGCGTCGTCACGACCACGACCAACATCAAGTGCGAGAAGAGCGGCGGCCAGATCGTGCCGGACGAGAAGTGCGACTTCACCGAGCCCGTCGACGTGTGCTGCCTGCTGGACGGTCAGCTGATGACCATCACCGACGAGAAATGCGAGGCCAACGGAGGCCAGATAGTGCCGGACGAGAAGTGCGACCCGGTCGTCATCATCGACGTCTGTTGCGTGCTGCCCGACGGCACCGTGCTGAACACGACCAACATCAAGTGCGAGAGCGCCGGTGGCCAGATTGTGGCTGATGAGAAGTGCGACCCCGAGCCGGTCGAGGTGTGCTGCTGGATCAACGGTCAGCTCATCACAATCCTGGATATCGAGTGCAAGGCCAGCGGCGGCCAGATCGTGCACGACGAGAAGTGCGACCAGGAGCCGGTCGACGTCTGCTGCCTCCTGGACGGCCAGGTCTTCACCACGACGGACGAGAAGTGCAAGGCCAACGGCGGCCAGATCGTGGCGGACGAGAAGTGCGACGATCCCACGCCGGTCGAGGTCTGCTGCCTCACGTCTGACGGCACCCTGACGACGACCACCGACATCAAGTGCAAAGAGAGCGGCGGCCAGATCGTTGCCGACGAGAAGTGTGACGACGACACGCCGTGCTTCCCGGCCAACCTGGGTCAGAACAGCTTCCAGTGCCAGAGCGAGGCGGCCTGGCTGGCCTCGGCCGCCAAGAAGTGCGGCGACGGCTTCGTGGTCTCCCAGTACACGCTGGGTCCGCAGTGCGCCGACGGTGGTTACCACGGCATCAAGTTCGAGTGCTGCCCCGGCGGTCCCAAGCCGTGCGACGCCGGCATCAGCGGCTTCTGTGACGGCTTCTCGACCTCCAGCTACGTCAACCAGTGCCTGGCGGCCGGCGGCACCTGCGCGCCCAACGCCATCTTCGCGGACGGTAACTGCGACGGTAAGCTGGATGTTTGCAAGATCTGCCCGGCCGGCACCGCCCCGGCGGACCTGGACGGCGACGGCTGCGAGGAGTCCTGCGACTGCTGCCCCGCCATCAAGTGCCCGCTCGGCACCACGCCGACCGACACGGACGGCAACGGCTGCTACGACACCTGCAAGAAGAACCTGTGCGACGCCGGCTTCTACGGCTGGTGCGAGGACCAGAACCCGCAGAGCTACCTCAAGCAGTGCCTGGCAGCGGGCGGCGGCTGCGGCCCCAACGCCATCCTGGCCGACCAGAACTGTGACGGGAAGCTGGACGTCTGCAAGCTCTGCCCCGCCGGTACCCACGCTGTGGACACCAACAACGACGGCTGCCAGGACGCCTGCGACTGCTGCAAGCCCCTGCTCTGCATCGTGGGCACGACCCCGACGGACACCGACAACGACGGCTGCCCGGACACCTGCAAGGGCGAGCCCTGCGCGCAGATCCTGTGCATCAAAGGCACGACCCCGACCGACACGGACGGCGACGGCTGCGACGACATCTGCAAGCCCAACCTGTGCGACCAGGGCATCAGCGGCTGGTGCGAGGACGTCAAAGAGCAGAGCTACCTCAAGCAGTGCCTGGCCTGGGGCGGCACCTGCGGCAACAACGCCATCTTCGCGGACAAAGACTGCGACGGCTCGCTCGACGTCTGCCAGCTGTGCCCCCCCGGCACGCACCCGGTCGACCTCGACAACGACGGCTGCCAGGAGGCGTGTGACTGCTGCAAAGAGCTGGTCTGCCCCGTGGGTTACATCGCCATCGACACCGACAAGGACGGCTGCGACGACAAGTGCAAGCCGGCCCCGTGCGACAAAGCGGTCTTCGGCCAGTGCAAGGGCTTCAACTACACCAAGCAGTGCCTGGCGATGGGCGGTGGCTGTGGCCCCAACGGCATCCTGAGCGACCAGAACTGCGACGGCAACCTGGACGTCTGCCTGGAGTGCCCGGCCGGCACGCACGCGGTCGACCTCTCGGGCGACGGCTGCCAGGACACCTGCGACTGCTGCAAGCCGCTCATCTGCCCGGTCGGCTCCAAGCAGGTCGACACGGACAAAGACGGGTGCCCGGACACCTGCAAGGGCTTCGCGGCCGACGAGAAGAAATAACCTACCGGCTCTGACCCACCTTCGCGGCGTCCTGCCGCACCAATCCAGCCCCCATCGCTGACCCCCGTCGGGTGCCGGTCGCTACGCGCCCGGTGGGGGGCTCTTCAATGATAGACCAGCCTTATGAGGACGCTGATCGTCGTGTCCCTCGGTGTGTGCGGCTTGGCCTGCGCTCCGGCCGACCGGGGCCGCGGCGGTGGCTCGCCCGCCGACGCCGAGGCGACCGATATCGGCCTGCGGTTTGCGCCCGCCGACGTGCCCGACGTCGCCGCCGCGCCTGACGACGTGTCCGGGCCGCCTGAGGATGCGCCGGCCCGCGCTGTCGATCCGCCACCCCCTGTGCCTGACACGGCGGCGCCGCCCCAAGACGCGCCCGCGCCGCCACAGGATGCTCCCGCGCCGCCGCCCGATGCCCCCCCGCCGCCCGACGACACGGCCGATAGCTGCGTGGAGAGCGCTGGCGTCAGCAACTCGCTGTTGACGGATGCTGCGGACGTCGTCTTTGACTCGGTGACGGTGCAGGTGCAGCACAACCGCCAGGCGGACCCGTCAGCGAACCCCGGCTGCATCACACAGGTTGCGCTGACGTTCCAGGTCGGCGGCGGGTGCACGCTGGACGTGTCGGCGGCTCAGCACCTCGGCGAGGACGGACGCCTGCTGATCGAGAGCGCCGTCTTCAGCGCGGACGCCGCCTGTCCCAGCGTGCCCGGCGGCGTCTACACGGCGGAGTCGGGGGCGCTGCTGGACGACAGCGGCGTCTATATGAACCCGGCCGGGGTGCCGGACGCAGCCGCGGCGCAGTCGTGCTTTGACGGCGCGTTCGACCTGTATCTGCTCGGCGGCCTCACCGACGGCGCCAAGACCCTGGACGTGTCGGGCACGCTGCTGGCCGTGAGCGGTTCGTTCTTGTCGACGGGCCAGGCGGGGGCCGTGTGCCCGTTTGAACTCTGCGTGCCCGACTGCGACCAGAAGGTGTGTGGCGCGGACGGGTGCGGCGGCTCCTGCGGCACGTGCATCGGCGGCATGTCGTGTGTGGACTCCCAATGCGTCGCCACGCTGGATCTGTTCGGGCCGGTGACGACGGCCTACCCGGTCGTCACCCAGGCATTCGTCGCGTGCTGGAACAGCAAGGAGAGCAGCTGCAGCGCATTCAACACGGTCGCTCTCCAGGCCGACATCGCCCCGACGGACCTGAAGGGCTGGTTCTGCGGCGAGGCATCGGAGGCCGACGTGGGCGGCCAGGCCAACTACGACACGGCCGCGGACATCTTCGGGTGCGCCATCACGGACGTGTCGGACGTCACGTTCTTCACGGGCGCCATCCACGCCGGTGTCGTCGGCGAAGAGTGCTTCGGGTTTACAAACGGTATGATCACCGAGGGCATGTTGGACGCCAACGTGCAAGAGCTCGTGGTGGACGTCTGCAGCGCGCTGTGAGGGCGCGCAACCCTTTCAAAAAACAGGGATTTGTGCTAGATCGAGGGTGCCCCAAGCGTGGGAGAAACCGTGCCACAAGAGCGAATTCAAAAGAAAAGTACGCAGGACGCCAAAGCTCAGGGGGAGGCGGCCGAACAGTCGGCGGTCCAGCGCAAGCCCCAGACGTTTGACGCCGGTCAGCAGTCGCTGTCCCCCACGAGCCACGGTGGATATGCCGAGCAGTCGAGCAGCCTGTCGCCGGTCCAGGCCAAGGGCGAAGCGACGGGGCCCGACGTGCACACGGCGGCACAGCAGGGCGTGTCGGGTGGGGGCGCGCCGCTGCCGCATCTGGACCGAATCCAGGCGGCGTTTGGGCACCATGACGTCAGCGCCGTCCAGGCCCATACAGGCGGCGCCGCCCAGACCGCCACGAAGTCTATCGGCGCCGAGGCCTACGCCACCGGCAACAGCGTCGCTTTCGGCAAGGCGCCGGATCTGCACACGGCAGCGCACGAGGCCACCCACATCCTTCACCAGCGCTCCGGCGTCTCGCTGGACGGCGGCGTCGGCAAGGCAGGCGACTCTTACGAGCGGCACGCGGACGCGGTGGCCGATCGGGTCGTCCAGGGCAAGAGCGCCACCGATCTGCTCGACGGCTTTGTCGGCGGGCCTGCCGTCGGCGTCCAGATGAAGGCGTCGCCCGCGGTCCAGCGCAAGGAGACGCGCAAGAAGGTGTCCAAAGGCGCCATGGGGCGCATCGTGCACGCCCGGGACGCCATCAAGCACACCAAAGAGGCCATGAAGTTTGGCGCCGGCAATCAGGTCGACGCGATCCGGGCGACCAACTCGAACTCCTATTGGCGCATGAAGATCATGCGAAATCGCTCGCTGTGGGACATCGCCCCGTCGGTCAAGGCGATCGCTTCCGCCAACCCGGCCGCGCTCACGGCCGCCAAGGCGGACGTCGCGCACGGCGGCAACTGCGGTGAGCACGCCTCGGTCGCGTACGATTATTTGAGGGTCGTCGCCAAGGGGGAGCCGATCGCGCGGGTCGCCGTCAAAGGGTTGGATCACGCGTTCGTCTTCATCGGCGACCACGCGAAGGAGGGCGACGAGGAGATCGCCGTCTCCGATCCCTGGCCCACCGCCGCGACGGCGTGCACCTGGGCCGACCACTTCGCCTACGAGTCCGACCGGGCCAAGATCAAGACGAAGTACTCGATGGTCGCGGACGGTCAGAACGTCAAGAAGGTCATCGCCGCCGGCCTCAAGTTGAACGCCCGAGGCAAGGCCATGCTCGACAAGAAGGACACGTCTAAGCGCACCGAGGAGCGTATCAAGGAGTCCTGGGTCTGGGACCACGCAGACGCGGCGGATGACAAGTACGAGTATCACTCGGAGTAGCCTGCTCTTTTTGGCGCTGATGGTCGGTTGCGGCTGCAATCGCGGTACGAAAGGTGTTGATGTGCGAACGATGAAACCAATGAAGGCCGGCACCTTTGTGGCAGGCCCCGCGGTCAAGCCCGCGCCGGCGCTGTTGACCTGGCTGGAGGCCAACGCGCGGACCGAGTCCGGCGCCCGTCCCATGATCCGCCTGCCGGTGGTCGTACACTGGGAGGACGAGTACAGGTTTGGCTTCGACGAGGTCTTCGCGGGGAGCGATTACGCGGATCGCGCCAACCTGTTGAAGCTTCAGCTGGACGATGGCGCGATGGGTGACCCGATCGTGGACGACATCCGCGAGGCGTGTCCCAAGGAGCGCACCTGGTGCGCGCTGTGGATCGACGGCCACTGGGGTCAGCTGGTCGAGGACCCGGATTTCCTCGAGCCGGGCGGCGGCCACCCGTTCGCAGTCCGCCGGATTCACGAGTACATCGAGGGTGCCGCGCCTGAGAATCCGACGGCCTACATCGACTCCGACTGATCGTTGGGGCCTACTGGGGGCCGGTGCCCGCGATAGGGGTCGTCTTGAACTGCGTGAAGTCGATGGTGGCCGGCAGCAGCTCTCTGGCCTGTGTCGAGGTCGGCACGGTCACGCCCCAATAGTTGCCTGTGGCGGTGAGCTTCTTGCTGACCAGCATGGCCGTCATCTCGACGTCGCTGGTCGACTTCTGGTTGTAGACGGCGCCCTGCAGCGTCGTCGTGCAGCTGCCGTATTTGTAGGTGTCGTTGGCCCGCGCCTTCAGCGACGTGTACTTGCCGGCCGTCGTGTCGTACCAGGCCGACCCGGCGTTGGTGCTGAAGGACTTGATCGTGGTGTTGCCGCCCAGGATGGCGCCGCTGAGCCCGGAGTAGTTCGGGGACTCGGAGTACGAGGCCTTGAAGTACAGGACATCCAGGCCGTCGGGTACGTTCCAGGCAGAGGAGGTCACGGAGCTGGTGCTGCTGTAGCTGGACGCGGCTGCGAGGTTCAGCGTCTTGATCGCCGCGTTGTGCACGATCGAGTTGCCGAAGATGTTGTTGCCGGTCACCGTGATCGTGGGCTGCGCCGTGCCTGAGCGGCCCGCGAAGACGCCCTCCTTGTTGTTGGACTGGATGTTGTTTGCGTTTACCGAGCCGGATGTCCCGCCCAGAATCTGCACGCCGTAGCCGTTGAACTTCAGGTTGCTGTTGGACAGGGCCACCTTGCTGCCCTGAAGCAGCGCGCCGCCGACGACGTTGTTTGTGATCGTGCTGTTCTTAACGGTGTTGCCCGCGTTGGTCGCGCTGACGAGCCCCACCCCGAACAGCTTGCTGTCGGTGATGGTGGTCGTGTTCAGCGTGAGCTTGCCGCTGCCGGTCACGTAGATGCCGTGCTTGCCGGAGTTGAGGATGTCCACATCCGACGTGGTCAGCGACCCGGAGCTGCTCTGGAAGGCGCCGTAGTTGGCGCAGTCTTTCGTCGTGACGGACGTGAGCGTGGTGCTGCCGCCGTTGGCGCGCAGGCAGTCAAAGCCGTCCTGAATGAGCGTGTTCTCGAACGTGGAGGCGCCGCCGCCGCCCCCGCCGATGAACTGAAAGCCGCCGCTCGCAGGCACAACGCCGAGCACGTCAAAGGTGGTCAGCGCGCCCGTCGCCAGGCCCACGTTCAGGGTCCCGCCCTTACGGTCCAGCCACCAGTCGCCGACCTTGTTGTTGTCCTGGTCGGTCGGCACAAACGTCACCGTGACGCCCGGGTCGATCGTCAGCGTCGCGCCGTTGCCGACCGCGATGCTGCCCGTGATGAACACGTCGCTGTCCCAGGTGGTGTCCGCCGTGATCGTGTAGCCGCCGATCGTGTTGCCGACGCTGAACGTCTCATCAAATGGCGTCGCCACGAAGCCCTCGATGTCCAGGTAGTTGGCGTTCTCGTAGGTGACCGCGGACAGGACGTCGGGCCACACGCCGAAGTAGTTGAAGCGCGCCACAACCGTGCTGCCGGTGGAGAACGTGGTCAGCTGCTTGCCCGCCGGACCGTCGTTGTGCAGCACGTCCGACACCGTCGTGGTGCAGCTGCCGTACTTGTAGGTGTCGATGGCTCGCGCTCGCACCGACTGGGCTTTGTACGTCGAGACGTCGTGCCAAGCCGCCGAGGCGTTCGTGCTGAAGCTCTTCATTTTGGAGCCCGTGCCCGCGATCACCGCCCCGGACAACCCGGAGTAGTTTGGGCTCTCGCTGTAAGAGGCCTTCACCAGCAGGTGCCACCGGCCAAGCCCCACCGCCTGAGTCGCCGACGTCACCGAGGACGTGCTGCTGTAGGAGGAGGCTGCGCTCAGGTTCACGGTCTTCTTGGCCATCGAACCCTTGGACCCGTTCTCAAAGATGTTGTTGTAGGTGATTTTGGGCGTCGGGTTCTTGCCCGCCAGGTGGTGAGAGCGCACGCTCTCGAAGCCGTTGTTGCGCAGCACCGACTTGAACAGGTCCCCCGACGCGCTGCCGCGGTAGTACACGCCCACCCGGGCGTTGTCCTGGAAGCTGCACTCGTCAAACGACACGTTGGCGTTGGTCACCTCCACGCCGTGCATGCCGTTTGTCTCGATCGTGCAGTCGTCGAAGGTGCTGCCGGTGCCGCCCGTGAAGACCACGCCGCTCCCGCCGTTGTCGATGGCCGAGAAGCTCGTGGCGTTGATCTTGGAGTTGGTGCTTCGCACGCCGTCGGACTCCGAGTCCTTCACCAGCACGTCCGTCGCCGCCAGCGTGGCGTTGGTCAAAAACATCGCCTGCCGGTTCTTGCGCAGCTCCACATTGGCCAGCGTCGTGCCGCCGTTGATGGCCAGGCCGATGTCGGCGTACTCGATGATCGTGTGCTCCAGCAGGTGGCCGGAGCCGTTGAGCGTGATGCGGTTCCAGCTGGAGGCGTTGTTTTTCCCGTCGGTGTCGAAGGTCGTGATGATGACCGGCTCGGCCGCCGTGCCCTCGCTCTTGAGCGTGCCGTTGATCGTCAGGTCGAAGTCGCCCGTGCCGTCGTTCGCCTGGTCAAACTCCAGGACCACCACCGTGGTGCCCGGCGCGATGGTGAGCGTCTCGCCCGCGGGTACCGTCGTGTCGCCGGTGATGTTGATCGTGCCGTACCACAGCGTCGTCGTGACCGTGCCCGAGACGTCCTGGACCGACGCGAAGTTTACGGTGCGCGTCGCCGACGAGACCTGCGCGACGTCGTCTTTGACCTCCATCTTGATCACGTGGTCGCCGTCCGCCGGATACGTGTATGTGGCCTTCTTGTCCGTCGACCAGGCGGTGTCCCACACGCCGTCGTTTTCCCAGTCGTACCGCACCTGCAGCTGCGCGGTCGGGGTCTCCGTGTCGCTGCTCCCGCTCGCGTCCACCGTCACCTGCAGGTTGCCGCTGATGACCGCCGTGAAGCTGGCCACCGGCTTGTCGTTCTTCACAAACAGCTGAATCACGGACGAGATCCCCACGCCGCCCTCGTTGTCCGTCGCTCGGACCTGCAGCTTCTGCACCGAGTCGGTCACCGCCGCCTCCGGCACCGTGTAGCCAAACGAGTAGGGCGCCAGGGTGTCGGGCGCGCCGACCACGACGCCGTCGATGACCAGCTCCGTCTTTGTGATGCTGCGACCCGGCGCCGGCGTCACGTCCGCCGTAATGCCAGTCAGCACGGTCCCCTGCGTCACCTGCAGGTCGGCCAGCGGCTTGGTCAGAATCACGACGGGGCTGTTGGCGTCGCCGACCACTACAGTGCAGCCGGCCGTGCCTGTCGCGCCGCCGTCATCGGTTACCGTCAGGGTCACGTCGAAGCTGCCCGGCTTGGCGTATTTGTGGCCGGCAGACGCTACCGGACCCGAGCTCTCGAAGCTGTCGCCCCACGAGAACGTGTACTTGACGATGGAGCCGTCCTCGTCGCTGGACCCCGCCGCGTCGAACGACAGCAGCTCGTCCGTCTTGCCGTCCGCCGGACAGGAGATCTTGGCGACCGGCGCCTTGTTGCCCGCACCGTTGACCGCGCCCGGCGTCTGAATGGCGTACTGGACAAAGTCCGTCGCGTTGTCGTTCGTGTCCGTGCTCTTGTTGTCGCGCCCCAGCGAGTGCGCCTCTTTGACGTCTACCGCCGCGGAGCCCTCACCCGCAAAGATCGCCGCGCCAAAGCTGCCGTAGCCGACCGCGTCCACGACCTTGCCGCCCCAGCGAATCACGATGCTGTCCGGGCCGTTCTGGTAGTCCGCGCTGTCGTTCAGCTGGTCCGCGGCGTCCAAGATCGCCTGCGCCGACCCGGCCTTCGCTACAACAAAGTAGCCGTCGCCACCGACCGAGCCCTCCAGCGCGATCGTGTTGTAGTCCTGCCCGTTCGTGCCGTTCACGCCGGTCAGCACAAAGCCGCTCAGGTCCAGGCCCGGTTCGCCGTACAGCTCGACAAACGCGCTCTTGTCGCTGCCCTCGTCGTCGTACAGCACCTCGTTGATCCACAGGTTGCCCGGCACCGGCACGTCGCCGCATGCGCCGTCCGCGCAGATCTGCGTCGATCCACAGGCCGCCGGTGTGCCCCACTGCAGGCAGCCGTCATCGCTGTAGTCGCCGCAGGTCTGCACCGCGTTGCCCAGGCACTGCACCATGCCGTCGCCGTCGCACTCATCCGAGCACTCCGATGCGCACTGCCCGTTGGAGCAGGTCTGGCCGCCCGCGCAGTCCACCACGTTGCTCCACTCGGTGCAGCCGTCGCTGTTGGCGTCGCCGCAGGTCACGTAGCCGGTCGCCGCTGGGTTGCACTGCTTCATGCCCACGATCGGGCACTCGTTGCTGCAGCTCAGCGCGCAGTTGCCGCCCCGTGCACACCTCGCCTTCCGCGCAGTTCGCCGCCGTGCCCCAGGCCAGGCAGCCCACGCCGCCGTCCTTGCACACCTGATAGGCCGTCTCGCCCGAGCACTGCTTGGCGCCCTGCACCGTGCACTCGTCCGAGCACCCCAGCGCGCAGTTGCCGTTGCTGCACACGAGCCCCTCGTCGCACGCCACGGGCGTCCCCCACTCCAAGCAGGGATCCGCGTCCGTCGCGCCGCAGGTCTGTACGCCGTTGCCTGAGCACTGCTTGGCGCCCAGGGTCGAGCACTCGTCCGAGCACTCTGAGCTGCAGGCGCCTCCCGAGCACGACTGGCCGGCGTCACACGCGACCGGCGTGCCCCAGCTCAAGCAGCCCGTACCCGTCGGGTCGCCGCACGTCTTGACCGCGCTGCCCTCGCAGGCCTTGGCCCCGTTGACGTTGCACTCGTCCGAGCATGACGCCGTGCAGAAGCCGTCCGCGCAGGTCTGGGCGTCGCCGCACGCCACGCTGGAGCCCCACTCGATGCACGGGTCGCTGTCGTGGTCGCCGCACTGCTGCACGCTGTCGCCGTCGCACTTCTTGGCGCCCACCACCGTGCACTCGTCCGAGCAGGTCTCCGAGCATTTGCCATTGCTGCAGCTCTGGCCGTCCGCACACGGGATCGCCTCCGTCCACTCCAGGCAGCCCGCGCCGCCCTCCTGACAGGTTTTGACCGCATCCACCTCGCAGGTCGTGCTGCCTACGACCGTGCACTCGTCCACGCAGTCCGCCGCGCAGAAGCCGTTTGAGCAGACCTCGTCGGCGCCGCACGGCGTCGGGGTCCCCCACTCGATGCACGGATCCTCGTCCACGTTGCCGCAGATCTGAATCGCGTCGCCAAGGCACTTTTTGGCGCCCACCGTGGTGCACTCGTCCGAGCAGGTCTCGGAGCACTGGCCGTTGGAGCAGGACTGCCCATCGGCGCACGGCACGATGGAGCCCCAGGTCAAGCAGCCGTCCTTGTCCGGGTCGCCGCACTCTTTGAAGCCCGCGCCGTCACAGGTCTTGGCGCCGTTGACCGTGCACTCGTCCGTGCAGCCCAGCTGGCAGTGCCCGTTGGAGCAGGTCAGCCCCTCGTCGCAGGCTACGCCCGTGCCCCACTCCAGGCAGTCGTCGTTGTTGGCGTCACCGCACTGCTGCACCGAGTTGCCCGAGCATTTGGTCGCGCCGATCACAGTGCACTCGCTGGTGCAGTCCTGGGAGCAGAAGCCGTTGGAGCACACGTCGCTGTCAGAAGTCGAAGACCATCAGTACGCCCAAAAGGCCGAACGTGAAGACCTGCTCAAAGATGTACCAGCGCCGAAACGCGGCGTTGCGTTTGCGCCTGGCGTAGCGCTCGGCGCCGAAAAAGATGTGGGCTCCCACCACGTTGGCAAAGTGCAGCAACGTCAGCAGGTTCCAGTGAAAGTGCACGTGCTGCGGGTGTACGAAATCGGGCCGCCCGTGCTCGTTCATGCTGTGGTGAATGGTGTTGTGGGTCGGGATGTTGGCCGACGCCGGATATAGCGACCCGAAGCTGAGCACCAGTCGCCACGCCAGGTTTACGCGGTGCGACAAAAACGGGCCGCGGTGCAGGTTGGAGTGCACGACGATGGCGTTGATAAAGGTGAGCCCGCACGCGGCGATATACACCGGCACCACGCGCATGCCTTCAAAGAAGTACATGCCCAGCAGCAGTGCGTTGCACATCAGGACCAGCCCGATGCCACGGATGTCTTGGCGATGTCGCAGCACTAGAACGTGTTTCACTAAGGGTTTCAGGAGCCTACGTCCGATTTATACCCAGTCCTGACGCCTTTGCCAACACAATGTCAGCCGACTATTGTGGCGGGCATGGGCGCACCGACTGACCTTCGAAATCCACCTTCGGTCTGGGAGTACGACGTAGATGGCTGGACGGTCTGGGCGGGCAAGACCGCCAAGGACAACGACCGCCTCTCCATCAAGGTCGCACGCGGCAACGATTGGTGGTTCCACCTGCGCGGCATGCCCTCCAGCCACGTCGTGCTGTTCGTGCGTGACGGCGTGGATCCGCCCCGCGATATCGTGGAGCGCGCCGCGTCGATTTGCGCCTGGCACAGCAAGCAGCGGGCCGGCGGCATCGTGTCGGTCAGCGCCACCCGCGCCACAAATGTGACCAAGCCCCGCGGCGCCAAAGCGGGCACGGTGCAGATCAAAAAAGAGATCGTGCTGAAGGTGCGACCTGCGATTCCCAATCTACGGAGGAACTCATGACACGACTGATCACACTGGCGGCCATCGCGCTGTTTTCCTGCCCGCTGGGGTGCAGCTCGGACGGTGGCAAAGGCGGCGGCGGCTCCTCTGCGATCGGCGGCCTGTGCACCAAAGAGGACACCAAGGCCACCAGCGCCGAGTGCGGCGGCAACCAGTATTGCCTCGTCGAGGGCTGCACCGGCCGGTGCACCACGTACTGCACCGAGGGCGGTAACGACTGCCCGGACGGCTTCACCTGTGGCCCCTGGCTGAGCGCGGACGTGGTGCGCTGCTACCCGGAGACCAAGTGCACCGAGGGCGGTGACGAGTGCGGCGAGGGCTTCGAGTGTGTGCTGTGGGTCGACTGCGGTGGGCCTGCGCTAAATGTCTACAGTTGCGTCCCCACCTCGTTCGAGGTTCCGCCGGCGGGTTCATAACTCCTTGAAATAGAACGCGATCTAGAACTCGTTCTCGCGAAAAATCGGTCCTCTGACCGATTCGGCCGTGTCCCGGAGCCTGTGCAATGCCGCCCCTGATGAGGGGGGATATGACCAGGTCAGGCGACAAGCTGCTCGTAGGCGCGGGTGCCGGCCCGCCGGTGACCATCGATGTTCGCGGACATCACATCGGGCGGGGCGTGCCCGTTTACGTCGCGGGTCCCTGCGCCGTGGAAAGCGAGCGGCAGCTGGACCAGACCGCCGGTCGCCTGGCCGACCTGGGAGTGCGCTTTCTGCGCGGCGGCGCCTTCAAGCCGCGCACCTCGCCGTACGCGTTTCAGGGCCTGGGGGAAGAGGGGCTTCAGGTCCTGCAGCGCGTGGGGCGCCGCCACAACATGGTCACCGTTACCGAGGCCACCAGCGAGGCCAAGCTGCGGCTGGTCGCGCGCTACGCCGACGTCGTCCAGATCGGCGCGCGCAATATGTACAACTACGACCTGCTGCGCGCCGCCGGGGCCGCCGGCAAGCCCGTGTTGCTCAAGCGCGGGTTCAGCGCCACGCTGACCGAGTGGCTCAACGCCGCGGAGTACATCGCGATGGCCGGCAACGACCGGATCGTCCTGTGCGAGCGCGGCATCCGGACGTTTGGGCAGCAGACGCGCGCCACCCTGGACCTGTCCGCCGTGCCTCTCGCGCTGGCCCAAAGCCGCCTGCCCGTCATGGTTGACGTCAGCCACGCCGCCGGTCGTCGCGATCTCATCGCGCCGCTGACCCGCGCCGCATTTGCCGTCGGCGCCCACGCCGTGATGGTCGAGGTCCATCCACGGCCGGAGCTGGCGTTGTCGGACGCCGAACAACAGCTGAGCCTGGACCAATTCGCCGCGCTGAAGCGTTCGGTTGCCGCGGACCTGGACCTGCTCGCCACTCGACTGTCGGCCGATCCGGGCGAAGTCACACCAAAAAAAGGGAGACTCGATGCGACTGAGCGTTGCCTGCAACTTTGATGATGCGCTGCTGGACGGCCTGAAGGGCCAGCCGGTCTATGAGATCTACGGCAAGGTCTCGCGCGACAAGACAGGCGGTGGGCGTCCCTCCTTTTACCTGCCGCAGGTGGACCGCAGCCGGGTGGAGGCCACCGTTAAGCGTGCGCACGGCATGGGCATCGAGTTCAACTACCTGCTGAACGCGTCCTGCATGGCCAACGCCGAGTACACCCGCGACGGCCAGCGCGCCATGCGCGAGACTCTGGACTGGGTCAGCTCCATCGGCGTCGACAGCGTCACGGTCGGGCATATCCTGCTGCTGCAGCTGATCAAGCGGTGCTACCCGAGCCTAAAGGTGCGGATCAGCGCCCACCGCTTCACCGACAGCCCGCGCAAGGCCCGCTTCTGGGAGGACCACGGCGCCGACTGCATCGTGCTCAACGAGACGGCGTTTCATCGTGAGTTTGCGGTGCTGGCCGCCATCCGTGAGGCGGTCAGCTGCGACCTCTCGCTGATCGTCAACAACTCGTGCCGCATCGACTGCGCCATCGCCGGCACGCACGCGACCAGCCTCAGCCACGGGTCCCAGTCGGCCACCAGAAATCGGGTGCCGCTGGACTACCACATGCTGTTCTGCCTGGACTATCGGCTGCGCGAGCCCGTCAACTACGTGCGCGCCAACTGGATCCGGCCCGAGGACCTGCATCACTACGAGGCGATCGGGTACGACAACTTCAAGATCGTGGAGCGCAACACCCCTACGCCGTCGCTGCTGCGCCGGGTCCGGGCCTACGCAAACCGGCGCTACGACGGCAACCTCTTCGACCTGGTGCTGCCGTTCCAGTACGCCGAGTCCGACTACACCTCTGCCGCGTCACGCGAAGCGTACAGCCTGCGCCGAGCGATGAAGTACTTTTTCAAGCCCGGTCAGGTGAACGTGGCCAAGGTGCCCAAGCTGTCGGTGCTGGGGCGCAAGATGGGGCTGCTGTACCCGATGCAGCAGGCAGAGCCGCCGCTGTACCTGGACAACCGCAAGCTGGACGGCTTCCTCGACCGCTTCCTCAAGAAGGGCTGCACCGATCTCGACTGCGAGACGTGCAAGTACTGTCACCGCTGGGCGGACGACGCGCTGACCATCGATCCGGAGTATCGCCGCGATGTGCTGGCCACCTACCAGGACCTCTTCGACGACATGCACACCGGCTCGTTCTTCGAGCAGGTGCGCGCGGGCGACGTTGTCGATGGTGCTCGGCTGGCGGCCAAGGCGGCGCGGCGCGCGGTGAAGCGCGTATTAGGGAAGCCCACCAACGGCAGCGACGTGCCGGTTCAGCAGGCGCAGCCCAAAGCGGCTGGCGGTGGTCTCGACGACCTGGCCCCAGGTGGAGCGGCCCTGAATCACTGAGCACGTCTCGCTCAGCGCACCGGAGAGGGCGTCGCCGCTGGCGTTGGCCAGCTGATCGGCGACCCAGCGCGACACCCGGTCCCGCGTGACCGTGGACAGCAGATCGCTGGAGACGATAGCGCGCACGCCCTGGTCGTCGACCACGCTGACCAGCTCGGCGATGAAGTCGTCCGTGAGTCGCTGTGGTCCGAATGAGCGGCTCAAGTAGCTGCCAACTCCGACCGCCGCCGCCGCCCCGATGCCGCTCGTAATCGCGCCGATGGTCGCGTCCGTGAGCACCTGGCCCGGATCGATCGGCTCTCCGGACGCCAGCTGGTTCACGATGCTGCTGGCTCCCGACGCCACGCCGCCTGCGACAGTCGACGTGATGATCGTGGCCGCCGTGCCCTGCACCAGGCCGCCTGCCAGGCCGCCCACCAGCGAGAAGCACGCGCAGCTCGTCCACGCCAGCTGCTGAATCGTGCGTCCGGCTGCGTTTTCCAGGCCCTCGCGGTAGCCGTTGACCAGCGCCACGACGTTGTTGACCTCGCGAAACGCCTCGTTGGCCGCGGTGACCGACGCCTCGAAGTGGCCCCACTTGAACTGATCGTCCTCGGCGTAGTTGGTGGTCGACAGCGCCTGCCGCATGCGGGAGCGCGCTGTCGTCGCTCGCGTGAAGTACTCCTCGGCGGGCGCGTCCGGGCCCACCGCATGGGTCACCCAGGCGGCAAAGCGTACGAAGCCGCCGCTGCGCTCCACGATGCCGGCCTCCACCTCGCGGAGCATGGAGTTGGCCTCGTCGTATCGCGACCCCACGCGCTCATCCAGCTCGTCCTGCATGGCGACGATGGCGGTCCGAAGCCGCGCGTTGTAGTCGTCGCTGTCGCGCGCGCCATAGCCGCTGGCCCCGCCGCCCTCGTAGACCAGCGTCTGGCCGGCCACCGCGGCGTTGACCCGCTCCACCAGGTCGGGCAGCACGTCAAAGCTGTGGAAGAAGTCCATGACGGCGTCGTACAGGGTGTCTGTGCTGCCGGTCTGGCCTACGGTTTGCCGCCAGACGTTGAAGAAGGCCTGCTTGTGTCCGTCCCACTCTCGGTACAGCTCGGGATCCAGGCTGTAGAGGACGCCGGCGACATCGCCCGCACCCTGGTGACCCAGCATCCAATTACCCATCGTGTTGCTGAGCCCGCTCAAGTCCTCCCAGGTGCTGATTACGCGCGATTCCTGCGGCAACGGGCGTCCGCTGCCACCCGGATCGCGCCGAATCTCGCCGCTCTCGCTGACCGATCCGGCCCGCGCCAGCTCGAGTTGCGGGATCTCAGCCAGGTTGACGTTCCAAGAGGGCGTGTAGCCGTCATCGGCAGGCGGCGTCAGGTCCGCCGCCGATCCACCGCCGGCGGGGTCCATCTGGACGGCGTGGCCCGATGGGCTGAGCCGATCCGCACCTTGTGAGTAGGACATGCCGGCCACCTCGCGCCGCAGCTGCAGCGTGTGGCTGGAGGTGGTTGCGGGGGTGGGTGCCGCCACCTCGCCTGTGGTCTCGGACTGCGCTTGAACCGTCAGTTGATCGTCAGGCATGCGGCCAACGTAACCGTGCACCGCAGGCCGGTCAACGGGAACTTTGAAGATAGAGTCCCTGGAAATGGTGTAGGACGCTCGTTCGGAAGACGGGCCGAACG
>CAZJHX010000021.1:0-87021 GCA_964545715.1 uncultured Myxococcales bacterium
GGTCAAGTGGGCGCGACCGACGAAACTGAGCAGACTGCCGAAGACCTCGACGCCGCCGACAGCGCGCAGCCGAAACCGCCCGAAGACGATGCCGTCGACGGTGGTCACAGCTGCAGACGTCACTAACTCAAGCGCGCCTGCCGTTAGCGCGCCGTCGCTCCAGGTGCGCCACGCCTGAAGATGGTACCCGAGCTCCCCTGTGAGCGCGTCCGAGCGTAGATCGCCCTCCTCAATGGGGCGGGAGTCTACAAGCACCAGCTCCAGCTTCTTCTCGTAGGTGGCCTTCGGCTCCCCAAGTGGCGGGAAGTCTGAGCTGATGTGGTAATAGCCAAAGCGGCCTATCAGGCGCCCGAGAACAAGGCTGCCGACCTTCTCCTGGCGGTGATATGACTTCCCCCCAAGCTTCGCGCTCAGCGATATGGTCACCGGGGTCGAGTTCCTGGGTGTATCCACGTCGGAGTGCAGCACGTAGCTGACCTCTGCAAGGGCCTCCTCCTTGCTCAGCTGGGTCGCCTCCAGGGTCGGCGCCCCTTCGCCGATGTCCGGTTTGATGTAGAAGCCGGTCTCAGAGTCGAAGCCGCCGATCAGCCCGATTCGTAGTCGGTTCTCGAAGAGGTACCCGCCGCCAATCTCGCCGATGAAGCGATGGAACTCCGGGTCCCAGCACCAGTCGTCGGGGTTCAGGAGCTGATAGTCGATGCCCGCCGTAAGCGTGCCGTAGAAGCCGGATTGCGGAAGATAGCCAACGCCCATTGCGAAGCCGTTGACGGACTGTGTCAAGTCGAACTGGGCGACGTAGTGCCACGGGCTCGATACCGGAATCACGATCCGACCTGCGCCGAAGTTGTCCCGCTGGGCGATGATGAAGTCTTCTTTGCTGGTTCGCTTCGGGCGCGACCTGCGCCGAGGGGGCCGGCGCTTCCTGAGCGTCACTTCGGTCTGCTTTCGGCAGGTGCCGTTGTCCATTTGGTCCGCCGCGAGATCGATCTCAAACTCCACCTGCTTCATCCGCAGGTCAGCCAATTCACTGCCCATCGAGCGCAGCGATCGATAGGCCGCAATACCTGCTTCGCCCGTCAAGGCGCGCCGGTGGGGGGCCAGCTTTGCAAGCATCTCAGGCACGAACCGCCGCAATTCCCTCCGTGCCTCGTTCAACTCACGCTTCTCGATGTCGATCTGGCGTATCGTCGCAGCCGCTCTCCGAAAGTCCGGGTTTTGCTTCACGTACGCGCGAAGCCTCGGATCGATGCGGGCAGCACCGCGCTCGCTGCCGAAAGCTCGCCAGTAGTCAGATGGGGCTCCGAACCGACGCTCCAGGCTATCGCGCTGTGCCGCCATCGCTCGGACTTCCGTCGACAGGCGTGACAACGTGTCGTGCGCTTTGGAATGCTGACAGCGGTGCAGTTGAATCGTGGCCTTCAGCAAGATCAGGTCCGGGTACGACACGCCCGAATCGGTCGGCAGCTCCTCCATCAGCTCGAGCGCCTGCGACGAGTCGCCGGCGAGCACGGTGCTCCAGATGGATTCATAGAGTGCGGCGGCGTGCCAGTCCGAGTCGGTCGAAACCGCCTCGTAATATGCGTTCGCCACCTCGTAGTGGCCCGCTTCCACGGCCAGCCGCGCAACTGCAATATTGGCCAGGTCACCGACTTCAGAATCGGAATCGTCCGCTTCGCTCGCTTTCATGAACGACTGGAGCGCCGACCTGTAGAGTTGGCTTCGCACATACGCCAGTCCAGCCAAGTACCGCGCCCTGGCATAGTCGGGAGACGTGGCACGCACCCGTTTGAAGCGCTGGAGCGCCCCTGTCAGATTGCTT
The DNA here is from genome assembly GCA_964545715.1 of uncultured Myxococcales bacterium. GTDB lineage: Bacteria > Myxococcota_A > UBA9042 > CAZJHX01. The sequence goes on from CAZJHX010000021.1 coordinate 1,820, forward strand.
TGACCAAGCAGGAACTCGCCCAGGACATAGTGGTACTCGTCGCGAAACTCGGAGCTGAAGCGGCCTACCGAAAAGGCCAGGAGCTTCTCGAGCTGCGGTGGCGTGAACTCCACCATCCGTCGCGCCTTCCGCAGCTGTCGAAACGCGGGCTGAAACAGGGGGCGGCGCGGCCCCTCTAACAAGACGTCGAGCAGGATCATCGCTCCCGCCTGGTAAAGCTCCCCCTCCACGAGGGCGTAGCCGATCCCAAACGAGGCCGCGTAATGCTCGGGCGAACCGCGTGCGTAGCCGCCTTTTCGCAAGAACTCGCGAAACGTCTCGGTCGCGTCGACCCAGTCGCCGTCTTCGGCGTCATCCCAGCCGTCTTCCAGCGCCCCCTGGTCGAAGACCTGCTCAATGAGCTCTTCGTCCGACGCTGCCTGTACTGTGGGCGAGGTCGGACGATATGACGGCGTCAGTTGACGGGCCGTCGCGCCAGTATTGGTTTTCAGCATATGCCGAAGAACCCGATCCGCGACGCCCGCTTTCTTCAATTCGAGGATCTTCGCAACGCTGAGGTTGAACACGGCCCGGTCGCGGTCGATGGTGCGAATTATCTCGTCGGTCGACACGCCCAGCCGAGTGAGCGTGATGACCCCTTGGACCGTGATGGACGGCGCCGGCTGGCCATAACATGTGACCAGGACGCAGCACGCGACTGTAGCAGCTGTCACAGCGTGGTCTTGTCAGCCATGCTGGCAGCGTATGGTCTGCTGAGACACCGTGTCAACGCGCCTCCTCTAGAGAGCGCCACTCATGGTCATTGAGAACCGAAAACCGTCGGGACCAAATGCGAACGCGGTGGTCGGAATCAGCAGGCGCACCCCGAAGTTGGTCTTGGAGCGCACGATGAAACCACCGCTGTATTTGGTCCCGCTGGCGGTCTCCCCGAAGGTGGAGCCAACCTCAAAGAAGGCTTGCAGTTCGATAGGAATAGGCCTCAGGAACCACGGGCCGGTCATAAAGACGCCATGGACGGCGTGCCGGTCGAAGAACTCGATGTTGTCGTAGCCCCGGAGGCCGTCGGGACCGCCGAGTCCAACCAGCTCGTGGATGGGCACCTCAGCGTTTGGAACAGACCGGAATCCAGCCTGGATATGCGCGTTCCACGCCAGCCAGGAGTTGGTGAAGTGCATCAATGAGATGGTCTCGCGGGCGAGAAAACGAACAAATGAACTCGGGTCCAGATGGACGAAGGCCGCCTGGATCTCTGTGCTGCTGTTGATCATAGTCGGGCTGCGACGGCGAGGCCGTTTGAGGCTCCACACCAACTCCGAATCAACCCCAAGCACAAGCCCGCGGCGCACGTCTTCGTCCAGGTCCAACGGTCGCGAGTCGATCAGAACCAGCTGCAGCTCCTTTTCGTACTCGCGTCGCGGCAGCGTCAGGAGGCGGTTGGACGTTTGAGCCTGATAGAACCCTGCGCGCGCGACAAAGAAAGCAAGGAAGTCACCACCGCGACTAATATGCAGGTACGGAATGGTCGCGACGGTCTCAAGCCGTCTCACGCTCTCGAACTGCAACTCCGGCGTTTGGGATCCGACAACGGGCTGAAGAAAGAACCCGCTGTCGGACCGATAGCCGCCATGCAGACCGATCGAGAATCCTCCATGTTTTCGGGGAAATGTATAACCAGCAAGCGCCTGAAACAGAAATGCCGACGACGCAGGGTCCCACTGAAGCGTGTCTGGATCCCAATAGTGATAGCTGAGCCCGATAGCCCCGGCGGCGTAAAACCCCTTCTCCGGCATGTAGCCCAGGCCGAGCTGGAGATCGTGCACCGTGGACTCCACCATACTTCCGAAGACGAACGTGATCGGGGACGTTCTCGACTCGACTCGGCCGCGCGACACGGTTGTTGTTGTAAGACGGAAGGGGTAGACCCCCGAACGCATCAGGAGCAGCGTTCGCAGCGCGTCCGCGGAATCCAGTCCGCAGGCAACTTTCGGCGAGCAAACCCCAAGCGCAAGCGCCAACAACAAGGATCGTCTCAACATAACGCCTCCCAGACACCGTGTGTGCATTTGTACAGACGCTACCTGCTCCAAGATGGACCAGCAAGGCCCGGGGGCGGGTCAGCCATAGCCGTCGCCAGCGCTCAGCCTACTCCCCTTCTATCGGCGCTCGGCGACGGCCAGCATGTGGCTGCGCGATCTGTTTGTGATCATGGCGACGGTGTCACACACGCCAGAGGCGGCACAGTACCGTGGTACGGTATCCTCCCAACCCACCACTGTGCTCCACAGAGGCTGCGCGGGGACGACGCCGATGGCCGAATACGAGACATTTCAGGGTCTTGCGACCGCGCTGCTCATCGGCGCGCTCGTTGGGGTGGAGCGCGAGATCAGAAACGCCAGCGAGCCATCGGCGCTGGGCGGGTTGCGGTCGTTTACGCTGTTGGCCGAGGCCGGGGCGGTGTCGGCGTGGCTCAGTGATCTTACCGGCAGCATGGTTATCTTCGCGGTGTGCGCCGTGGTCGCCGCCATGCTTGTGACCGCAGCCTTCGCCGCCGACGTCTGGCGCGGGCAGGGGACCAGCCAGGGGATCACCACCGAGATCGCAGGCTTTGTCGTCTTTTTGTTGGGCGGCGCGGTCATGTTCGGGCACGCCACGGTGGCTATAGCGCTGGCTATAGTGACGTCCTTGCTGTTGGCCCTGAAACAGCCGCTGCACGCGCTGGTCGGCAAGCTGACCCGAGAGGAGCTACTGGCGGGGCTGAAGCTGCTGCTCGCCAGCTTCGTGGTGTTGCCGCTGCTGCCGCAGGAGCCGGTGGATCCGTGGGGCGCGCTCAGCCCTTACAAGCTGTGGCTTCTGGTCATCCTGATCTCGGCCCTGTCCATGGTCGGTTACGTCGCCATGCGCTGGTTCGGCACCGAGCGCGGCACGGCGATTACGGGCTTCTTCGGAGGCTTGGTCTCGTCCACGGCCGCCACGCTGACCTTCGCTCGCCAAAGCCGGGAACATCCGGGTATCGAGGCCGCCCTGGCCACGGGGGTGCTGCTCGCCTGGGCGGTCATGTTCATCCGGGTTCTGGTCGAGGTCGCCGTCGTGGACTACGCGCTGCTCGCGCCGCTGCTGCCGACAATGATCGCGCTGGGGGTGGTCAGCGGAGGCTGCGCGGCGTACTTCTATCGCGTCGGCCGCCGTGGGGCCCAATCACCGGCGGAGCATGGCGGACAGCAGCTCGAGCTGACCAACCCATTCCAGCTGACGGAGGCGATCAAGTTCGGCCTCTTCTTCGCGGTCATCCTGCTTGCGGTGAAGCTGGCCCAGACGTACCTCCCGCAGGAGGGCATGTATGGAATCGCGGCGCTGGCGGGCACTACCGACGTCGATGCGATCACGCTGTCCGTAGCCAATCTGACCAGTACCGGCGCAATGGACCCGGCCCTCGCGGTGCGGTCCATTGTCATCGCCGCGCTGTCCAACACCCTGGTCAAGATGGGCATGATCGCCTGGCTGGGCAGTCCGCCGCTGCGCCGCCGCGTCGGGTGGGTCACCGCGTCGCTGGTGGCCACCGCCGCTGCCGTGCTGATCGTCCAGGCGGTGCTGTGACGGGAGATGCGTGCGATTTGGAATAGTGATTCCGATCATGTCGCAAGACGATCCGGCGGCCTTCGCCTGACGCGGTTCAACTGACTGCGCGGCGGGCCTTGATCAGGCTCGCTCGGCCCAGTCAGGGTCTCCTACGGTCACCAGGCCTGATGCTGACTGGGAGGAGAACCAATGACTCGTGTGATGCAATTGACCGCTGCTGCGGTGGCTGCAACCGCATGTCTAGCGCTTGTCGGCTGCATCGCCGCGCAGAAGCAGAGCGATGACTGCGATATCGGTACAGAGCGCTGTGAATGCACCAAAGGCGGCTCCTGCGATCCGGGCCTGTCGTGTCTGTCCGGTGTCTGCGTCGCCGCGGGCGCGACCTCCACCGGCGCGAATGACACGGGCCAGGGAACCGGCACTGGGGCGGGCGATACGGGCGGCTCCACCGGCTCGGATGGAACCGGAGGCACCGGGCCTGCGGATGGGACCTCGACCGGAGACGACACCGGGGGCACTGGCGATCGGCCGGCGCCCGCCTGTGATCTGGCAGCGGCGGAGGGCACGGTGGTCGACACCGACAACTGCCTCATGTGGGCCAAGGACCACCACCTGGCAGCCGCGGCCAACGAGGAGGCCTGGCTGACCGCATCCAAAGTCGACGCCGAGTGCGCACAGCTGAGCTTCGCAGGCTTTGACGACTGGAGAACGCCTGCCGTCGGCGACGTGCGCACCATCATCCGGGGCTGCCCGACGCTGGAGGTCGGCGGCGCCTGCAAGACGACCAATACGTGCACGGCGGATCTGTTCGGCGACGAGGGCCATGACACGGAGGCGGACTGCTACAACTCGGCCTGCCGAACGTGCTGGGACGACAAGACGCCTGCACCGGAAGGAGGCTGCTTCTGGGACCCGGCCGACTGGGGCACAAAGTGTGACTGGGTGTGGACGGCGGGCGTCGCGGGGACGAACCCCGAGGAGACGGATCCGGACTGGAAGGAGCTCCGATATTACGTCAAGTTCCCGGACGGGCTCCTGAGCATCAAGCCAGGCGGCCAGTACAACCTGTCGCCGCTCTGCGTGCGCGGACCGGGCAACCCCGCACTGTAGAATGTGACCCTCCGCGTGCAGCCGCGGTAACCTTGTCGGATATCGGGGATGTCGATACTCCGGTAAGAGAGCCTGCGTACGCGAGAACCGACCTCACTGGTGTTGTCCCACGAAGCTCCGTGGCTGCTGCGCTTGTACCGGCAGGGGCTTGGGCTCGAGAACTTCGCGATCGGGTTCGGGGTGCTCCTGGCTTGCGCCGCGTTCTGGCCGGTCTACTACGGCTTTTTCAGGGGAATCGGCACGTTCGACTACGAAGCGCTGTCGGCCGGAGCCATCGGCCTGACGATCGGCCTGTCGATCGCGATGTGGGGGGTCCGCCGCCGTCGCAAGCCCGAGCGCGCGGTGTGGCTGGATCTGCGGCATCGGGTCGTCACCGTGACCGACGGCGCCCAGCGTTCGAGCGTCCCCTTTGAGCACCTCGGTCCGCTCGTCGTCAAGCGCCGCAAGTACCGCGTCCGGTCCAAGCACGGCTCACGGGTCGTCGTCAGCTACGGGGTCTTCGCCCCCGGGGCGTTTCAGGAGACCCGCTTATTCGACGATCGGACCGAGGCCACGTCGCAGGCCTGGGCCGATCGGGTCCAAAGGCTGGTCGCAGCGCCGGACATCGGGGCGTTGACGTTCGACGAGGCCGAGCTTCGGGCCGCTGAGAGTGCATTCAATGCGCCCCGCGCCACGGTCTTGTGGAACGCGGCCGCATTTGCGGTTGACGGCCGGCTCGACGCGCAGGCCTTCGACAACGCGCGCGTTGCCTATGAGGAGGCACGCGGCAGCCTGCTTGGCCGTTTCCTCGGGTCGACGGGGTTCGGCGTTGTCTTGCTCGCGGTGCTGGTCGTCGCCGTTGTGTGGCTCGTGCCGCTGGCTGTCGACAGGACCCACGGCCGGGACCTCGAGTTGGTCGTTGCCGGCGCCGTGTGCGCGTCTTTCGCGGCCTTGTGGCTGCGAGCCGCGGGCTGGTGGCCGCTCGCAATGCTGATGGCCTTCTCGACCGGCGGCGCCCTGGTGGCAAAGCCCTTCGTGGCACCGCTGGTGAGCGACTTCATGGGTGAGGTGCACACCTTCGGCCTGACGTCTGAAACGCATCTGTACTTCCTGCTGCCCGGCCTGGCGCTGCTGGTGCTTGGCGTCGGCATTGTCGTGGCACCGAAAAAGGGCTGAACACGGCCACCACAGGCGGACACTGAAGGAGCGGTCTTACCAGGCCGAGGTCCAGTCGCCGCCGTCGTACCACCAGCCATCACTGCTGTATTGCGCGCCGTCCCAACCTCCGACCAGCAGCAGCGCGCCTTTTGCGGGCACCCAGACCAGCCCGTGGGCGATACGGGGCGACGGGGCGTGGTCGGTCGGGATATGCGTCCAATTGCTGCCGTCCCACTCCCACGTATCATTCATGGCGCCGACACCGATGCCGGTCTGACCGCCGAAGATGACGGTGACCTCGCGGATGGGGTCGTATCCCGTGCCGTGGTCGAAGCGGGCGTTTGGTGTCGCCTTGGGGTCCTGTTCGGTCCAGGTCTGCCCGTCCCAGGTCCAAGTGTCGTCCTTGGGAAAGAAGCCCGCCCAGCCACCGAACAGGACCACCCGCTCGTGCTTGGCGTCGTACGCCAGCTCATGCACCACACGGGGTGACGGGGCGTCGCCCGGGGTCCGCTCCTGCCAGGCCTTGCCATCCCACACCCAGGTCTCGTCGGTGTAGGTCAGCTGGTTCCAGCCACCGAACAGCACGATCTCCTTGCGTGCGTCATCCCAGGTCATGGCGGGGGACGTTCGCGCCCCCGGCCCCGGGCTGTCGACCTGCGCCCAGGCCTCGCCGTCGAAGCGCCAGGTGTCGCCCAGGACGCTCGACAAGGTGGCGCCCCCGAACACGACGGCCTCCTTGCGCACCGGGTCCCAGGCCATGCCGTGATCGAACCGCGCCGGCGGCTGGGCGTCCAGGTCCAGCTTCTCCCAGAAGCCGTCCGCGGTCATCCAGGTGTCGTCGTACAGATCGCTGAAGGCGACGCCCCCGAAGTAGATGACGGCCTCATCCGCGGCTCGCACCACCATCGCCTGTGATGTGCGGGCGCTCGGGCCCGGACACTGCGGTGGTCCACAGGCTACGAACGCCGGCGGCGGTTCGACCTGCGCATCGGCGTCCGGGGCGGGCGTATCCCCTACCGGGACGTCCGCGGCCACGTCCGGCTCGACCACGTCGGGAGCGTCCGCGACCTCCTGTGGGGGTTGCACGTCGGCAACCGGCACGTCCGGCCCGACAGTCTCGGACCCGTCGGCGTCGGCCACGTCGGGCGGCGTACCCTCGTCGGTCGGCGTCACGCCATCGTCGGCGACCTGCGCCCCCAGGTCCGTCGTCGGTACGAACGGCTCCGCGCACGCGCCCAGGAGGATGCCGCTCAGCAGCAACCGGGAGACCGCGCGCACTACGCGTCGGCCGCCTCGGCAAGGCCCGCGATGCGGGCAGCAGCCTTCATGTCGCCCTCGAAGTCCGTCTGCGCCGCAATCCGGACGCGCTGAGCCTGAGGTGATCCGGCGCCGTGCATCGACTCGGTACGAAACGCGACCGCCGTGGCGCCCAGCGTCATCGTCTCGATCAGGCGCAGCACCCGCTGCCGATCCTCCGTGCTTCCGGACCCGCCCTGCAGGTACTTGCGCAGCAGCGGGCCGACGTCCTCGTTGTCCAGGTCCTCGGCGGCGGGCATCGTGACCAGCAGTCCGCCGGCGATGTCCTCGGCCAGCCGCGCCATCTCGTACGGAAATCGCGTCACGTTCTGCTTGCACACGTTGGCCAGCAACGGGTCGACCATCTGCGTGCCAGACGGCGTCTGAGTAGACCGCGACGAACAAGCCAGACCGCATGCGTGCATCGTCTCGTTCAGGTGACTCATCTCGATCAGCTTATCCTTGATGTGCGATGCGCGCTCGACACCCGACAGCTTCGCGGCCAGCGCGGAGGCCCCGATCAGCACGTCGCCGTTGCCGGGCTTGCAGCCGCTGTAGCTGGCCCGGTGGTGGCCCGCAAAGTACTCGATCAGCGGCATGGCCCACTGGGTCTCGCCCAGCATGAACACGTGCTCCATGGGCACGACCACGTCCTCGAAGATCACGATCGCCTCCTGACCGCCGTAGCGCGCGTTGCCCTGGTCGATCTCAGAGCCTTTTCGGCGCTGGTCGCTGGGCTGACGCCCGTACACCAGGGTGACGCCCGGTGCGTCCACCTCGATGGCAAACGAAACGGCAAAGTCCTCCTCGCCCGGACCAAGCGCCCGACCCGGCATCACCAGAATCTCGTGGGAGTTCACCACCCCGGTCTGGTGGAACTTGGCGCCCCGCACCACGATGGAGTCCGCCCGCCGCTCGACCACCCGCACAAACATGTCTGGCTGCTCGTTGGGACGCTTGCGGCGGTCGCCCTTGGCGTCGGTCATGGCGCCGCACAAGATCAAGTCCTCGCGCTGTGCCCGCTTCATGTACTCGACAAACCGCGGGTGGTAGTCGCTCCCGTCCGCGGCGTCCATCTCAAACGTCGTGTTGTACAGCGCGTTGAGCGCGTCCATGCCGACACAGCGCTGAAAGCACGTGCCCGTCAGCCGGCCCAGCAGGCGCTGCATCATCGTCTTCTTGAACAGATCGTCGCGCGTCTCGTACAGGTGGGTGAAGCGGTTGACGGGCCCATCGATCAGCGACGAGTGCGCCACCACCAGGTCCCGATACTCGGGATCTTGAGCCAGTCGATAGGTCTCAGCCACGGTACGAACGGAGGGCGCCACCAGCGGGTGATCGACCGGGTTGTCGATGCGCTCACCCTGGATGAACAGGCGCACGCTCCGCTCTCGCAAGCTCGTCAGATACTCTTCGACGGTCTTCATTTGGACTCCTTCTTGCTCGCCTTCGTGGGCGCGGCCAACCACTCTCCCAGCGCTTCGGTGACCTCCGCGACCACCCGCGGCGCACTCAGCACACCCGTATGAGACGCCCGCGCCCGCAGCAGGCGCTGCCATGACGGGTTCGACAGCTCGGTCAGCGCTTCACACGACGCCGGCGGGGTGATGGCGTCATGCTCGCCGCTGATGACGGCGACCGGGCACGTGATCCGCGCCAGGTCGACCGGCTCGCCGTCCACCATGAAGCGGCCCTCGGCCAGCTGATCCTGCTGGTACAGGTCGCCGGCCCAGCTGCGAAACACACCGCGAGCCATATCCATGTTGTCGTGGTTCCAGATCTCCGCCGCGAGAAAGCGCGTGATGTAGCCCGGCTTCTCCCCCGACCGGACGAGCCGGCTCATCTTCTGCGTCTTGATCGACGGCCGCAGCCACCAGAACGGCAGGTGCACCAGCCATGCGGGCACCGCGTTGCAGCCCGACGTGACCAGCCCGACGTCCAGGTAGCGCGGCGCAAACCAGCGCGTGAAGAGGCCGCCCTCCGAGAACTTCACGGGGCCGCACACCGTGGCCAGCCGGCTCACGCGCTCCGGATAGCGCGCGGTCAACGCCGCCGCCAGGGTCCCACCCATGCAGTAGCCGATGACCGATGCCTGGTCGGTCTTGTGGCCCGCACGCACGTGGTCGATCGCGGCCAGGATCGGCCCCGCGCACAGGTCGCCCAGCGAGCGGTCATCCGGCTCCTTGCCGGGGGGCAGGCCCTCCAGCAGATACGTCGGACGACCCAGCGACGCGACGGCCGCCAGGAAGCTCTGCCCTTCGAGGAAGTCCAGGATGTACCACCGGTTGATCAGCGACGAGATCACGACCACCGGCTCGCCCTCACAGTCGTCTGTCAGCACGCGGCGCAGCCTGTAGCCACCGCCCTGCCAGACGACCTCTGTCGGTGTCGGCGCAAACGCTGGGTTGGGCTCGGCCCCGACCTTTTGGGCCAGCGCGCTCAGCTGCGCGGAGTTGGGTGTGACCCAGGGCATGGCCAGCTGCTGCATGCTCAGCGTCTGAAGCGCCGCGGCCCACAGCGCCTTGCACGACTCGGACAGACCTGTCGGGTGATCGGCGTCCAGCCCGCCACGCCGGTTGGTGCCGCCCCGCTCGAGATCGGCAAAGCCGGGCACCGCGGCGCGCCAGCGGGGATCGACACCCGCGCCGGCCGCAAACGACGCCCGCCAGGCGCCGGCCAGCCCGTCCAGCGCCGCCTCGTCGGCCAGCGCCTGCTCGAACGCCTCAGCAGTGGCAGCCTCGGCTGCGTCCATCCAGTCGGTGAGGTTGGCCGGTTCGGGCTCGGTAGGAAACGGAAACATCTAGGACTCCTTCTTGATGCCGTGCAGAAACATGTCAGCGATAGTGCGCGCCGCCTCGCGATGGTTGGCGCCGTAGTGGCCCTGGCCGCCGAAGATGATCTCGACCAGGAAGTAGTTGAACAGGTGCATGTAGACCGCGACGAAAGCGGCCTCGGGGTCGACTCGCAGCGCGCCGGTCTGGCGAAGGTCGTCGAGACGGCCCTGCAACCCGGGGCTGCGCAACAGCGCTGCGGGCGCCAGCGCGCTTTGGAAGTGCGCGCCGTCAAACTCGATGACATCCACGTACCACAGCCGCCAGTAGCTCTGATTAGCCCGTATCAGCTCGCCGATCACCTCCGCCATGTCCTCGATGTCGTCGGGGAAGCGGCTTGCCTCCAGAAACCGCACCAGCGGGTTGTCATCGGCGTGCATCTGGGCGCGGTACCGCTCGACGGTCGCGGCGAAGAGCGCCTCCTTGCTGGGATAGTGCGCGTACAGGGCGCCCGCCGTATATCCCGCCGCCCGGGCGATCTCGCGCGTCGTCGTCGCGGTGTAGCCCTTTCGGCTGAACAATTCCGCCGCGGTCGCTTCCGCCCGCGCCAAAATCTCCTCGCGTGTCTGTGTCTTGATCCTCGGCATAACCATCGCCCTTTACAAATCTAACAAGCGCTTGTTTTACAGGTTGACCGGCGCATGTCAAGTCTGCAATTCTTCGCCACGTCATGTTCCCATCCGACTCAGCATCGTTCGACCCGGCGTCGTCCGCTTGGCGTCTGCCGCTGCTTTGCGCCGATGCATCCAGCGGCGCCCTGACGGTGACGCTGGCGATTGCGCTGTCCATCATCGGGTGCGGTGGCGATAGCGGCCTTGTCCCGGCGGCCCCGGATACGGCGAGTGCGACCGATTTCGCCCCTGCCGGCGGCGGCCTGTTAGACATCCCGCCCGCGTTCGACCAGGACCCGGACACGACGCCGGCACGCCCGCCGGAGGTGACGCAACCCAACGATCTGGGCGCCGGCGCGCCGCTGGGGTGCGTGGGCAACGAGGACTTCGTCATCACGGCGGATGAGGTGCCGGAGGTGGGCCCGGGGCTCTCGGTCCTGCTCACCGTGAACGCGGCGGGGACGACCACCTCCGTGCCCGCGCCAACGGCCGACAACGGTGTGACCTGGAGCTTCGACGACCCGCAGCCGACCACCGACACCGTCGTAGCCGACGTGGTGATCGAGGTGGCGCAGCAGTGGTACGCCTCCCACTTTGTCGATGCCGACTTCGCGCAGGCGCTCGACAATCAGGGCACGCTGGTCGGCGTGTATCGCCGCGAGCCGGCCGGTGGACCGCTGCTGCTGCTCGGCCTGGCTTCTGTGGCGCCCGACACCACGCTGTTGCGCTACGATACGCCGGTGCCCGTCCTCCAGTTTCCGCTGGAGCTCGGCAGCGCCTGGACAGCGTTGGAGCGCGAGGCGGTCGGCGTCTACGATGGCGTGGCATACCCGTTCCAAGCGGATATAGGCGGCACGGTGACGCTGCTGCACAGCTACTCGTTTGAGGTGGACGCCGCGGGTACGGTGACCGTCCCGGCAGGCACATTTCAGGCGCTCCGACTGCGAGCGGTCATCGAGCTGAAAGCGGTCAACGACGTGTGGCCGCAGCCCATCGGAGTGACCAAAACACGGGTGCGCAGCTTCCTGGCCGAGTGCGCGCCGCTGCTGGCGCGGGTCCGCTCGGTCGTCAACGAGCTGAACGACGACTTTGTCACGGCCAGCGAGTATCGGCGCCTTGGCGACGCAGGAGGGGGCCAATGAGCCTTCGAAGCGGCGGCCTCACGCTCCTTGCCTGCCTCTTGGCCTCCAGCTGTGTGGCCTTCCAGACCGGGGCGGGAGTGGCGGGCGAGATCCCCAAAGGGGAGCGGCTCACCGTCGGCAAGCAGGTCCTGCACGTGCGCACCGTGGGAGAGGGGCCGGACGTGCTGCTCGTGCACGGCTACGCCTCCAGCCTGAAGGTGTGGGACGACGTGCGAGACCAGATCTGCGCCGGACGTCGCTGCACGTCGCTCGATCTACCCGGCTTCGGCCTGTCGGACAAGCGCGAGGGCGACTACTCACCCGAGGCGCTGGCGGAGGTGCTCGCGGCGGTGATGGACGCGCGCGGCATCACGCGCACGGATGTCGTCGCGCACTCCTGGGGTTCGTCGGTGGCACTGGCCCTGGCGCTGGCTCATCCCAAGCGCGTGCGTCGCATCGTGCTGACCGGCGCGTTCGTCTTCTCAGAGCAGCGGCCGACCAGCTTCGAGTGGGCCGGCGCCGCAGGTCTCGGGGAGGGGCTGTTCACCACCTTCTATGGCGGGCAGACCGACGAGACCCTGGCCTACAGCTATCACGACCCGGACCGCTTCGTGACCCAGCAGCTGGCCGACGCCATCGACGAAGCGAGCAGACGACCGGGCGCGGTCCGAGCGGCCCTGGCGGTGGTGCGCGGGATGGGCTTCGAGCGCATAGAGCACCGCTACAAAACCGTCGACAAGCCGGCGCTTCTGGTGTGGGGCCGTCAGGACCGCGTGTCGCTGCCTGCGTACGGCCGGCGCCTGGCGGGGACCCTGCCGCGCGCGCGCCTGATCGAGTACGACGCGTGTGGGCATTTTGCGATGATCGAGAAGGCCGCCGCGTTTGGCGCGTTGGTGGCCGGCTTTCTGTCCAAGGGCAGCGCGCCATGATTCGACAGGTGCTTTACAGCGCGCTGGCGACGACCCTGATCCTCTGCGCGCTCGCGCATGATGCGCGCGCTCAGGACGCCGCGGCCTCCGGTGCACGCATAACCGATCCGTACAAGCCCGATCCCTGGCTGGAGCGGCCCGGACTGCACCAGGGCGACTGGTTCCTGCTCAAGGGCTATTTGCGCGTGCGCGGTCACATGCTGCACAACCTGGACCTGAACCGCGGCCTGCAGCCCTCGTCAGGCCGCCCGATCGCCCCCGTGCCGCTGCACGAACCGGAGCTCAACGACACGCTGAGCACCGCAGATCTGCGTGCTCGGCTGGAGCCAAGCTTCTTCATCAGCCCCGAGGTGGCCGTGCACTTTCAGCTCGACCTGCTCGACAACCTGGTGTTGGGCAGCACGCCGGCCGGCTTTCCCGCGCCGCCCGGCGATGCGGCGATCGAGCAAAGCACGTCCCAGGTGGCGCCGGTCGCGGGACACAACGCGTTGGCCGACTCCATCGCGGTCAAGCGCGCGTATGCCGAGATCTTGACGCCCATCGGGCTGCTGAGCTTTGGGCGCATGGGCTTCCACTGGGGGATGGGGCTGCTGGCCCACTCGGGCGACGGCCTGGACGACGATACCGCGTTCACCGTGGACCGGATCGGCTTCGCCACGTCGCTGTTGCGCCACACCGTCGGCGCCTCCTACGACTTCAACGCCAACGGCCCCAGCACGGCGTCGTCCACCGAGCCCCTGGGCGCGCACACGGACGTCGACGACGCGGACGACGTGCGGACGGTCAGCGTGGTCATCGTCAAGCGGCGGTCGCCGGTCACGCTTCGCCGACTGGCTCGCGCGGATCGGTGGGCGGTGGACTACGGGCTGGTGGGATCGGTCCGCTGGCAGAACATCGACTTCCCGGCCTTCCACACACTGGGCGCGCAGGGCGAAGACCACGTGTTCACGGCGGCGGAGGCCATCCCGCGTGGCATGACCACCTGGCTGGCCGACTTTTGGCTGCGGGTATCGGGACCGACACTGCAGCTCGAGGCGGAGGCCGCCTACCTGCACGCACGCGTGGAGGACAGCTCGCGAGTTGCCGGCGTCAGCGCGCCTGCGGTCGAAGCCGACCAATTCGGTCTCGTCGCGCGGCTGGACTGGCGTCCGATCGGGCAGACGCTGCGCCTGGGCGTGGAGCTTGGGATGGCGTCGGGCGATGAGGCCCCCGGTTTTGGCACCGGGCGGCCGACCGGCCTGGTGCGCACAGCCAACGGCGACCTGGACGGGCCGCAGCTCGATCCCGCGAGCGGCGATCTACGGGTCGACAACTTCCGGTTCCACCCGGCGTATCGCATCGACGAGATCCTGTGGCGACGCATCATCGGCACCGTCACGGACGCGCTCTATGCGCGGCTGCGCGTGGTAGTGAAGCCGCTCGACAGCCTGGAGATCGACACCAGCCTGATCTACTCGCAGACCCTCGAGGCCGCGTCGGCGCCCGGCCTTGCGACGCCCCTGGGCGTAGAGTGGGATCTGAGCGTGCGCTGGAAAAACCCGCGCGGCTACGTGCTCGGCCTCACCTATGGCCTGCTCGCCCCGCTGGACGGCCTGGCGAACACGGCGCCGCAGCTGTCCCCGGATCTGGCGCACAGCCTTCGGTTCATCACGGCGGTGGTCTTTTGAGCGCGCGTCCACTGGCGATCTTAGCGTGTCTGCTCGCCAGCTGCGGTGACCAGCCGGAGGTGCTGATCGTCCGCAATTGTCCAACATGCCCCCCGGCGGCTACGGTCGGTGCCGCCTGCCTGGGCGATAACGACGGCGCCATCGACGCGTCCGAGCTGCCGTTTGTGAGCGGCACCCGCATCGCCTATCTGGCCAACGACGCCGCGCCGGTCACGGTCGATCCCGTCGGCGAAACCATCGCCGGCGAATGGACGTGGAACTTCCAAGAAGGGCCCACGGCCATCGCCGGGGTCGTGGAGATCATGTCGGCAACCGGCGCCTGGTGGTCTGACGACGTCTTCCCGAGCGCGACGCACGCCACCCCCGCTAGTCTCTCCGCTCCAGATGTGCTCGCTGTCTTTCGCGCTGAGCAGAGCCGCCTATTGCTTCTGGGCCTGATCTCCGCGAGCGAGAGTCCGCCGGCGGGGCTGACCCGTCTGGTCTACGACGAGCCGGTGGTGCTGTACGACTTTCCGCTGACGGCGGGCAAGCAATGGGCCCAGGACGTGACGTTCAGCGACGCGCGCCTCGCCGGCGCCGCCAATGCAGGGACGGACCGCTACCGCTTCGTCATCGACGGTCAGGGCACAGCGCTGCTCCCCAGCTTTGCTTTTCAAAACACGCTGCGCCTGCGCATCGAGCTGACACGCACGTTGACGGTCTCGGTGGGGCAGAACACCGGGACCCTGGTACAGCTGTCGTATCTGCACGAGTGCGTGGGCGAGGTCGCCCGCGTCGTGTCTCAACCCGGCGAGACGGACGTGAACTTTACGCAGGCGTCCGAGGTCCGCCGACTGGGCCTGCCCGGCAAAGGGGGCCGCTGACTACTCGCCGGTGTCCGATAAGCTGCGCGGCGGGGCGTCACACCCGGCGGCGCGCTCCGCGTCCAACGTGATTTGCAGCGCTCCCGTCCACAAGAGACCGAGATCGGCGGTCCGTTTGTAGGTCTCCAGCGCGACCGTCGGGGACGCCGTCGCCTGGGCGGACCACACGGTGTGCCCGTCATACGTCACGACCACGGGCGCGGACAGGTCGAACATGTCGTCATCGAACGAGATTTCGAACGCGCACACACCGTCGCCCTGCACGGACACCGTATTGCCCGCACGCGTCGCCGTGAGCTCAGCGATGACGGGGGTGCCGTAGCCGGCATCGTCCATGGAGGCGGCGGTCGCGAGCCGTATCGCGTGTAGCCAATAGGCGCCGGGATGACTCAAGGACTTGATCCCACGATGCACGGCGGCCGGTGTAACAAGGCGCCGATGCTCCAGCATCCACTCGACCAGCGTCGGAAAGTGCTCGCTGAACATCGTGCCGTGGCCGCCGTCATCGAACAGCCAGAAGGTCACGTCGTACCCCCAGTCGGTGAGCATATCGACGGTCGGCTGCACAGCCGACCACGGTGTGATGGTGTCCGCACCGCCGTGCACGACGCCGATCCCGATGTCGTGCAGCCCCCGGTAGAGCGCCTCGTCCCAGGGCGCCGGAATCACCGAGACCGGCGCAAACGCGGCGTAGGTATCGGTGGAGAACAGCGCGTGAAACCAGCTCGAGGCGCCGCTGGCCGACACGCCCGTGACGTAGACCCGGTCGGAGTCGACATGATAGCGCCGCTTCACGTCCGCCACCGCCGCGTCAAAGACGACGAAGATAGCGTCCCACGCCCACTGACGATTGCCGACGTCCGCCCAACCCGGCGGAGGATCATTGTGCAACACGTCCATCACGTGCACCGTCATGTGGATGAAGCGCTCGTCTGCCATGGCCGCCAGGTAGCTCAAATGGGCGCTGCCGGCGGGATCGTCGGTGGGGTGCGCTGGATCGATCAGCAGCGGCCACGGCGCAGCGGGATCCGCGTCGTAGCCAGCCGGCACATACAGCGAGTAGGTAAATGGGACACCCTGCAGCTGCGCGGGCAGCCCGCTTACCACGATGGGATGTCCATGCGTGAGCCCACGCTCCACGACCGCGGTCTTGCCCGCTGCATCCACGGCGCGAATGACCTCACGAACCGTTGCCACAGTGGCCTCGGGGTTCACGCGCAAGGCCTCGAGCGCGGCGTCCGCCTCCGCCCCATCCGCGTTGAGAAACGTCTCGACCAGCTCCTGCACGGACGGTCCGGCGACCTGAACATCCTCGCCGATCGGCCCGCCGGGCACGGTCTCACCACACGCGACGAGCACGACAGCGACACCGATGAGGGCCGGCACCCCACCGATACGGCGGCTCCTGGAGACCCTGCACATGTTTGGAAGCGTAGACCGTGCGGCGCCGGCGTGGGGTAAAAGCCGCCGCCTCGCCAAACTGGGTCAAGTATAGACCCAACACCGTTCGTGGAGGACGATCCGGTGTTTGTACGAAGTGGTTGCGGTGTGTCGACGCAGCCCGCAAACGACACACGCCTGTTGCGCGCCAGGATGCGACTAGTTCCGAGCCATTGCGCCAGCGCCGCGACCGCGGCCCCCGGCGAGTCGGGTGGGCCTGGCTCGGACAGGTCAGCCACATCCTCGATGAGGCGCGCGAGGCCGGTCAGGTCTTCAACGATCGACTCGGTCTCGCTCAGGCCGACATCCAGCACCATGAAGTGGTCGCCGCCAAGGCGCCCGCGCGAGACCAGCACGACGTCGGCCGACAGCCCTCCGTGCGCCAACTTCTGCTCGCCGGCCAGCGCCAGGGTTGTCGCCAGCTGCTGGACCATGGACGGGATACGGCGAGCGGGCAGCGGCCCCAGCGCGCGGAGCACGTCAGACAACCGAGCGCCACCTTGTACGACCGTGGCTACGAAGCCGACGCCGTCGGCGCGCCCGAAGTCCACCACATCCACAACGCCGGCCCCCAACGCCGCTCCTGAGCGGGCCCGCCGTAGGAAGCCGTCGACCGTCTCTGCGGTCAGGGGCACCAGGCGCAGACGAACCTCCTCGCCGGAGTCGCGGACGCGCGCCCGCACCGCCTCCCCGAAATCGAGCGACTGCGCCGCCTCCAGCGGCTCAAATAGGGCTGTCCATGGCCGGTCGGGCATCCGGTCATTAAGCCATGGGCTGCGCGAGAGCGCATGTCGCCGTCGGTGGTAAGGTACGGGCCTCGATGGATACGGCGACCATATTCACCACCCTGAAATGCAATCAGGGGTGCACCTTCTGCACGTTTCGTCGGCGCGAGGACGATCCGGTCCAGGCGCGACCGCAGCGGGTTCTGGCCGATATCTCGGCCGCGGTCGGGCAGGGGGCAACCACACTGGTGATCAGCGGCGGCGAGCCAACGCTGGATGCGCGTCTGCCCGACTATGTCGCGGCCGCGAGAGGCGGGGGTATCGACCGGGTGGTCGTGGAGACCAACGGCTTGTTGCTGGCGTATCCGGGGCGCGCCGAGGCGCTGCGTGACAGCGGGGTGAGCACGGTGCGGGTCGCGATTCCGGGCGTGCACGACGCATACGAGCGGATCACGCGCAGCCCCGGGACGTTTCGGCATGCCGTGCAGGGGATGAAGCGGTGCCACGCGGCGGGCATCGCGCTCGAGGTCTCGGTGCCGTTGACCGTGGCCTCACTGGAGGGCGCGGCCGCCGTCCCGGGATGGGCTGCCGCGCTCGGAGTCGGCGTGCACGGCCTGGTGCTGCGTGTCGTCACCCAGGCGGCCGAGGGCGAGGCGGCGCCGTTTGCCGAGGTGGCGCCTGTCGCGGAGGCGATGGCCCTTGAGTGCCGCGAACACGATCTGACGTGCCGCTTTGATCCCCGCCACGCGGTGCCGCTGTGCTTTTTCGGCGCGCGGCGGCGCTTTGCCGAGCTGTTCGTGGCCGGGCCGCCGCTGCAGGGGCACGGTTTTGAGCGGATCGCGGGCTGCGACGGGTGTGCAGCCGACACCCTCTGCCCCGGGGTGCCGGCAGCTTATCTGGAGACACACGGGGACGCGGGGTCCAAGCCGCTTGGCGAAAAGGACACCCGGCTGGTCAAGGGACTCGGCGGGGCCCGCGCCACCCTGGTGGAGCGGGAGCTGGTCACCGACGGTTGGTCGCCGGCCGGAGACGCGCTGGGCGTCGAGCGTGTGGTGCGCGTCGTCTTCCACTGCAACCAGGACTGCGCTTTTTGTTTCGTGAATCGGGACCTGCCGGCGGTGGGGTTTGAGCGGATCACCGAGGAGATCGAGCGCGCGGCGCAGGACGGGGTCACGCTGCTCTCACTGTCAGGCGGGGAGCCGACGCTGAACGCGCGCCTGACCGAGCATGTTCGCCATGCCGCCGGGCTGGGATTGCGGGTGCGGCTGCAGACCAACGCCATCCGGTGCGCTCGGACGGGGTACGCCACTGCGCTGGCCGAGGCCGGCGTGGCTGAGGCGTTCGTATCGCTGCATGGGTCCACGGCTGAGATCTCGGACGCGGTCACGGCCGCGCCGGGGACGTTTGAGCAGACCCTGGAGGGCATCGGCGCGCTGCTGGCGGCAAACATCCCGGTGATCCTCAACACGGTGGTGACCGGCCACAACCACGCCGACCTCCCTTCGTTGATCCGCCTGATCCTGGCGCGGTGGGGTACGGCGCCCACGCTGAACCTGTCGTATGCGCACGCGTCCACCGATCTGGTGCCCGTCAGCCAGGCGATCACGCCGCGCTTTTCAGACGTGCGACCGTCGCTGGCGACCGCCATAGCCCTGGCCAAAGAGGCCGGTCTGGTCGTGCGCGGCTTCGACGGCATGTGCGGCCTGCCGCTGTGTTTTTTGGACGCCGGCTGGATGGATCTGGACGGGCTGGCGCCGGTGCCGGGCCCCAACCCGCCGGCCGGCTTCTTGAAGCCTGCGACGTGCAGCGACTGCGCCCTTTGGGGCCGCTGTGTTGGCGTTCGGGAGACGTACGCGCACCTGCACGGCCTGGACGAGCTGCGGCCTCATGTCGGAGCGCCGTTGCCGAGCGGCCGGCTAGTGCTGCCCGGGCCGGGGGACGACGCGGCGGCTCAGGTATGGCGAAACGCCCGACTGGTCGCGCTGAAGCGGCTTCTGGCGACGCACCCCGAGTTTGAAGAGGCCGCGCGACGCACGCCGGTCGCGGTGCTGAACGCGGTGGGTGCGCCGGACGTGCTGCCCTGGCTGCTGGGTGCGCAGTCTGGAGCGACCTCCGGGATCGGTCCGGCGATGGCGGCGGTATCGGCCCCGGCTACGGGCGAGCAGGGCCGGCGGCTTGCAAACGGCGGCCATCTGGCGCGCGTGGACAACAACCCGCTGGCCGAGGTCGAGGCCCACCCCGACAAGCAGGGCAACGCGCTGGACCTCGGCGGGCGCACCGAGCAGGAGTGGGTGCGGGCGCTGAACGGGGCGCTGGACCTCATCGGCGACGCGCTGCCGGCGCTGCGAAGCGAGCTGGACCTGACGTTGGCGCGCGTGGTGCCGGTGGGCTGCGACGACGAGGTGCATCTGTCCGCGTCCTATCGCGAGGCGCCCGGCACGGTGTACATGACGCTGCATCCGGACCCGGTGACGATGGCGGCGGCGCTTGTGCACGAGACGCAGCACGGCAAGCTGAACGCACTGACGTGGACCGATCCGGTGCTGCGCAACGGTCACGACGTTTGGACCGAGTCGCCCGTTCGACCGGACCTGCGGCCCCTGATGGGCGTGCTGCTGGCGGTGCACGCGTTCGCGCCGGTGGGCGCCCTGATGCGCCGCCTGAAGGACATGGGCCACAGCGTGGCGGCGGACCCGGGCTTCGACCGGCGGCTGGCGGAGGTCCTTGAGGCCAACGCCCGTTGTTTGGACACTCTGCGCGAGAAGGCCGATCCCACGCCGGTAGGGGCTGCGCTGCTTCGGGACCTCGAATCGCTGCACTCGTGGTGCTGTCGATGAGAGCAAAGAGTGTATACTGCGGCCATGCTGCTTCGTCGCGGGTCGATTGTCTGGGGGGCTGCCCTTCTCCTACTGAGCGCGTGTGGTGACGATCCCGCCGTGGCCGGGGCCAGCCCTGACCTCAAGGGGCTCACCAGCGGCACGGGAACAGGCAGCAGCGAGGTGGTCGAGCCGTCCACCGATACCGACGATACGGGACAGGAAGAGGCGGATTACCCGGCCTGCGAGGGTCCCGAGGACTGCGAGTCCGAGATCTGCGTGCTGACGCAGGAGGGCTCTGTCTGCACCGAGCCGTGCGTCACGTACTGCCCCAAGGGCTTTGAGTGCAAGCTGCTGACGACCCAGGACTCGGACACCAAGACCATCTGCGTGCCCAAGGACCTGACGCTGTGTTTTCCGTGTCACGAGGACAACGACTGCGCGCAGGTGGCGGGCGCCGTTCAGGATTACGAGGGCGCCAAGTGCATCCCGCACGGCGATAACGGCAGCTTCTGCGGCGCCGCATGCGCCGAGCAGACCGATTGCCCGGACGGCTACGAGTGCTCGCTGGTGCAGCTTGAAGAGGGCAAGTCCGAGCAGTGCGTACCCAAGACCGGGGAGTGCGGGTGCAGCCAGCTTGCAGAGGACCTGGGGGTCACGACGCCGTGCTCGATCACAAACGCGCTGGCCACATGCGAGGGTGAGCGCCGATGCCTGGGCGGGCAGCTGACCGCGTGCGACGCGGAGTCGGCCGGCGAAGAGAAGTGCGACGGCATCGACAACAACTGCAACGGGCAGATCGACGAGGGCATCCCGGCGCCGTTCTCAGCCAAGCAGCTGGGCGCGTGCAAGGGCACGCCGATGGTCTGCGGCGGCTCGCAAGGCTGGCTGGAGCCGGACTACACGACCGTCGCCGGCTTCGAGTCCGAGGAGACGACCTGCGACAACGTGGACAACGACTGCGACGGCCAGACCGACGAGGACTTCCTGCCCGGCGGCGGCGTCACGTTCAAGGACGCCGACGGCAACATCGCGGCCAAAGGCGAGGACTGCGGAATCGGCCCCTGCGCGGGCGGCACGGTCATCTGTGACAACTCGGGCGAGGCGCTGACGTGCTCGACGCTGGTGGGCACCGGCCCGGAGCTGTGCGACGGCGTGGACAACGACTGCGACCAGTTTACCGAGGACGGCCTGGACGATCCGGGCGTGGGCGTGGTGTGCGACGGTGACGACGGCGACCTGTGCAAGGCGGGCGTCAGCGCGTGCCTGAACGGGCTGGTGAAGTGCGTGGAGCCGGACGATCCGGCGACGCTCGAGGTCTGCGACCTGTTGGACAACGACTGCAACCCGGCCACGCCGGACGGCTTTGCGGATCCGGGCGCCAACATCCCCTGCGACGGCGAGGACACGGACCTGTGCAAGGAGGGCTTCTCCTTCTGCGTCGGCGGCGCGCTGTTCTGCACCGATCCGGGCGACCCGGACCCCGAGCTTTGCGACAACGTGGACAACGACTGCAACCCGGAGACGCCGGACGGCTCGGGCGACCCGAAGCTGGGCAAAGAGTGTGACGGCGAGGACCCGGACCTGTGCAAGGAGGGCGTGTGGACGTGCGACGGCATAGAGCTGACGTGTGACGATCCCAACGATCTGGACCCGGACATCTGCGATCTGCAGGACAACGACTGTAACCCGTCCACGCCGGATGGGTCGGGCGACGGCAGCCTGGGCCAGCCCTGTGACGGCGACGACGGCGACCTGTGCGAAGAGGGCATCAAGATCTGTGGCCCGCTTGGCCCCAAGTGCACCGATCCCAACGTGGAGAACCTGGACATCTGCGACGGTATGGACAACGACTGCAGCGCTGGAACGCCCGACGGCTCGCAGGTCGTTTCGCCCTGGTCTCCGACCTGCGCGGGCGCGGCGGCCAAGCAACCCCAGTCGCTGGTGTTTGGCCAGGGGCTGAACCTGGCGGGCGGCTTCAACCGTCTGGACCCGGTCGACTACATCCA
This sequence comes from uncultured Myxococcales bacterium, assembly GCA_964545715.1. Lineage (GTDB taxonomy): Bacteria > Myxococcota_A > UBA9042 > CAZJHX01. The sequence goes on from CAZJHX010000021.1 coordinate 23,951, forward strand.
GTTCAGCTTTGTGGAGCCGGCTGTCGGGACCAACTTCTCGCGGTCGATCAGCCTGTCGGGCAACGGCTACGTCATGACCGTGATGGAGACCTGCCCCAACGAGCCGCCGTACGCCACCTGCGATGGGGATACGCCCAACGCCGCGGGCGTGACGGCATGGAGCACGACTTACCAGTACGACGCGGGCGTAGGCTGCTGCAAAGACAACGTGGCGCGCCCCAGCACGGTGATCGTCAAGGTGTGGCGCGAAGGCGTCGCCGAGATTTGTGAGCCTTGGGGCCTGACCGTCCAAAACAACTAGCCCTTGCGCTGATCACCCTCGTCTTTGTCGCTTATCAGGCGCCCCTGTGCCTTCAGCTTGGCGCCAACGCTGAGGAGGTTGCGCCGCTGCTGGACGCGCCGCCGCAGCGGTTGAGTCCAGGCCCCGAGCAGACGGCCACGTCGCCGGGCCTGCACGCGTCCGAGGGCCTGCCGGTGTGGTCGTGGATCGGGTCGGACGGCAGCATGACGCCGCTGATGATCGACGGCCACGTAGGGGCGCTGTCGTTTGCCGGCGCACGCCTGCTGTCGGGGCTGGGTGGCCTGAAAGCGGCGCGCCTGCAGTCGACCGTGCTTGGCGTATTGGGGCTGCTTGCGATCTTCGCGCTGGCCGGTCGGTTGGGCGGACCGGCGGCGGGCCTGCTGGCGGCGGCGCTTGCGGCTACCAGCGCTCAGTACGTCTTTGCGCACCTGATGATTCGGCCCGACGAGCAGCTCGACTCCCTGGCGCTGGTCTTGGCCATCCTCGCGTTTTTGCGGCACCACGATACGGGGGAGAAGCGGTGGTTCTACGGCGCATGCCTGCTGATCGGCGTGGCGCTGATGGCCAAGAACACCGCGCTGTGGGCGCTGCTGGGCATAGGCGTGGCGGCGGTCACGTTCAAGCTGGCGCCGCGAGCGCACCCAAGAGACTGGGCGATCGGCGCGGCGCTGGCCGCCATCCCACTGCTGCCCCAGGCGGCGTACGTGTTGACGGCCGACACCGGCGGCGCCTTCACCGATCGACTCGCGCAGATCTCCGCGCCATGGGTCGGCCTGGCGCCGGACAACCTGCTCTTCTCGCTGCGCCACTTCGACGAGAGCTTCGGCCACGCCGGCACCCTGCTCGCCGGCTATACCCAGGCGACCGCCGGCGATCCGTGGATCCCGGCCGTGGGCTACGTCATTCTGGCCGCAGTGGCGCTGAGCATCGCGTCGGCGGGCAGGCGCGACCAACCAACCGCGCGGCGGGCCTTTGGTCTCGGACTCGGGGTCACCCTGGCCCTGTACTGGATGCTGTACTACCGCGGCGCGTCCTACTACCTGCTGCTGACCCCGTGGATCCCGATCGCGACAGCGCTGGCGGTGGTCACCCTCTGGCGCGACGCGGCGCGGCCGCTGAGGTCAGCGCTGGTCGTGCTGCTGAGCCTGCTGGCCGTCAACGCGGCCGCCGAAGCCACCCGCATGGTCGACGCGGTCCGCAACCCGGAGACCGGCATGTTCGACGGCGATGCCCAGCAGGCGCTGGCACAGCGACTCCAGGCCGATGAGATCGCGCACCCCTACAGCACCACCTACGCCGCAGTCGGCGTCTACGAGCTGCTCACCAGGGGCGCCGTCCGTCCGCGATCGCTGTGGCCCTATTTCCGCGGTGCCGGCGACCAACCCGCGACGTTCGACACCGCGTGGCGGGCGGTCTTCAAGCGGCTGGGCCCCGGCGTGCACACGGTGCTGCTGTCCCCGAACGCCAGCCCGGTCGAAAACTCCGAGGGCGTGGCAGGCCACCTGATCGCCGAGCGCTTCGACGGCGCGGCAGCAGCGGCCGGGGCCCGCGTGGACCTTGTGGAGACGTGGAGCGCCCCGTCAGGCCACCCGATTCTGCGGCTGGTCCGGCTGACTCTGCAGTGAGTCCGGCGCAGAGGGTCCGGCGCCCATCGGCGTACCGTAGACGCGGGCGGCGGGCGGCGGTTGCACGCCCAGGCGGCGGGCTCCGTAGCGGGCCATGCCGCCGAGATAGTGCAGGCCGAACGCAAGGTGGTCGGGGCTGAAGTTGACCAGACCGTTGACCAGATCGGCCGCCATGCCAGCGCCGTAAGCGGCCGCGGCGGGCCACCGCTCGAACCAGGAGGGCGGTACGCTGCCGCGGAGGTTCTCGGGCAGCAGCGGCATCAGCCGGAAGAGGACCTCGTGGGCCTGATACATGGCGCGCTCGTCGTCTGCAACGTGGCCGCTGAGGTGGTAGCCCATGTCGTGGCCTTCTTCGATGCGATTGACATCGGCGTCGGTCAGCAGGCCGGCCTGGCGGGCGGCCGCCATCATCTCGGTGCCGGGAAAGAAGGTCGCCCAGAAGGTGTCGATGCGCGTCGGCGTGCGGGCAGCATAAAGCTCGCGTGCCTGCTGTTGGGCGGCGTGCGGCTCGCCGGGGAGACCGAAGATGTGGTCGGCTTTGAGCTTGATGCCGTGCTTGTGCAGGGCGTCCATGGCGCGCTCCACGTGGGCGCTGCTCTCCCGGCGGCGCAGCGTCTCGCTCTTGAAGTCCTCATCTGCGGACTGCACGCCCATCTGGGTCCAGGTGCAGCCGGCCTCCGCCAGCCACCCGGCGCGCTCGTCGTCCATGTGCTGCGGATGGGTGAGGCACTGAAACGGCACGCCGACCTCGCGCTTGTAGCGCTGCAGAAACGGCTTCAGCCACTTGCGGTTGACCGTGAAGATGTCGTCCTCAAAGTCCACGAAGCGGATGCGATAGCGGCGCTTGGCGGCGACCAGCTCACCGATCATGTGGTCGACGGAGCGCGTGCGTACGTACTTGCCGCGCGGGCCGTCGGGCAGCCGGGCGAAGAAGTTGTTGAAGCAGAAAGTACAGCGGTAGGGGCAGCCGCGCGACGCCATGGTGATGTAGAGGTCACCGATGCGGATGTGGTCTTCCCACAGCTGCTTGTCGAACCATGGCAGCGAGTCCAGGTCCTGCACAAAGCCCGCCTGGGGGCCGCGCACCAGGGTGCCGTCGACTGCGTGGTACCGAATATTGGGGATGGGCCCGGCCGGTCCGCCCTTCTCCAGAGAGCGCAGCAGGCTGGGAAACGCCACATCGCCCTCGCCGACACAGACGTAATCGACCTCGGGACACGCCAGCACCCGGTCGGGCACGGCCGACGGGTGGACACCGCCAAAAACGACCTTCAGCCCGTCGATGCGCTCCTTGGCCTCTCGCGCGATCTCCAGCATCCATGGATGCAGGTTCGTGATCACCGAGCACGCCAGCACCTGCGGCTGCTGCTCGACAATCGCGTCGATGACGGACGCGCGGTCGTCAAACAGCTCCGCCAGCGGTGGGATGTGCAGCTGGTAGCGGTCGTGAAAAAGCGCTGCACTGAACGCCAGACCGACCTGATGACCGTCGCGCCGGCAGATGGCGGCCAGCAGGCTCACGGAGAGCTGTTCGCATCCGGCAGCGACAAAGGTAATTCGCATTGGGCAAGAGCATAGCCGTGGTTTCTTGGTACAACAAACGGCACGCAATGAACGACATCATCGCCAGGCTGCAGTCTCGACAGGAGCGGATCCACGTAAACCTCGGCCCCGTGTGCAACAACAACTGCATCTTCTGCATGGAGGAGGACCGCGAGGAGCGCGAGCGCGTCAACGGCGCCATCGGCCCCGACCAGGTCACGCAGATTCTGCACAAGAACCAGGGCGCCGAAGAGGTGTGCTTCACGTCCGGGGAGCCGACGATGGTGGCCGGACTGCCGCTGTACGTCGCACAGGCGCGCGACCTGGGCTACGTCAAGCGCAGCGTCATGACCAACGGACGCCGCCTCAGCTACGCCTCCTATCTGCGCAAGCTGGTCCTGGCCGGCATGAACTTCTTCTACATCTCGATCCACGGCCACAACGCCAAGCTGCACGACGCCCTGGTGCGCACCAAGGGCGCGTTTGAGCAGACGGTCGCGGGCCTGAAGAACGTGGCCGCCATGCGCCGCTTCGGGGTCAGCCTGCACACCAGCACCGTCGTGACCCGCCGCAACGTGGGTCACCTGGGCGAGATCTACGCCTTTTTGCGCGAGGCCGGCGTCCAACAGGTCGTGTTCAACGTCATGCAGGCCAACGGGCGCGCCGACACCCACTTTGAGCGCATCTTTCCGCCCTACACCGAGATCGTCGCGGAGATGCAGCGGTTTTTGGCGGCGTGCGACGAGGCGCAGCCCGACGCGTTTCTCGTGGACATCCCGCTGTGCACCACCGAGGGCAAGCTGCCGGACCACAACCGCGGCTACGTCGAGCGCTACGTGCACTATGAGCTGATCGAGGACGGCCTGATGCCGGTCGCGCGCGCCGATTTGGACGACGCGCAGCGTATCAAGCGGCCCGAGTGCGCCGGCTGCCGCCACAACGACTCGTGCGAGGGCGTGTGGCGAAACTACATCTCCCGCATGGGCTGGGACGAGTTCGAGCCCGTCACGCGTTGACGCAAGCATGCAGCGCGCAATCTTCGCCTTTTTCGTGGCCCTGACCTGGGCCGTCCCGGCCTCCGCCGCCGATGACACACACGTCTTCGCGGCGCTCGACGCCGTGGGTCCGCTGGACGGGCACAAGTACGATCCACGCCCGGTCATACGGGCCGTCAACATGCTCCAGCCGCTGGGCCACCAGGCCGGCGTCGCCCTGTTGCGCCGATACCTGGCCAAGCACGGCCGCGCGCTGCACGCCGGACCGCCCAGCGCGCTGTTTGTGGTGTTGAGAACCCTGTTTGAGCCACCGCCGGCATCGGGGTCGCCACCCACGGACGCCTGCACGCCGGCCCAGCGAGACTTTGCGGCCGGCGGCTGCCTGCGCCCGCCAAGATTGGGAGCGCCACATCCACCAGCGCCCAAAGACCTGCGCTCGCTGCGATATCCGGCCTTCATCCTGGGCGATGTACCGCTGAGCCTGGTCTCCGGCTACATGTTGGGCGGCCAGCCCGAGCCGCTCAGCATGCACCTGGATTCGCTGAACAAATACGCCTATTGGCGCACGAGCATGCTGCACCCGAAGTCGGCAGGCGCGGTGCGATATCTGTTCATGCACTACGGTGGGTGGCCCCTCAACTCGCAGGTCGGAAAGATGGTCGAGGCGCAGCTCAAGCGCATCGAGCGCCCGGTGCAGCTCCCGTGCGTGAGAGTGGGCCTGCATTGCCTCCCGCAGTCCGCCAAGAGCACCCAGGAGATCACGGCGTCGTTCGGACTGGCGCCGCCCCCGCCCGTGGTGGAGCTGAAGGGCGGGGACAAGCGGTTGTTCATCGCGTTCTTGGAGGTGCCGACCGACAGCGAGTCATACATCGACGTGGCCGGCTGGTCGTACTCCGCTCATTTCTCGGAGTGGCGGCTGTTCTCGACCCAGCTGGTCTATGACGCCGTCACGCTCAAGGCCGCGATCGACGCCAAGCGCGGCGTCCTGGTGTTGACGGACGCCCGCGGCCGCGAGAGCGTCGTCGTGCCCCTGGGCAACATCCCGCACTCCGCTAAGCGGTGACAGGCTGCATCGCGACGTACCCATGGGCGCGAACATAGTTGATGTGCAGCCCCTCGCACTCGGCGTCAAAGCGGCAGGTCCGGCAGCGATGGCTCTTGGTCTGGTACCTGTCGCGGATGTAATGGTCAGCGTAACCGAACAGATCGGGCACGGCGGCTTGCCGCAGTGGATTCAGCGCCCCCAGCTTGGACAGCTCGCCGCGCAGCGCCCGGTCCTTGGCGGGGTCGCCGATGCTCAGGTCCGACAGCGCCTTGAGAATGGACGTGCGGCCGCCGGTATCGCCCGGTGTCGGGGCCTGCGGATCCGGCGCCTCGGTCCGCAGCATGGTCACGTCCAGCACGCGCAGCCGCGGTCGGGTGGCGCGCCCGGTGATGCAGGTGGGAACACCCTCGACGGGGACCTGCGCGGTGTACGCGCTGAAGAACTCCTGCAGGTCCGGATCCTGGCGCTCGGAGTCGCTGGCCCGGTCGTGGCTCGGCAGCGCCAGAGCCAGCCGGAGATGGCCGTCGGGGTAGTTGGCCTGCAGCCAGGCCGCCATGGTCTGGTCCAGCCGGACCGTCACCTCAAAGTCAGCCTCCAGCGCCAGCAGCGTCTCCGCCTGCGCCGGGGTTGCCGCGACTGCTCGCACTATCCGGCCCATGACCGCCGCGTCCAGCGCCGAGTAATCGTCCAGCTGCAGGATCAGCGGCCGCTCCGCAACCCGCGAAACGATGGACAAAGCCTCGGTCACGTCCCCAGCGACCACCCATGCCGGGGCACCCTCTTCAACGACTCCCGCAGGCCACGACGCATCGCCCGGCCGCACCCGCAGCGCATCAAAGTCGGCGCCGTCCAGCCGGGTCAGCGTGTCGTCCAGCGCGTCGCAGAACGGCTGCAGATAACACCGATCACAGCGCGCCGGCTCCCGACAGCTGAGCGGCACACCCCGCGTCAGCCACAGCTCGTACTCCTCAAAGCGCCCGCGCGCCTCGTCGTGCAGCTTGTGTGGGTCCTGGATGAGGTGCTCGTAGCCCTCCAGGTAGGGCGGCGGAAAGCGGTTGAACCAGATGTGCAGATCGGGCTCTTCGCTGCGCTTCAACGCCGCCTGGATGTAGGGCATGGCCTCGTCGATGTCGTACATCAGCGAGTCGCGATGCTTCTCTTCCCAGGCGCTGCCGAACGGGATCAGATGCAGCAGGTCGAACTCGCGCACGCCCAGCGCGATAAAGCGGTCCAGCAGCTCGGGCAGCCGCTTGACGTTGCCCTTGTTGAGGCACACGTCCATGTTCACGATCGGCCGGCCGTCCGCCAGCGCCAGCTCGATGGCGCGCACCTCTTCGTCGAAGGCGCCCTTGACCCCGACCAGCGCGTCGTGGACCCGCGCGTTGTGGCCGTGCACCGAGAAGGTGATCTCCTGCAGCCCGGCGCTCAGCGCCCGATCCAAAAACTCGGGATACGAGAACATGCGACCGTTGGTCACCGTCTGGATGCGCCGATAACCCGCCAGGCGCCCGTACCGCACAAACTTCACAAAGTGCGGATGGATGGTCGGCTCGCCACCGGACAGGATCAGCCGCGTATCCCCACGGCGCCGGCCCTCGATGATGCGGGCTTTGATCTCCGCCTCCTCGCCCTCGGTGCCGTTGTGCGCCAGCGTGTCCAGGCAAAAGACGCACATGTTGTTGCATCGGCTGGTCAGGCGGATCCAGTTGCGCCGCTCATGGGCCGCCTCCTCGCGGATCAGGCTCATACCGACTCCAGGGCCGGACGCCGCAGCTGCAACACCCACTGATTGCTGCCGCCGGGCATCACCGGCGTCGACTCGACCGTCACCAGACCGGCCGTTTCGGCCACGGCGCGGGCGTCGGCCACGGTGTCGTTGCGAAAGTGCTCAAAAGCGGCGTCGCTGCCCTCGGCGCGATCCGCCTGCGCGGGCGTGCGCACCAGGGCAAACGCCACGTTGTCGACGATAAGCATGCGTCCGCCCGGCCTCAACCCCGCCATAAGCTTCGACAGCACGTCGGCCGGTCGCTCCAGGTGGTTCCAGCTGCGCAGGATCAGCACGTGATCGAGCGACTGGGGCTCCACAGCGACATCCTCGATCCGCCGCGCGTCGACCGTGGCCCACGGGTGCGCCGCCTGAAACGCCGCCGCGCGCTCGGCGTCCGGCTCCACCGCGGTGTAGCGCATCTGTTGCTTGCGGGCTGCCAGCACCTCGGTCACGCGCCCCTCGCCGCAGCCGACGTCCAGCACGTCGCCCTCCAGACCCTCCAACAGCCCGAGCACCTGCCGCTCGGCCTGCCCGAACACGTCGCCTGGGGCGGCCTCAAAGCAGCGCGCACAGCCGGCCGCCACCGGACACGCCGTGCAGACCTCGGTTTGCCGCAGCAGCTGTAAATCGGCGCTGAAATCATCGACCGCCGGCTTGTCGCTGGCGTCCAGGTACAGCTGCGCCGCCGCCCACTTCACCTGGCCGATCTCCTCGTCTGAGAAGTCGCGCGTGTGGGTCCGATAGACGCCCATGCGCTCGCCCTCCAGCACAAACAGCTGGCGGCCGCGGTCGTAGGGGCTGACCGAAAATGCGACGGGGCACGGCGCCCCTTCAGGCCACGCCACATCGCGCTCGTGGACGTAATGAAAGGCGTTGGACCGAGGCCCGCGACGCGGCTTGAGCTCGGCATCCGAGTGCTGGTCGAAGTACGGCCGATACAGACCGGGACACGCGCCGCGCAGGCTGCAGCCGAAGCACGCCTCGGTGTGGACCTTGGCCACGTCGTCCACCGGAAAGAAGTCGGGCTCGTCCACCTCGATCATCGTAGCGAAGCCGTGGGTCTTCAGGTCGTCATAGATGTGCTCGTGTCCGTCGTCCAGCAGGCAAAACGGGATGCCGTCGTGCGCAAAGCGGGGCGCGGCGCCGATCGACTTGCCGTATGCGATGGCCGCGTTCACCCGCTCGGCCACCTGGGACACCGGCGCGATCACCGCGTCAAAGCGATGCCCCGCTGCGCCCTTGGGCTGGGCCATGGAGAACTTCAGCGTCAGATCGTCATAGCCCGCGAGCAGGTCCACCAGCGCGTTGAGGTGCTCGACGTTGGTCCGCGTCACGACGCAGTTGACGGTCAGGTCCAGGCCGCGCCCGCTCAGCACGCCGACCGCGCCAAAAGTCTCCTCGAAGCACGGGGCGCGCACCATGGCGTTGTGGATCTTAGCAGTGCCCCCATGCAGCGACATATACACGTAGGCCAGCCGGTATTTGGCCAGCCGGTCCACCAGGGCCGGATACGACAGCATGCGTCCGTTGGTGACCAGGCCGAAGTCCATGCCGCGCAATGCGCTGTGCTGCGCCCACGTCACCAGGCGCGGGCGCATCGTCGGCTCGCCGCCGGACAACACCACCATCGTGTGCCCCAGCTGCGACGCGCGCTCGATTTTGCGATGCACGTTCTCCACCGTGTCTTCGATGTGCCGAAGCTCGGCCGTGTGGCAGAACGAGCAGTGGTTGTTGCAGCCGTAGCCGACCTTGATGAGTGCCTTCACGTTGCACGGTTTTACCGTTCGCGCCGGGGTGGTGGCAAACGGCGGCTTCTGTTGACTGCCGTCGTGCACGCGCATACGATGATTCAGGAGTCCTCGGGAGGACTCCTAGCAGCGTTTCCAGGAGTGATGATGCCCGAGAAGATGACCCGGCGAGTGTTCGTATCGGCCACCGCTGTGGGTGCCGTCTCCGTGGCCGCCTGGGGCGTGTCCAGGTTCAGCGGCAACGGCACACCGAACACCGAGCCGGCGTCACAGGCCGTCGACACGTCCGGGCTGAAGCGGCTGATCGCGCCGCACGGCACCGGCGCGACCATCGCCGGCGCCACGCTGGTCGGCCTGACGATCGACCCCAAACGCACCGCGGTGATCGACCTGAAGCGGCCCGACGGACAACAGTTTCGTGTCGAGGTCTGCCGCCTGAACGGCGACGAGGGCGCCATCGCGACCACACAACATTACGCGCTGTATCTGCGTAACGGCGGCGACGGATCCAAAGACACCGAAGAGCTCGAGGGCTTGGCGCTGATGGCGCTGGGCGAGGCGATTCGCGCCAACGAGGCATCCACGCCGCAGCTGGATCTGATCTCCAAAAAAGAGCTGTGGTCGGGCGCGTGACAACCCAGATGGACATCGTGGCGGACGAGAACAAGGTGGTGCTGCGCGCCGATACGCGGGCATATCCGCAGGACGCGATCATGTCGGCCGCGTACGCCTTTGTCGGCCGCTGTTATGTGCTGCTGGACGTCGATGAGCCGGACTCGCTGCGCGTCAGCCTGACGGGTCGCGACATTCTGCCGACCGAGGCCCTGCGCGCGCTGGGCGGAGAGTTCGGCAACGAGCTGTTGGCGCAGACGATTCGACAGCGGATCGTGGAGCAGAACGCGCCGCTGATCGGTCAAGTGGTCGGCCGCGCGGTAGCCGGTGCGCGACCTGCCCCGGCCCCGCCACAGCCCGAGCCGGCGTTTGACCTGTCGGAGCTGGAGGCCCTGGACCTGGAGGACGAGCCGTTTGACGATCCGCTCGGCATCGCCATGTCCTGGGAGGACAAATACGCCAAGGACAAGGGCAAGGGTGACGCCAGCCCATGACTGACGCGACCGCCCGGCTGACGCTGAACACCGCGCTGTACGAGCGTGCGGCTGTGGAGTCCGCGGCCGCCACGTTTGCCGAGTTTGCGACCATCGAGATCGCACCGGCGGGCGGTGAGCCGACTATCGAGTTGAGCATCCAGGCCCATCCGGGGTACGCATTGAGCGATGTCGTCGGCGAGCTGGGCAACCACGCGCTGGTGTCCACGATCGACATCCGAAGAGGAGTGTGACGATGGCAGGCCGACCCAAGACGCCGCTACCGCGGGCCAAACGGCAACTGGAGCACATGCTCTGGGGCAAAGAGACGGAGCTGGCGTCGCATTATCATGCGGACGAGGCGGGCGAGGGCCCCGATCAAGCCGGCCCGCCCGATCACTGCTCCCACGCGTCTCACGGCAGCCACGGCAGCCACGGCAGTCACGGGTCACACGGCAGCCACGGCTCGCATGGGTCGCACGGCAGTCATGGCAGCCACGGCAGCCACGGATCACACGGCAGCCACGGCTCCTGGTAGCGGCTCGCACGTCCGCCCCATCCCCACGAATTGATGCTCCACATCTGAGTCACTTGTCACGACCACCGCGACGCCGGCGTTTCGCGCTCGCTCGGCGGCGTGGCTGACGGCGCTTGTGATCATCTCGGCCGCCGGGACCACGCGCGCTGCGTCCGTGGCGGCCTCCCCCAGCGGCTGCACCGTAGATAGCTGCCAGGCCCCCGCGCCGAGCGTGCCGACGAGGTCCGCCAGCGCAGCCAGGTTGCGAAAGTTGGACCGGGTCACCACGGTCGTGACGGCCACGTCGGCGCCGCTGTCGCGCAGGTTCAGCAGGCCTTTGACGGTGTGGCGGAAGCTGCCCTCTACACGGGTGTGGTAGTCGTGGACGGCGGGCTCGGGGCCCTGCAGCGAGACCTCGAACAGGGACACGCCCGCGGCCATCAGCTCCTGGACATAGGCCGTGTACGCCAGGCGGCGCCCGTTGGTTTGCAGCGCCACGTCGTCGTAGCCCAGCGTGCGAGCGAGCTGGATCCAGCCGGCCAGCCCATCGTGCAGCGTGGGCTCGCCGCCGACAAACGCCAGGCTGGAGTCACCGGCCGCCCTGCCCTGCTCCAGCGCGGCGCGCACGCGAGCGTCATCGGTGTGCGACGCCCCGTCCAGGCCACGCTGCGCGCAGAAGACGCAGCGGTTGTTGCAGGCAAGACCCAGCTCGATGAGCAGCCGGTCGCTCATGAGGACGGCTTGGCGCGCCCGGTCAGGCCTCGACGACGCTCTTTTTCGAAGAGCCGGCGACCGCGATCGGTCACGCTGCCCACCTGTGGAGGCGCGGGTGCGGGCCCGGTCGCGTCCCCGGCAGCGTCAAACTCCTCGCGCCACTGCTCCAGGCTGTTGAAGCGACGACTGGGATCGGCCGGGTCGAAGAGAATGTCGCGCACGATCGGCTCCAGCGGCACAAAGACCGGGTGCAGCTCGTCGGTGCTGTAGCCGTCGCCGCGGTCGAAGAGGCCGGGGCAGATCGAGCGCAGGGAGCACTGGCTGCACACGTCCGCGTATCGTCGGTTCCAGTGCGTCTGGCGCACCGTCTGCTTGTCGTCCAGAAAGTGCACCACGCGCTCTTCCAGCTTGACGATCTTGCGGGTCTCGGTGCTGGCGTGGGCGAAGTCGGTCATGTAGCACAGCGGCACCTTCTCCACGCGAAACGTGCGCCCGCCGGCTTGCAGCAGCGCCACCGCCCGACTCAGCGACACCTCGAACTCGGCCATGCGCGGCGTATACCGGGCAGGGTCCACCTCCGCGCGTCCCATCGACGGGTCCAGCGCGTTCCAGACAAAGTGCTGGACGTGCGGATGGTGCTGGATGAAATAGGCGATGTTCTCGTCCAGGTGGTCCGCGTTCTGGCGGTTCATTACGCAGTTGATGTTGACCTGCATGCCGAAGCGATGTGCGTTGTCGATGGCCCGATAGGCGCGCTCCAGGGTCCCGCTCCTGCCGCGCAGCTCCTCTTCGACGTCGGGCCGGACCGAGTAGATCGACACGTGCACCAGCTGCAAGCCGGCCTCGGCCAGCGCGCGGGCAAAGTCCTCTTCGGCCAGGCGGTGCCCGTTGGTGATCATGCGCACGTGCAAGCCAACCGACCGCGCGTATGCGGCGATGCGCGGCAGCTCGGGGTGCAGCGTCGGCTCGCCGCCGGTGAGGATGGCGCCGAAGTAGCCGCGCTCGACCAGATCGTCCACCAGCAGCTTCATCGACTCGAAGTCGTGCGTGTACTCGGTGGTGGGGTTGGAGCAGAAGCCGCACACGTGGTTGCAGTGCCGAACGACCTGAATGTATCCGAGGTTGGCCATCGAGGTTGACTACTGTCTCATTTGTCCTGACCGGATCGCCATCGCAAAAACGGCGCACCGTGCGCGTGGTAGGCTGCGGCGATGGCAGAGCATACAGCACAATCACTGAGCATAGTTGCAATGATCATAGTCGGTTGCAGCAGCGATTCTGTGGCGACCAGCCCGGCTGACACAGCGGATGTTCCGGACGTGGTCGACGCGGTTGAGACGCCCGATTTGAGCGCCGTGCCGGCCGCCGCGGTGCGCGGACGAGTGCGCATTTTCGGCCCGCCCGGCGGTCCGCTGGAGGGGGCGGAGATCCACGTTTTGGAGCATCCCGAGCTGACGACGCTGTCGGGCGCCGACGGCACGTTCGAGTTTGCGGATGTGCCCGCGGGCGATGTCACGCTGGTGATGCTGGCCGAGGGTTATCCCGAAAATCAGCTGGGGACGCACACCCTCGCGGGCGAGGACATCGAGGGCCTGGATTTTCAGGCGGTCTCCAAGGGCATCTACGACATCTTTGCGCTGCTGACGGAGCAGGTGCCGGACCCCGAGATGTGCCAGGTGTCCACCACGGTGACGCGCTGGTTTGAGGGCGACCTGCCGATTGTTCATGGCGAGCCGGGTGCCACGTGCGCGATCAGCCCGGGGTTGGCCGAAGACCGCGGCCCCATCTACTTCAACCCGGATGTGCTGCCCACGCCCGGGCTGGTCGAGACGTCGGTCGACGGCGGGGTGGTGTGGACCAACGTGCCGCCGGGCGAGTACACGCTGACCGCTGTGAAGCCGGACGTGGAGTTTGAGACGGTGCGCATCAAGTGTCGTCCCAATGTGCTCGTCAATGCGGGTCCGCCGCGTGGCCTTCAGGCGCTCAATCCGGGGTCGGGGTACGACGAGTAGCGGCCTCGAGCGCCATGGCAAACAACGCCAGGGCGATGCCCAGATCGTGGATCTCGTCGGCGCCCTCCCGGACCGGGTAGCCGTCGACAACAGCGTCGCTTAGCTGGGCCGACAGCAGCAGCGCCAACATGGCTCCGACAGCGACACCGGCCGGACGGGAGATCGGCGCCCACCGCGCCCGGATCGGGTGGTCGGCGCGCAGTACAAAGGGCGTCGCCGCAAAGAGCGCCTCAGCCAGCATCAGCAGCCAGAGCACCACGATATTGTTGTGCAGCGCCTGGTCTATGTGCACGCCGGCGTACAGATAGCCGTAGTCGGTCTCCTCGATCAGGACACAGAGCGCGCCGACGCCAAGCAGCAACAACCCGGGAACTCGATCGCGATACCAGGCGGCGAAAAACAGCAGCGCGGCCGCCAGAAACAGCGCGTGGCTGAGGTGCTCGCTGAAGGTCTCCTTGCCGAAGATCGGAACCCACGCAGCGGGCCAGAGTGCCAGCACGAGACCAGCCGCCAGCGGCGAGAGAGCGGGCGACCATTGGAGCAGGCGGAGCACGGGGACAGCATACCGGCTTGCGACCACGGGCGCCGCGTGGCACAGCCATGGGGATGGACCTGCTCGATCTGGTGCTGCACTACGACTGCAACCTGGCCTGCACGTATTGCACGATCACCGAGGCCATGCGCCGCCGCCCTGCCCTGGGCCTGCGTGAGGCGGCGCCGTGGATCGATCAGGCCGCGCAGGCGGGGTGCACGGCGCTGTCGATCACGGGTGGCGAGCCGACCATCACCGGGCAGCTGCTGCCGATTGTGCGGTACGCGGCGCGGCGCGGGTTCACCGACGTCAAGGTGCAGAGCAACGGGCTGCTGTTGGCCGGCCGCGCGAACCTGGACCGGCTGCTGGCGGCGGGCTGCACCCACGTGGAGCTGTCGGTGCATGGCTACGATGGGGACGGCGCCGCGTACGACGCGATCACGCGGGGCGAGCCCGGCGCGCACAAGTTGTTGCTGGCGGCGTTGGGGCATCTGGTCGCGGCCGATGTCCGGCTGAGTGTGGCGATGATCGTCATGACCGAGACCGTGGCGACGCTGCCCGACGCTGTCCGGGCGCTGGCGGCGCTTGGGATCCGCCAGGTGGACCTGTGGTTTGTCTCGCTGACCGACAACAACCGCGAAAACGTGGCCTCCATGCCGCGTCTGACCGACGTGCTGCCGCAGGTTCGCGCGTGCCTGGACGCGGGCGCGGCCGCGGGTGTGACGATGCGCTCCTTGCACGTACCTCGCTGTCTGTTGCCCGAGCACGCAGACCGCGTCGCCCACCCCGGCGTGGGGCAGGACGTGCAGGTGGTGACGCCGGATGCCGCGTTTCAGCTGTCCGCATCGCGACTGTCCGGCGGTGTGAAGCCGGAACGCTGCGCCACGTGCCGCCATGATCCGGTGTGCTCGGGGCTACGGCAGGACTACGTGGACCGCTTTGGCGACTCGGAGCTCCGGCCCGTGGAGTGATCGACGTGCTACGCTGTGGCCGAGGATCTGCACATGTTCAAGACGACCAGAGCGCTGTTGCTTGCAGCGATCGTGGGCTGCGGCACGCCCGTCGGTTCACGCAGCACGCCGACTGCCGGGCCGGGCGTGTCGTCTGAGGGAGGCACGGCGGGCGGCGCGGACACCACCGTCTTCGAGCCGCCGAACGATGTCTGGACGCCCTCCGACGACGTCGAGGCGGGTGACACACAGGGCTCCGAGGACGCCTCGGCAAGCGACGCCACGCCGCAGCCGACGGACGCTGCGGAGACTGCCGACGAGGGCGGCGCGGCCGACGCGGATGCGGGACCCGAAGGCGACGTGTGGGAGGTGCCCGTCGAGGACGAGTGCCACTTCGTCCCCAGCGCCGGCGTGTTCGAGCCCGCGCTGAAATGTTGGTGGGGCCAGCCCGACGAGTTCACCAAGCATGACGACGTGGTCATGACGCCGGTTGTCGCCAACCTGACCGACGACGACAAGGACGGCGACGTCGATTTGGACGACATCCCGGACATCGCGTTTTTGACGTATCGGCGGCAGGAGGACGGCTGCTGCAACGTCAAGGCGGTGCTGCGGGTCGTCACCGGGTCCTGCGCGGACCTGTCGACGGTGCTGGGGGAGCCGACCGATCCCAAGCTGCGCGAGCACTTCCACGTGCCGTCGCCCAAGCTGGACAACTCCGGAGGCCTGGCGCTGGGAGACGTGGACGGCGACGGACAGATCGACATCGTGGGCGCCAAGGTCAAGGGCGGAACGGTCGCCTTCACAGGCGTGCGATACCCGGCGACGGCGCCGTCCGAGTGGAAGGGCGGCGGGTCCGGCTTCGTGCCGCTGGGCGCTGCCGATCCGGTGGCGGCGATCGCGACGGATGACGGCGACGCGACGGTGTTGACCGCGGCCGATCCCGGCGCCACCGCGCTGCTGGGCTTTGAGTGGCCGGGGGGCTCGGCGGCCATCGCTGAGCTGCGCATCCGGGTCCGAGCGCGATCGGTCGACATGGCGACCAGCCTGCGGATCGATCTGACGTCGGCCTCGGGCGCCACGGCGCAATCTGTCGCTGAGCCCGTCTACGCCGGCGACAGCTACAGCGATTTGCTGTTCTCTTTCGACAAGAACCCGATGAAGGGCGACGCCCAGTGGACGGACGCCGATCTGGACGGGCTGACAGTGGGTCTGGTCCACGACGGCCTGGTCAATGCCGTGATCCGGGTGACCGAGGTGTCGATCGTGGTGGGCCAGGTGCGCGTGCTCTGGGACAGCGCGCTGCCCGCTGCTGCGGACGTCGTAGCTGGAGCCCAGCCCGCCATCGCGGACCTGGACGGGGACGGACTGGCGGAGATCCTGATGGGCCGGGTGGTGCTGGATGGGGCCACCGGCGACCTGAAATGGAAGGGCAAGAAGGGCGCGGGGGTCAACTCGTTTCTGGGCCCGATCTCGATCGCAGCGAACCTGGACCTGGAGGGAGGCAAGGAGGTGATCGCAGGCAACACGGTCTACGACACCACGGGCGCGCCAAAGTGGACGTACGACTACGGCAACGACGGGACGGGCTGCAACACGCAGAACCTGCCATGCGACGGCTTCAACGCCACCGGCGACTTTGACGACGACCTGATGGGCGAGGTCGTGACGGTGCGCACCGGGATGGTCTACGTCTGGAACCACGACGGCTCGCTGTTGGCGCGCCTGGCGATCCCGCACGACAACTGCAAGTTCAACGAGGGAGGCCCGCCCACTGTGGCGGACTTTGACGCGGACGGCGAGCCGGAGATCGGCGTGGCAGGCGCGGATTACTACGCCGTGTTCGACCTGGAGTGCTGCGACAAGCTGCCCAACTGCCCCGCCAAGCCGGCGGGTGCGGCCTGGTGTGACTCCGCCGGGGTGCGATGGAAGAAGCCCAACAAGGACTGCAGCTCGCGGGCGACGGGGTCGTCGGTGTTCGACTTCGACGGGGACGGCGCGGCCGAGGTGGTCTACAACGACGAGACGCACTTCAGGATCTTCAAGGGCGACGACGGCGAGGTGCTCTTTCAGGAGCCGAACGCGTCGCATACGCGGCTGGAGTACCCGATCATCGTGGACGTGGACCGCGACGGCAACGCGGAGATCGTCTTCATCGAAAACGGCGGCGGCTCCGTACCCATCCAGGTATGGGGCGACTCCCTGGACAACTGGGTGGCCACGCGCCGGATTTGGAACCAGCATGCATACGACATCACCAGCGTCACCGAGTCGGGCATGATCCCGCCCGGCGGCGGCGACGCCAACTGGCTGGTCTACAACGCGTTTCGGCAGAACCTGCCCGACTTCGATCCGCTGCAGGCGCCCAATCTGACCGCCGGCTTCGTGGACGCCGATCCGGTGGACTGCCCCGCCTCCACGTTGCTTCGTGTCGAGGTGTGCAACGCAGGGGAGCTGTGGGCGGTCGGCGTCCAGGTGATTTTTTACGACGCCGACACCGAGCAGGAGATCACCTGCGACGGTGGCGTCAAAATGGGGGCGGGCGCGCTGGGCGCAGGCACGTGCACTATGGCCGAGTGCGCGTGGGCATCCCCGCCCGGAGCGTCCGGAAACGTGCGCGTCTGCGTGGACAACTCCGACTTCGGCTGCGTTGGGCCCGGCTGGAACAACGAGTGCGTCGAGGACGACAACGCGGATGACCAGGCCGCTGCACTCTGTAATTAGCTCGCCGCAGGATCCCAGCCGGTCTCGTAGGACTTCGCCAGGCCGTCCCAGGGTGGCTCCGGACTGTCTTTGAGCTTGTAGAAGCCGCCGCAGAAGACCTTGTGTGGACAGCCGTGGCACTTGGGCTCGTAGGCGCGTCGCTCTCGCAGATAGTCGGCCAGGTTCACCTGCTCGTTGTTGGTAAACACCATGTGGCGCTGCACCTTCATCAGGTCGCCGGTCACGAACTCCTCATAGCCCGGCAGCAGGCAGTACGGCGAGTTGATCACCTGCAGCTTCATGCGGTCGCGCCACGCGTCGATGACCGCCGGCACCGCCTCCTGGACAGCCGCCTCCCCGGGATCCAGCACCGTCGTACAGCGCCCGAACGGCGTCAGCAGCTGCATGTTCAGCCAGCGCAGCCCCAGGTCCCAGGCCAGCTGTGCGGTGGCCTGCAGGTAGGCGACGTTTGAGCGCGTCACCGTCACGTTCATGCCCAGCTCAACGCTGTCGGGCGCCAGCCTCACACAATTGCGAATACCGTTCACAGTTTGTTCAAAGGCCTCGGGCACGCCGACGTTGCGGGCGTGCAGCTTCTCGTTGTGGCCGTGCACCGAGAACAGCAGGCTCGTCAGCCCCGAGTTGACCAGGCGCTGCGCATAGCCCTCGTAGGCACACATGCGGCCGTTGCTGGTGACGTGGACCGACTGGTAGCCCAGCTTTTTGGCCGCGCGCACCACGTTGACCAGGTGCGGATACAGGGTGGGCTCGCCGCCGTCGAAGTCCACTTCAGTCAGGCCTTTAGCGCGGTACTTGGCCAGGATCTCCAGCTGGTCCCGATACTCGCCGTCGTCCTGCCCGCGGTTGCCCACGGCGCAGAAGCTGCAGCGGTTGTTGCAGCGATAGGTCAGGTTGACGATCACCTTGGTCGGCTCGCGTCCGGCCGCAAGGCGCTGTTGAAACGTCCAGGCAAAGCGTCGAAGTATGTCGGGATCGAAGCCGTCGCCCGAGGTGCTTGGCGTGTGCTGAAACAGCGGCGAAAAGTCCGGCACGTCCACGCCGGCTGCCGCGGCGGCAAGCTGAGTGCCGGGCAGCGGGGTGGCAAACTGGACAGCCGGCCAGGCGCCGTACTCCTGGTACAGGTGCAGCGCCCACTCCAGCGTGGCGTTGATCTCGACGGCCGTCTCGCCGGGCATGCCGATGATGAAGTGCACCAGCGTGGGGATCCCAAGCGATGTGGCGCGCGCGACGGTGGCCTCCAGCGCGGCCAGGTCCAGCCGCTTGCCAACGACCTCGTCGATGACGCGCTGCACCCCGCTCTCGGCGGACACGCTGAGCAGCTGCACGCGGCCGGCCATCTGCTGCAGCTGAGACGCGGTCAGCCGATCGGCGCGCATGCCGTTGGGAAAGTCGTATGCGATCGAGCGTGGCGTCAGCGCGGCCAGCAGCGCGTCGAAGTGGTCCGCCTCCACGTTGACCATCTCGTCCAGTACGGACACCCGGGTTGCGCCGTGGGTATCGACGACATGGGCGATCAGGGCCTCCACTCGCGCCGGGCTGAGCCGCCGCTGAATCTTGGGCGCTCCCGCGGCCAGTCCCGGATTGGACGAGCAGTGGGCGCAGCGATACGGACAGCCGCGGCTGGTGATGACCGGCAGCGTCCGACCGTCGAAGGCGAAGCTGTGCGCTCCGCGTCCGAGCGCTGCGCCCAACAGCGAGAGAAAGCGGTCGCGGGCGTCCAGATCTACCTGGTCCCAAGCAGGCGCAGGCAAGTCGTCCAGGCGGGCGACGTCCGGCGCGTTGACCACTCGCTGTGGAGCACGCCCGTCGGCGCAGAGGGCGGCGCAGAGGTCCGGCAGAGCCCCCTCGGCCTGATAACGCAGAAGCACGTCCGCCTCGGGATACTCGGCCGCGATCGCGTCACCGGGCGCGTCCACGTAATGCTGGCCGCTCTGGTAGAGGTCCGCCAAAACGATGGGCGTGTCCGGCCGGGCACGGCGCAGCGCCGCCAGCAGCTCGCCCAGCAGCGGATCCCGAGCCGGCGGCCGGTGAAATGGCGTGTAGTGCACGATCAGGACGTCCGCCTCGCCGACCGCCGCGATTACATCCGCAGTGGGCGCACCCAGCGTCAGGGTCGCGTCGTTGTGAGACTCCACACCGCTGCCGGCCAGCGCAAACGCGTCCACTGCGACGGTTTCAAACCCGGCCGCCCGCAGCACGGCCACCGCCTGCACGACGGCGAGATCGCAGTGATAGGGATAGTCCACAAAGTCCCGACTCACCCGCAGCGGCGGCTGAATGACGGTGACCCGGCCTCTCAATCGGTCATCAAGAAGTGCTCGAGCCGGCGGTTGGTCGCCCAGCGCTCAAACATGGCCAGCTCGTCCGCATCCGCGTTGTCCAGCCGTCCGGCCAGATAGTCGAAGATGCCGATGTGCTTCTCGCACCAACTGGAGCTGGGGATGCGGCCGTGAATGCTGCCCTGGGTCGCGTAGTTGTACGGCGGGCACACCCCGCAATAGGGGTTGTACGCACACGACGCACAGCCGGGCAGCGCCTCAACGGTGCTGGCGGTCACCAGAGCGCGCACCCGCGGTCCGCTCATGATCTCGTCGTAGGTGTTCTCACGCACGTCGCCCAGGTGAAAGGCGTCATCTCCGGACGCGCCGACCATGCGGCCCTCGTCGCAGCTGTAGACCCGCCCGCTGGGGTGATAGGCCAGCTGCCCGATCGCCGCGCCGCCGGGCGATCGCAGGTCCAGATAGTTGGGGTCGTCGCCGCTCAGCAGCTTGGACATGATCAGCGACGCAAGCCGCTCCATGACCTGCACGCCCCGCTTGTTCAGCTCGATCATGTAGTCCACTGCGGTCTTGTAGAACGCCAAGAACTCAGACATCGGATACCCCAGCTTGCCCGACGTCACCGCGGCCAACCCGAACGGGTCCAGGTTGCGCAAAAAGACCGCCCTGCAGCCCATGGCCACATAGGTGTCCACGATCTCCTTGGGATACGGCAGCGCATGCCGTGTGATCGTAGGCAGCGCCTCGGTCCGATACAGCTCCGGGTCCAGCCCCAACTCGCCGTAACGCTCGTTGATCCGCTTTACCCAACGCGTCGCGTTCTGCCACGACCCGCCCTCGATCGAGGAGATCCGCACCTTGTCGTGCACCGCCTGCGGACCATCGATGCTTGTGCAGATCTGCACCCGGTTCGCCAGCAGAAAGTCGAGCTTCTCCTCGCTCATGAACGTCATGTTCGTGACCAGCGTAAACGCCAGATCCTTGCCCAGCCGCTCATTCTGCCGCCGCGCGTACTCCACGGTGTGGCAAAGCACCGGCCAGCTGGCCAGAGGCTCCCCACCCTGAAACTCGATCGTCAGCCCGGGGTTGCTGGTCTGCAGCGCAAAATCAACGCACTTCTCAGCCGTCTCCACCGACATATCCGTGTCGGTGCGCCCCATCCCAACCACCGAAGCGTGGCAGTACTGACACCCGTGATCACACCGCTCGGTCAGCACAAACGCGTGCAGGTTGGGCCCGGCAAACGTGTGACGCCGCCGCGACCAATACCGCCGCCGATACTCCGCGACAGCCATCTCGCCGGCCACGAAGCCCTTCTCGGCCAGCTCTTGAAACCGCGCGCCATCGGTGGGCAGCGCGCCGCTCAAGAAGTCCTTGAACTCCGCGTCCCCCAGAATCACCCACTCGGCCAAATCGTTGCTGACAAACCAAGACGGACCGACCTTGCGAAACCGCACGGGGTGCAGCCGGTCGGGCTTCAGGGTGTCCAAGCTCAGCGCCGACTCACCCATCGGAAGGGGCTCACTCATCGCGCCACCATACCAGACCACCGACCCGAATCATCCCACATCAACCTCGCCACTAATCGCCTGGATGCGACATCCACCGCCCCAATGGCGCGATACCTCGCCACTGCGAGCCAGATTGGTGCGTCCAGCGGCTTAGTGGCGCGTTACTGGTCCACGCCCGTGATGACGGCGTCTATGAATTTCAGCTGGAAACCTATCGAGGCGGCGTCTTTGTTGCCGTCTCCGTCGGTGTCGATGTCGTACTCCAGGAGGCTGGTCAACAGCGACTTGAGGAGGTCCTTGGGTATGGGGAGGCCGTCTTCGTCCAGGCTGTCGATGGCCGCAAGCAGGGCGTCTTGGCGGATGGCGCCTCCCATGGCGCCGGTCAGGCCCGTGACGTAGGGGCCCGCCTTGGTGACCTGGGCCTCCACGCGGACGTCGAAGATCGCCAGATCGAGGACAACGCCGTCCTGGACCGGGAGTTCGAAGGGCAGGGTCACGCCCTTGCCACCGCAGGAGAGCTTGTTGCCGGTGAGCGTGCAGGGGACCTTGAACTTCGGCTTGCAGGTGTCTGGGTCGAGACCGCCGTCCTCGATCCAGTAGTCGCAGGTCTCGGCCATGTAGTTGCAGTCTTCGTCCGCTGGGTCGGGCTGGCCTTGGTGCAGGGCCATGGTGAAGGTGCCGCTCTTGTCGACCGGCATGTCGAAGATGAGCATCACGTCGCCGTCATCGACCTCGCCCTGGAGCGCCTCGTTGGTCAGCGAGCCGAGCACGCCGAAGGCGTTGTCGATGCCGCCGGAGCAGTTGCCCTTGGGCGCGCAGGTGTCGAGATCCTGGTCAACATTGAGGCCGTGGCCGGCCGAGCCGCTGGTGCCCAGCAGATACGTGGTGGCCTTGACCGGATCGGTGTTCAGATCCGGGTCGCAGCCGCAGCTGGAGTCGTCGCCCACGCACTTGCCGCTGGTGCACAGGTCGCCTGTCGTGCAGTCGATGGAGTCATTGCACGGCACACCCGAGATCGCGGTAGCTGTGCACCCCAGCAGGCTGTCGCACACGTCCTGAGTGCACGGATCGCCGTCGTCGCAGGGCACCGTCTTACCGACGCACTGACCCTTATCGCACAGGTCCTGAATCGTGCAGCTGTTGCCGTCATCGCAGTTCTTGGTGTTCTGCGTCGACGCGCAGTCCAGCGTCTGTGGGTCGCACAGGTCGTCGGTGCAGGCGTTGCCGTCGTCGCAGACCGAGTCCAGGCCGGTGCAGCACGGGCTCTGCGTGGGCAGGTGCACGCAGCCGACCAGGGCGTTGCAGGTGTCGATGCTGCACGGGTTGTCGTCGTCGCACTTCGTCATCGGCCCGTTGAGGCACTTGCCGCCAAAGCACTGATCAGCCGTGGTGCAGGCGTCACCGTCGTCGCACGGCAGCCCATCTTGCAGCTTGTGCACGCAGCCGCTGTCGGGGTCGCACAGATCCAGTGTGCAGCCGTCGCCGTCATCGCAGTCCGGCGGCGAGCCCAGGCAGCCACCCAACAGGCACTGGGCATCCAGCACACACGGGTTGTCGGTGGTGCACGGCACGCCATCCGGACCCGGTGACGCCACGCACCCGATCGCCGGATTGCACGAGTCGACCGAGCACGGGTTGTGGTCGTCGCACGGCTTCTCGTCGCCCACGCACGCCCCCGCCTGGCACGCGAAGCTCTCCAAACAGACGTCGTCGGCGCACTGCTCGCCGTCAGCGCGAATCGACCACTGCGTCGGGGTTGCCGGATCACACGCGGCGCACGGGTTGTGAGGCGCGATCTCCCCCGCCTTTCGGCACACGTGATTGATCAGGCAAAAGCCCTCCGCCACGGTCCACACACACACCTCGCCGGGCATCGTGCACGTGTCCACGGTGAAGATCAGATAGTACTCCCAGTTGATCCACGGCTTGCATTGCGTCCCGGGAGGTCCATCGTCGGGCGTGAACGACGTGTCGGGCACCGGCGGCACCCACACCTCTTTCTCGACTGCGACGTCGGGCACGTCCTCGACCGGCAGCGGCGGCTCACCCGGTTCGGGATCCGCCCCACACGCCAACAACAACACGGCAACCCATGCCGCCGGCCACCGCATGCACATCATCTACTTCAGGTCGCCCCCGACCACGGTGTTGCCGCCCATGCGCTCCACGGTCTCGGGCACGATCGTCAGGGTCACGCCCTCTGAGAACTCCATCGCCGGCAGCGGGATCCCGCCCAGCGCACCGCCGTCCAGCCCGCTCAGCAACGACGGCACCAGGCTGCCGTTGACCATGTCCGCAACCAGCCCCTCGGAGCCGATCAGATCGTCCTGAAGCACCGTGATCTCGCTGTCCAGCGTCTTGATTTTGGTAAAGCCCAAGCCCAGCTCGCCGTCGAGCAGCGCAAACTCGAAGCCCGCCGTAAACGAGATGTACATCTCGATCGTCAGCGGCGTCCCCAACAACACCAGGTCCGCGATGACGCGCATGTCGCCGATATGCACATCCAGGTCGCCTATCTCGCAGTCACTCAGCGTCGGCGCCGACATCCCGCTCAGCGACACCGCCAAATCGGTGATCCCATACGCCGTCAGATCCGCATCGGCCAGCATGTCCGCCGGCACGTCAAACTCCAGCAGCCCGCCATTCCACGCCGCATACAGCAGCTCGTTGATCATGTCGTCGCTCAGCACCAACTCAAACGGGCTGGCTTTGGGCACCACCAGCACCTGCTCCGCCGCGTTGCAGCCCACCCGCGCCAGCGCCCCCAGCTTGTCGTACGGCGTGACCTTGGGCGAGTAGGCCCCCGTCCGCAGCCGAATGGCCCCGCCCGTCGCATCAAACTGCACAGACGAGAAGTCGGTCTTCATCTCGACCGGCACCGACCCGCCCGCCGGATCGAAGCTCGGCATGTCAAAGCTGCTCTCAAACGCCAGCGCCCCCAGCCCGTCCTCCAGCGCCGGCTCGATCTGCTCGGCAACCGTGCCCTCCAGGTCCTTCTCCAGGTCCCCGATCAAGTCGTCCACCACGCTGTCGATGACGGGGTCGATGATGAAGCCGATCACCCCGTCGATATCCACGTCCGCCCCGGACACGCTGACCGCGACGTTGGTGACATCCGCCTTCAGCTGGTGGTTCTCCACGAAGAGGTGCACATCCGCGTTGGCCACGACCGCGCTGACCTTCATGTCGCCGTCAAAGTCCGGGCAGAAGTCGATGCACGCCCCGAAGATGCACTCCTCACACTTGCCCGGTGCGTCCACCTTGGCCTTGATGTTGGTGATGGCCACCGTCATCTTCAGCCCGCCCACCTTGGACGACATCGTCAGCGTCGGCGCGCTGTGCGTCAGGTTCTTGATGTACACCTTGTAGCCGCTGCCGCTAAAGACCGGGTTGGCGATCGAGTCGCCGATGTTCAGCACGCTCAACAGCCCGCCCAGGGCCTGCGCCAGCTGCTGCAGCACCGCGTTGGACAGCCAGATCCCAAGCCCCGGATCGACCATGCCGCTCTTCGGCTGCTCCAGCACGGGTTTGTGATAGCCGGTCGACCACAAGAACGACTGGACACGCTTTCGCACACTGCCAAACGAGTCCGTGGCGATGATCACCAGCGTGTTGCCGCCCACATGCGGGAAGACCGACGCGGCAAACTTGCCGTCGATCAGCTCGACCTCCTCGCCATTGACGGTCACGGTCTCCACCGGCCCCGCCCCACTCTCCACGGACCCGCTCACCACCACTTTCTGAGCCGCCGCGAGCCCCTGAATCGTCGCCGCCCGCGGCGGATAATCCACCGTGATCTCCGGCCGGCAATCCGCATGTGCCACCAGGGTCGACCCGCAGCCCGCCTCGGGATCGCAGCTGTCCAGCGTGCAGTCGTTACCGTCGTTGCACACCATCGGCTCCGCGCCCACACAGTCGCCCTGGATGCACGTGTCCGTCTGCGTGCACACCGAGCCATCCGTGCACGGCGCCGAGTTCAGCTCGTAAAAGCACGCCGTGATCGGGTCACACAGGTCGTCGGTGCACACATCCCCGTCATCACAGTCCAGCGGCTGGGGTCCGGCCCCGCACACGCTGTCCGCGCACGTGTCACCCAGCGTGCACTCGTTGTTGTCGTCGCAGGGGTGCGTGTTGGGCAGGTAGACGTTGCCCTTGCTGGGGAAGCACGCGTCGTCGGTGCACGGGTTGCCGTCGTTGGGGTCCAGCAGCACCCCCAGGCACGCGCCCTCGGCGCAGGTATCCGACCCCGTGCACGCGCTCTGATCGTCACACGGCGCGGTCGTAAACGTGTACACGCAGCCCGCCTCGGCGTCACAGGAGAAGGCCGTACATGGGTTGCCGTCTTCGCAGAGGTTGTCCAACGGCACGTATACGCAGGCTTGACCTGTGATGCAGGCGTCCACGGTGCACACGTCATCGTCATTGCAATCCCGCTCGGAGCCGCTGCACTGCCCGGCGGTGCACGTGTCCTTTACCGTGCACTCATTGCCGTCTTCGCAGGCGTCGCCATCGGAAATCGGCGCGCTGACACAGCCCGTCGCGCCGTCACAGGCGTCCACGGTGCACGCGTTGCCGTCGTCGCACGCCAGCGGCGTCGTCCCCTTGAGACACGCGCCGGCCACGCACGCCGAGCCCAGCCAGCAGACATCCCCGTCATCACAGGGCGCGGTGTTGTGGCTGCTGAAGCACGTGCCGCCCTCCGGATCGCAGACATCATCAGTGCACACATCCCCGTCGTCGCACACCACCCGGTCAAAGCCCGTGCAGGCCCCGTCCAGACAGCTGTCCGTCAGCGTACACGCGTCCCCGTCGTCGCACGCGACCGAGTCATCGAAGGTCCAGCCGTCCACCCGCGCCAGCACCAGGCAGACCTCGCACTCGTTGTCAGGGTTCGGGGTCTCGTTGAAGACGCACTCCCCGTCGATCTCGCACTCATCCGGCGGGCAGGCGCCCGTCGCCAGGTCCGGCTCAGGCCCCAAATCATCCGGCGGCTCGGGCACGTCCGGCTCATCAGGTCCGGCGTCAGGCTCGGCCGGCACGTCCACTGCCGCGGTGTCGGGCGCAGCCACATCCACCGACGCGCCCGGCTCAGGCGCGTCCCCACACGCGACACATACGGCCGCAAGCGCAAGCAGCACGGCAGCCTTTGTTGGCGGCAACAACAGAGCAACACCTCTTCAAGGACCGCGGCAATGCTATCACGACGGCCCGGTGGCATTCCTGCAACTCTGGTAGCCTCGGGTGGCCACCCAGGAGCCAACTGTGACCACGCCGGTCGTCCGTCATCTCGATCAAATCGCGCGCTTCTTGTTTGCGCCGCTGTTGAAGCGATCGGGCGACGACGGCTTCTCGGTAGTCAGCTGGGACGTCGAGCAGGGCCTCACGCTGGTCGTGGAGCACCTGACGGACACCCTGCTCATCGAGCTGGAAGATCGTCGTGACGACCGGGCCTGCTTCTTTCGCACGAGCCGGTTCAACCTCAACGCGCGGCTGCTGTTCGACCGCGGGCGCCCGCTCATCGACGCCCATGTGCAGCTGGTCGAGGCGATCGGCCGCATGATCACCCAGCGAGAGACCCGGCTGCCCGATCCGCCCCGGGCCGACACCGGACGCCGGGCCATGCTGCGCGAGATCCTGGTCGACCGCCTGCTCATGCCCGAGGGCCGCGGCCAGTACTACATCAACCCGTACGTCGGCTGCACTATCGGCTGCGCGTACTGCTACGTGCAGGAGCGCGCCGACCTCTCACGCCGCCTCGAGGGGCTGCCCGCGCTCGAGTGGGGCCGCTATGTGGACGTCAAGGTCAACGCCGCGCACGTGCTGCGCCGGGAGGTGGCGCGCTTTGAGCCGGGCATCGTGCGGCTGAGCCCTATTTTGACCGATCCCTACCAGGGCGCCGAGCGCCGCTTTCGTATCACGCGCCAGTGCCTGGCCGTGCTCGCCGACGCCGGCTTCACGCCGGTGATCCTGACCCGCAGCGCCTCGGTCGTGGAGGACCTCGAGATCCTGCAGGCGTGCCGCAGCGCCGCCGTGGGCTTCTCCATCCCCACCGACATCGACGCCCATCGCGCCACCTTTGAGCCCGGCGCCGAGCCCATCGACGCCCGAATCGAGGCCCTGGCCGCCTGCCGCGCCGCCGGACTGGCCACCTTTGCGGTCATCCAGCCCATGCTGCCGATGAACCCTCACAAGCTGGCCCAGCGCCTGGCCCCGCTGATCGACGCCGTGCGCATCGATCGGATGCACAGCATGGACCTCGCAGCGCCGCTGTACGCCGCCTGCGGTGTGAAAGACGCCGACTCGACCGAGTTCTTCGACCGGACGCACGCGGCTCTGGTCAGCGCCTTTGAGCAGCTCGGCACGCCGCTGGACGCGTTGGACGATCTCGCCGCCCTGACCACACTTGGACGCGCCCGCAACCGAGGATAGTATCGCCGCTATGAGCACCAACCCGCTTCTCGATCGCATCTTCGCCCGCCTGTACAAGCCTGCCAGCGGATTCAAGTTCGAGTCCTGGCGTATCCCGGGCCGCCCCACGAGCGAGGCGCTGGGCGTGCTGGCGGTTCAAGTCGACGTCGAGCGGATGGTGGAGCGCATCAAGGACGTGGACAGCTACCGCGGCAACATCGATCACGTGCTCGAAAGCCGGGGGGTCCAGGACCCTGCCTACGCGCCCCCGGAGCACCTGCGCTTCTATCAGCGCCTGAACATCCCGATGGTGGCCGAAGTGCAGTTCGAAAACGTCATGCATGACCACGGCGAGCGGGACGGCTGGCGCGTCATCTCGTGGCAGCTGCTGCAGGCCGAGACCGACCGGCTCAACAAGCGCGCCGGCGCCCGGTTCGACTACAACGACGGCGCCTGGCTGCTGCGCGAAGACGCGGTCGGCTATGCCCTGTCCAGCGCACCGCGCAAGAGCGACGTGGGCCGCGTAAAGTTTGCCCTGATGACCAAAGGCGCCGACGTCACCGCCCCCGCCGTGCTCAAAAACAACATCGAGGGCATGGTCCGCTGGGCGCGCTGACCGCCAACGAGCCCGGCTCCATCTGCGCCCGCTGTGGCCGTGCGGCCGCGTTCAGGCCGAGGCGCGCAGCGCCGCAGCGCACGGCAAGATGACGTGACGCAGCGTGTTTCGCGCGACCGACTCGGCAGCCCCGCGGGCCTGTCGCCCACCCAGACGCCGAACGTCGTCGGGCACCTGCGCCAGCAGCGGCTCGCGTGGATCGGGCGCCACATCAACACCCGCAAGCTGGTCAAACGTGCTCTCGATCGCCGCCCGCACGTCCTGGCCGCCGTTGCGCCATGACCAGGCGATGAAGGCCCACGCCAGCTCAGAGTGACGCGCCTCGTCGGCGGCGATCGACCGCATGCGCTCCGCGATGGTGGGCGTCGCCAGCCGCGCCGCGTGGTCCAGCTGGGCCGCGGCGATGGTCTCGCCCACGCAGCCCTCGTGGATGCACGCCACCGCGATGGCGACCCAGTCCGTCCGCGGAGCCACGTCGGCGCAGGCCAGCGCCCCCGGACCCAGCGTCCGGCCGTCCAGCTCCGTCGCGATCTCGGTGGCCAGCAGCGCGTGGCGCACCTCGTCCTGTGCAGCCTGCGCCGCAGCTGCCAACAGCTTCGGCGGCGCGCCCAGCTGCATCAGCTCCAGTCCAAAGCGCAGGAAGCTGGCGACGCTGGCGTGCTCCTCCAGCGCGTCCTGTCGCCAGGCAGCCGCCACGCCGGCAGCGTGTATCGGATTCAGCGCCGGCAGCGCGGCGGAGGCGACGTCCGAGCCGGGGCTCCAAGTCGACGTCTCCTGCAGGTCCGCGACGAGGAGCTGGTCACCGACGACCAGGGGACGCCCACAGCAGGCGCCCGGGCAGTGCATATAACAGCACGTGTCATCGACGAGCTCGGCCACACCGACCGCCTCGTTGCAGCACCCGTCCAGCACGCAGCTGGGCGGCGGACAGCCCTCCGGCGGCAGCGGACCGTCATAGGGATCAGCGCCGGGCTTGCCGCCAAACGGCGGGTTCTCGATCGCCTTCACAAGCTGCTCCGCGGTGTAGCAGGTGTGCGTGGGGTTATCGCAGGGGATCTCCACATTGCCGGCGTCCGGCGCCGTCGCGTCGATCAGCCCCTCGTCCATCGGACCTGCATCCGCCACCGCGATATCTGCCGCCACAATGTCCGTCGGTCCGGGGCCCGCATCGACAGGTGCCGGGGTGTCGTCGACTGTCGGCGTATCCTCCGGCGGCGGGCCTTCGTCGACCGTTTGGACGTCTTGAGGCTCGCTCGCATCGGGTGTCTCGACGGTGTCTTCGAGCGTCGGGCCGACGTCCAGCACGCTGCCGTCCCCGGCGTCGCCGGTGCCCAGGCCTGTCTCGTCCGTGGCCACCACCACGATCGTATCGCTGGGCGTGGCCGGCTTCTCGGCTGTGCACGAAAGCACGGCACCGCCCGCGAAAATCCCCATCGCCAAACAGAGCCGTCGCATGGCCGCTGTGTATTCACGCATCGTCTTTTCTCCTACCGCCGTCGCGCATTGTACACAGTCACAGGCACGTAAACGCAGTTAACATGCCGCTAATTCTCAACCTGATGCGCCCGCGTCAACTTGCAACGCGCCGCGTCATTTGGCACACCCGTGTTAACGAAATGACCGCGCATCCCACCCCCGACGGCCTCTATGATCCCCGCTTTGAACACGACGCCTGCGGTGTCGGCTGCGTGGTCGACGTGCGCGGCAGACCGGCGCGCGATGTGGTCGTCATGGCCCTGCAGGTGCTGGAGAATCTGCGACATCGCGGCGCCAGCGGCGCGGCGGGCGTAGGCGACGGCGCCGGCATTCAGCTGCAGATCCCGCACGCGTTTTTGACCAAGGCGTGCCACGCGATCGGCATCCACCTGCCCGAGCCGGGCGGCTACGGCCTAGGAATGTTCTTCATGCCCCACGACCGCGCGGCTCGGCGACCGATCCAGCGAGCCATAGCGCGCATTGCGGACGAAGAGGGCTGCGACCTGCTCGGCTGGCGGCACGTGCCGACCATCAACGCGGCGCTTGGGGCGTCGGCGCGCGCCTCCGAGCCGCTGATGATGCAGGCGGTGTTCGGCCGGCCGAAGCACCTGGACGCCGCTGCGTTCGAGCGGGCGCTGTATGTCGTGCGACGTCGCGCGGAGAACGAGATCGCGGCCCCGCGCGGCGACTTCTATGCCGTGAGCCTGTCGCAGCGCACCGTCACGTACAAGGGCATGTTGGAGGCCGAGCAGCTCTCGGATTATTTCCCCGACCTGGCCCATCCGAGCACGGAGTCGGCCATCGCGGTGGTCCACTCCCGCTTCTCGACCAACACGTTTCCCAGCTGGGACCGCGCGCACCCGTACCGCTATGTGGCGCACAACGGCGAGATCAACACCCTGCGCGGCAACATCAACTGGATGCACACGCGCGAGGCGCGGCTGAAGTCGGCGCTCTTCGGTCCCGACCTTGCGCGCACGCTGCCGGTGGTGACGCCCGACGGATCGGACTCCGGCATGTTCGACAACTGCCTGGAGTTTCTGGTGCTGGCGGGACGCAGCCTACCGCACGCGTTGATGATGATGGTGCCCGAGCCCTGGGAGCGACACGACTCCATGAGCCCGACGCGCCGCGCGTTCTACCGCTATCACGCGTGCCTGATGGAGGCGTGGGACGGCCCGGCGGCGATCGTCGCGACCGACGGCATTCAGGTAGCCGCGGTGCTCGACCGCAACGGCCTACGACCGTCACGCTACTATGTCACCGACGACGACCGGCTGATCCTGGCGTCCGAGGTGGGCGTGCTGGACCTCGCGCCGAATCGCATCGTGCGCAAAGGGCGCTTGCAGCCCGGTCGCATGCTGTTGGTCGATACCGCGGCCGGCCGCATCGTGGACGACGACGAGCTGAAAGAGACGATCGCGGCAGAGCACCCGTACGGGCAGTGGCTGGACGACAACATCATCACGTTGGACGGACTCCAGCCGTCGGCCGCTCCGCCGGACGAGCCCTCGACGCTGCTGGCGAGGCAGCGGGCGTTTGGGTACACGGTCGAAGAGGTCCGCATGGTGCTGGGGCCCATGGCCGATGACGGCGCCGAGGCGATCGGGTCTATGGGCAACGATACGCCGCTGGCCGTGCTGTCCAACCGGCCGCGTCTGCTCTACGACTACTTCAAGCAGCTGTTTGCGCAGGTCACAAACCCGCCGATCGACGGCATCCGCGAGGAGCTGGTGACGGCGACTCAGGTGACGCTCGGCCCCGAGGGCAACCTCCTCAATCCGGTACCCGAGTCCGCGCGCGTGGTCGAGCTGGACTCGCCGGTGATCACAAACGATCAGCTGGCACGCCTGCGTACGCTGAAGGGATCCGCCGACCCGGTGCGCGTGGCGACGCTGCCGATCCTGTGGGACGCATCGTCTGGCGCGCACGGGCTGGAGAGCGCGCTGGAGGACCTGTTTGACGCGGCGGACAACGCCATCGACGACGACTTCTCGGT
The DNA here is from genome assembly GCA_964545715.1 of uncultured Myxococcales bacterium. Taxonomy (GTDB): domain Bacteria; phylum Myxococcota_A; class UBA9042; genus CAZJHX01. The sequence goes on from CAZJHX010000021.1 coordinate 55,798, forward strand.
GCTGGTGCTCTCCGATCGCGGCGTCACGCGAGAGCGCGCGCCCATTCCGGCCCTGCTGGCCGTCGCGGGTCTGCACCACCACCTGATCCGCAACAGGCGACGCACCGCCGTCGGGCTGGTCGTGGAGACGGGCAGCGCACGCGAGGTCCACCACATCGCGCTGCTGCTGGGCTACGGCGCGGTAGCGATCAACCCATACCTTGCGCTGGAGACCGTGGCAGACCGCGACGAGCAGGCGCCGGCGCGCTACGTAAAGGCCGCGGTCAAGGGGGTGCTCAAGGTGATCTCCAAGATGGGGATCAGCACCTTCCGCAGCTACTGCGGCGCGGAGATCTTCGAGGCGGTCGGCCTGCGCGAGTACTTTGTGCGCCGATACTTCAACGGCACGCCAAGCCGTATCGAGGGCGCCGGCGTGGACGTCATCGCCGAGGAGGTGCGCAGACGCCACACGGCGGCTTTCCCGGCGCGCGCCGGCGGGGAGGCGGGACTACCCTCGGGGGGCGACTATCACTGGCGCCCGGATGGGGAGTTTCACCTGTTCGGACCCAAGCCCGTGCACCTGCTTCAGCGGGCCTGTCGCACCAACGATTACGAGAAGTTTCGCGAGTACACTGACATCATCGACCGCCAGAACGTGCAGCGGGCGACCCTGCGCTCATTGTTTGAGCTGAAGCCGCGTCAAGCCCCCGTGCCGCTGGATCAGGTGGAGCCGATCGCAGCCATTCTCAAGCGCTTCTCCACGGGTGCGATGAGCTACGGCTCGATCTCCCAGGAGGCGCACGAGGCGCTGGCCATCGCCATGAACCGCATCGGCGGCAAGTCCAACACCGGGGAGGGCGGCGAGGACGCGGCGCGCTATGTGCCGGACGGCAGCGGAGACTCCCGAAACAGCGCCATCAAGCAGGGCGCGTCGGGCCGCTTTGGGGGCACCAGCGAGTACCTGGTGAACGCGACCGAGATCCAGATCAAGATGGCCCAGGGCGCCAAGCCGGGCGAGGGCGGCCAGCTGCCCGGGCACAAGGTCTATCCGTGGATCGCCAAGGTGCGGCTCTCCACGCCCGGCGTCGGCTTGATCTCGCCGCCGCCGCATCACGATATCTACTCTATCGAGGATCTGGCGCAGCTGATCTTCGACCTGAAGAACGCCAATCCACGCGCGCGGATCAGCGTGAAGCTGGTGGCCACCGTAGGCGTGGGAACCATCGCAGCCGGGGTGGCCAAGGCGCGCGCCGACCTGGTGCTGATCAGCGGCTATGACGGCGGAACCGGCGCGTCCCCGCTCACGTCGATCAAGCACGCCGGCGTACCGTGGGAGCTGGGTCTGTCCGAGGTCCACCAGACGCTGCTGAAAAACGACCTGCGCAGCCGCATCACGGTCGCCACGGACGGCCAGCTGAAGACCGGACGCGACGTGATCCTGGCAGCGCTGATGGGCGCGGAGGAGTTCGGCTTCTCGACGGCGCCGCTGGTCGCGATGGGCTGCATCTACATGCGGGCGTGTCACAAAAACACGTGCCCGGTCGGCATCGCGACCCAGGATCCGCGCCTGCGCGAGCGGTTCGCCGGCGATCCGGCGCACGTGGTGGCCTTTATGCGGTTTGTGGCACAGCAGGTGCGGGAGCAGATGGCGGCGCTGGGCTTTCGGCGCTTCGACGAGCTGGTCGGACGGGCGGATCTGCTGGCGATGCCGCGCGCGCTGGACCATTGGAAGGCCAAGGGGCTGGACCTGCACGCGATCGTCCACCGGCCGCAGGTGCCCGCGGGTACGCACAGCACACGCGTCTTTGCGCAGGATCACCGCTTGGAGCAGACGATGGACGCCATGCTGCTGCTGGACCTGTGCGCGCCCGCGATCGAGCGCAAAGAGCCGGTGCGGGCGTCCCTGCCCGTGCGCAACGTTCACCGAACGGTGGGCACGCAGGTCGGGTCGGCGATCACGCGGCGCTGGGGCTCTGAGGGCCTGCCGGACGACACGATTCGGCTGCACTTTGAGGGCTCGGCGGGCCAGAGCTTCGGCGCGTTTGTACCGCGCGGCATGACGCTGATCCTGGAGGGCGACGCCAACGACTACGTTGGCAAAGGGCTGTCGGGCGGGCGCCTGATCGTGTTTCCGCCCGGCTCCAGCACGTTTGCGCCGGAGGAGAACATCGTGGTGGGCAACGTCGCGTTTTACGGCGCCACCTCGGGCGAGGCGTATGTGTGCGGCATGGCCGGCGAGCGCTTCTGCGTACGTAACAGCGGCGTGCACGCGGTGGTCGAAGCGGTCGGCGACCACGGGTGCGAGTACATGACCGGCGGGCGCGTCGTGGTACTGGGCCCGACCGGCCGAAACTTTGCGGCCGGGATGAGCGGCGGCGTGGCCTACGTGCTGGACGCCGACGGTCGCTTCGCCATGCGCTGCAATACCGCCATGGTGGACCTGGAGGCGCTGAGCGAGGCGGCCGAGGTCGCGCAGGTCAAGGCGATGATTCGGCGCCATGCGGTGCACACCGGCAGCGAGCTGGGGCGCCGGGTGCTGGCCGACTGGGACGCGATTCTGCCGCGATTTGTGCGGGTGATGCCGCGCGACTACAAGCGGGCGCTGGAAGAAGGGGAGGCGCGATGGGCGACCGGACCGGCTTCCTGACCTGGCAGCGCAAAACCCCCGTCGAGCGGGACGCGCTGGACCGACAGGCGGACTTTGACGAGTTCGCCGAGCACCAGCCCCAGGCCGAGCTGCGCAAACAGGGCAGCCGCTGCATGGACTGCGGCGTGCCGTTTTGCATGTCGGGCTGCCCGGTGCACAACCGCATGCCCGAGTTCAACGAGCTGGTCGCCGACGACCGCTGGCGCGAGGCGCTGGACCGGCTGCACGCCACCAACAACTTTCCTGAGTTCACCGGCCGCGTGTGCCCGGCGCCGTGCGAGGGCTCGTGCGTGCTGGGGATCAACGCCAGGCCGGTGTCGATCAAGAGCCTGGAGTCCGCCATCGTGGATCGCGGCTTTGCCGAGGGCTGGATCGTCCCGCGCCCGCCGGAGCGACGAACAGGCCGGAGAGTGGCGGTAGTCGGCAGCGGACCGGCCGGCCTCGCGTGCGCGGACCAGCTCAATCGCGCGGGCCACACCGTGACGGTGTTCGAGCGCGCGGACCGGATCGGCGGCCTGCTGCGGTACGGCATCCCGCCGATGAAGCTGGGCAAGGACGTGGTGCAGCGTCGGGTGGACCTGATGGCGGCTGAGGGCGTCAGCTTCCGCACCAACGTCAGCGTCGGCACGCAGTATCCGGTGGCGCGCCTGCTGGCCGAGCACGACGCGGTGGTGCTGTGCTGCGGAGCCACCCGCCCGCGTGAGCTGGACATCGAGGGTCGAGGTCTGGGCGGCATCCACCTCGCCATGTCGTTCTTGCAGGCCAGCCAGAAGAGCCTGGAGGACAGCGACCACGCCGACGGCCAATATATCGACGCGCGGGACCGCGACGTGGTCGTGATCGGCGGCGGCGACACGGGCACCGACTGCGTTGCGACGGCGCTCAGGCACGGCTGCCGCTCAGTGCGCCAGTTCGAGATCCTGCCGCGCCCGCCCGAGACCCGAGCGGGCGACAACCCGTGGCCCGAGTACCCGCGCGTGTACCTGCTGGACTACGGCCAGAAAGAGGCCGCGGCCCGCTTTGGCGCCGACCCGCGCCAGTACACGGTGATGACCCAGGCGTTTCACGGGGACGAGGACGGCCGGGTCAAGGCCCTGCAGACGGTGCAAACCGACGGCGCCTTTGCCGCGTTACCGGACACCGAGGCCACGGTGGAGGCGGACCTGGTGCTGCTGGCGTTGGGCTTTCTCGGCCCGGAGCACCCGCTGGCGGACGCGCTGGGCGTGGCGCGCGACGACCACTCCAACCTCAAGGCGGACTTCGGCGACTTCGCGACCAGCGTGGAGGGCGTCTTCGCCGCGGGGGACGCGCGCCGCGGGCAGAGCTTGGTGGTGTGGGCGATCCGCGAGGGCCGAGGCGCTGCGCGCGAGGTGGACCGCTACCTGATGGGCGAGAGCCGGCTTCCCTAGAACTCCTAGAAGCGAACACCCACGCGCGTCTCGAACGCTGCCGTGTGCCTGCTCCAATTCGGGCGCTCGATCGAGTCCCAAGCGACCAGCGCCGTCCGGGCCCGAACCAGCGTGGAGGCCATGAACCAGCGCCAGTTGATCTGCAGCCCGACGCCAAAGTCGGCGTTGAGGGCGTGGCGCTCGGCGAGTCCGTCCGGCGAGTCGCGAAAGCCACGCTCGGCGTATTCGTAGCCAATTGCAGCCGACACTATCCAGCTCACGGTCTTCGGGGGCGCGAAGCGCAGGCCCAGGCGGACCGCGGTTCGATCGCGAACCGCATCGCCGATCGAGTGTGTCCGGTCCAGTCCAACCTCCAGGGCGCCCCCCTCCACGAGAAAATAGCCGGCCGTCAGAGACCCGCCGATAGCGCTTTCCAGAAGTGGTACGTCGAGGCCAAGCTCCGTGAACGCCGGACGCTCAGCCTCGGCCCGCGCGGATTGGGGCGCCGCAAGCGCGACTGCGAGCAGGGCTCCGACAAACGAGAGTGCATAGGTAGTTTCTTTCATAGCGGTGGGTCGTGCAGGGCCTGTGCCACGTCGGCGAGGGGGCGCAGTGCGCGGATCGGCGCCCGCAGACGTGGACTAAGGGCACTCCACTTGACGTCAAAAGCCCGCGTCTGACGTCAGCGTACGTAGTAGGCGTGCAGGCCCTGGTTGGGGATGGGCGAGCTCTTGTAGGCGCCGGTCGGGCTGTAGGATGAAACGCAGTTGTAGCCCCACAGGGCGTCGCTGCCGTTCTGAGGCCAGACGTTGTTGGTGGTGACGCCACCGCCGCCGTCGTCGCAGGTGTGCCCGCCCGCGTGGACCGAGCCGCCACCCGTGCAGCCGTTGTCGTTGCTGCCGTCGCCCGCGAAATAGACGAGCTGGCCGGGCCACTGCGTCGGCAGGGTCGGGCTCAGCAGCTGGCAGGCGTTGGACTTGATGTTGTAGGTGGACGTCGGGCTCATGCCCACCCAGAAGCCGTGGTAGGTGCGCTCGCCCACGGCCCACTGCGGGTCATCGATGTAGAAGCCGATCTGGGTGTATTTCAGGCCCAGCGAGTCCGGATCCACGGCCGCCTCCTGACCCGGAGTCGGGATCAGCGGGCCGCTGACGGCGTGATAGGTGCCGGTCAAAAACGTGCGGCTCTTGTTGTAGTTGTAGGCTACGAGCGTCCAGCCGCCGCCGGCGGAGGTCATGTCGCAGTGCACCTCGAACGCGTCGTTGTGAGGCGCGCCGTTCGGGTCCAGCCAGTAGGTACCGTCCCCATCGGCGGCGCCTGCGTCCAGAATGTCCTTGCACGACAGCCCCGGGTTGGTGGGCGAGTTGGCCGGCACGTTGGCCGCCGACAGCGGCACCCAGGCGACCGTATTGCAGCCCATGAACTGAAGGGTGCCGGCGTCGAAGTAGATGGCCCCGGCGTTGGACGCGTCGCAGACCGCCGGCGGACCGTCGACGGTGGCGACCTTGGCGGCGATCTCCGCGCGTCGTGCCTCCAGCGCATAAGCCACCGACGCCAGGGCGCGCCGCGGCAGGGCGGGCTCCGTCTCCACCTGAACGGCCAGCCACAGAGGCGCGGCTTGCTGGAACAGCCCGTCCGGAAGCGCCACGAGCGTGCCCAACGTCACGGAGAAAGCGCCGCCGACCAGCTCGGTAGCGACGGGCTCCGACCACAAGGCGACCGCCGAGCTCTCCGTGGCGAACAGTCTGAACGTCATCGCGTAGGTGCCGTCTACAAGCGCCCCACCGCCGTTGGTCAGCGCACCTTGCACGTGCATGGTGGAGGGCACTGCGGCGCCGGCCACCCGCACGGGTCCTGCCACGGCCGCGACCAGCGCAGCGACAACGACGTACCTGAGCATGGGGCAACGATACCACAGCCCAGCCGGGCGCTACTCTGAGCAGAACGAGTCAAAGCGATGATAGCCGGTCGCGCCGACCTGGACTTCGATGATCACGTCAAAGATGCCGTTGTCGCGCGCATGCAGCGCGGCGTTGGTCACCGCCGTGCTGGGCAGGTTGTAGGTGGTCAGCGCGTGAAACTGGTCGTCCTCTCCGAGGCGCGCCACCTTCAGCTGGCTGCTCGCCGAGCTGAGGCGATAGCTCAAGAAGACGCCCGCGGCGCTGTCAGTCAGCGACACGCCCGGCTTGGCGGCGGCTCCACCGATGAAGAACTCCTCGTTCCAGCTGTCGCCGTTCAACACGGCGGCCCAGATGTCGCCGGGGTCCTCCTGCCAGGCGACGACCAGGCGCCCGTCGGCCGTGTAGATGATGTCGCGGGACGTGACGTCGTCCGCAGTCAACAGCTTGTCGTCAAACGAGGCCTCGTCGCGCCACGCGGTCAACTTGAAGTTGTCCAGCGACAGGCCGCCCTTGTCCTCGCCCGCCATCATGACCACTTTGGGCGCCGGGTCGGGCCCGTCCAGAGCGGAGAAGCTGGAGAGCTTGACCACGTCGGGCGGGCTGAACAGGTGCAGACCCTGAGTCTCGTCGGAGTCGCCCCACACAAAGGCCACGTGGTCGTCCTTGGCGGCCAGGCCAAGCGAGGTGCTGGTCAGCCCGAAGTGGTCGGTATCCCAGATCTCGGTATACGAGGCCTGGCCGTTCTGCTTGCGAAAGAGCTTCAAGGCATCGGCGCCCCAGGGATAAACCACGTACAAAGAGCTGCCGCCGTTGGACGCGATGCTGGGCGCGCCGGTGGCGTTCTGGCCCAGCGCCGACTCGAGCTGGCTGGGCTTTACGACGCGGATCTCGTCGTCTCCACGGGCCACCACGTGCGGCTTGCCGCCGTGCCAGACCGCAAAGTCGGCGGAGGTCTCAAGCTCGTCACTGATGGCGAAGAAGAAGTCCTGGTTCACGGGCGCCTTGTTGCAGTCGCCGCAGCCGGACTCGTCCGCGGTGCCGTCGCAGTCGTTGTCCAGCCCGTCGCACAGGTCCGCTGAGGCGGTGTAATCCGGCGACCATGCGATGTAGTCGGCCGCGGTGCATATCCACTTGCCACCGCTGCACTTGGCCTTGCTGCCCTTGCACACCCCGCTTTGCTTGCTGCAATTCTGGGGCGTCAGCGACTCGTCGGTCTGCCCGTCGCAGTCATCGTCCTTGCCGTTGCAGACCTCGGTCGGCGCCGAGTCGCACGCGCCGCATGCGTTGGGGTTGCAGCACTGTCCGCCGCCGCACGCCGCCGTCAGGCAGTCGTTGTCCGACTGACACGCCTTGCCCACGCTACACGACGGGCACACCGGCCCGCCGCAGTCCACATCGGACTCGGCGCCGTTGAGCTTGCCGTCCTGGCAGCTGCCGCACTTGCCGCCCTCGCACACTCCGCCCTGGCAGTCGCCTCCCGCACCGCAGCTCTTGCCGTCTGCGCACGCGTCGCAGGACCCGCCGCAGTCCAGGTCGGTCTCGGAGCCGTTCTGCACCTCGTCGTTGCAGGTCGGGTGCTCGCAGACACCGAAGATGCAGGCAAACGACAAGCAATCGCCGTGATCCGCGCACCCCTTGCCGATCGGGCACGCCGGACAGCTCGGCCCGCCGCAGTCCACGTCGGTCTCGGCGGGCGACTTCTCGCCGTCGGTACAGCTTGGCGGCTCCGCGCACGCGCCCTCTTTGCACGTCGCCGAAAAGCAGTCGCCGTCAGCGAGGCACGCCTTGCCGAAGCCGCACGCCCCGCACACGCCGCCACCGCAGTCGATGTCGGTCTCGCCGACATCCTTCTTCTCGTTGGCGCAGAGGTCACCGACCGCACCGCAGACGCCACCGTCACAGTTCTCCGTGGCACAGTCGGTGTTGGCCTTGCACACGCCGCCCTCGTCGCACGGCGCGCACCCGGCTCCACCGCAGTCCACGTCCGTCTCTGTACCGTTGAGGACGGCGTCCCCGCACGACGGACCGGCGCAGATCCCATCGCTGTTGCAGTAGCCGCTCTCGCAGTGCACGTCGGCCACGCAACCCGAGCCGTCCGCGCATTTGGGGCACTCCCCGCCGCAGTCCACGCCGGTCTCGGCGCCGTTCTTGATCCCGTCGATGCAGGACGGGGTGTCGCAAAGCCCGCCCTTGCAAAAACCGCTCTGGCACTCTGCGTTGCTGCCGCACGCCTCGCCCAGGCACGCCGGACAGGACCCCCCGCAGTCGATTCCGGTCTCATCGGGGCCCTGCACCTGGTCGCTGCACCCGCCGGACACGCAGACATAGGTCGTGCCGCACAGCCCGGAGCTGCAGTCCCCGTCGACGGTGCACACAAATCCGTCGCTGCACGGCTTGCACGAGCCACCACAGTCGACGTCCGTCTCGTCCCCGTCCTTGCTGCCGTTGACGCACTGCTTGGCGGCGGTCGTGTCCTCACCGTCCGTCGACCCGGTCTTGCTCCCACGGCCGCTCGGCGCCGGCGAACATCCGCAGATCACCGCCGCCAGCAACCCCACCCACAATATGTCTCGACCCATACAGTCTGGGTATCACGCACCGCGCGCGGGTGGAACCGCTGACGCCCCGGGTGAGGTAAGCTGCGCGCCATGTTCACCAAAGACACAACCGATCGGCGACAGGCGCTCTTTGGAGGCGCCGGCGAGGTGCGCGTCTGGAATCTGCTCGGACGCCACCCTGCCCCGCCGTTTGCCGCCGTGCTTGCCTGCGAGCTGGATCCGGGCGGCTCCGTGGGCCGCCACAAGCAGAGCACGTACAACGAGATCGTGGTCATACTCGAGGGCCACGGCACGGCCTGCGTCGGTCCCACAGAGCACACACTCAGCCCGGGCGCCGTGGTGCATCTCCCGCTGGGGCGCACGCTCAGCCTGGCCAACGGCTCGCCCGACCAGCCGCTGCGCTACCTGATCATCAAGGCCTGATCAGGGCAGCATGCGCAGGGCGACCTTGAAGCCGGTGGCGCTCGGGTTGGCGGTGCCGTAAAGCAGGATCTTGCCGTCCGGTTGCGCCAGCAAACCGGCGGGCGCATCGCTCTGCGGAAAGACGCCCGGCCAGGTCATCTGCGGGTACAGCCCATCGTCGTCGAAGCACTCGTCCAGCGCCCCCGCGCCGTCGAACAGCGCCAGGACCATGCGGCCCGCGCCGCTCCACTTCTTGACCTGGCCGGCGACCAGCAGGCGCCCGTCCTCCAGCGGCAGCGCGTGGGTGGCACAGTCGTTGTTTCCCACGCCGCCGACCAACGAGTCGGGCAGCGAGAGCATCACGACGCCGTCGGCGCCAAAGGCCGGATCGAGGGCGCCGTCCTCCAGATAGCGCACCATCGTCCAGTCCGCGTCCGGCAGGTAGCCGGGCTCGTAGTTGTGGCAGCCGACCTGAACCAGCTTGCCGTCGGCCTGGACGGCCAACCCGGCGCCGAAGTCGACGTTGGACACGTCCACAATGACATGCCCGTCGCCGTCGCCGAAGGTTGCGTCCAGGGTCCCGTCGGCCGAGAAGCGCGCCACCGCCAGATCCCCGTCCGCGTCACCGGAGGCCAACAGTCGCCCGGTAGCGTCGGCTGTGACAAAGCGCAGTGTGTCCGTCCCGGCCGTCAGCGACGCGGTCGTGCTGCCGCCGGTCCCAAATGCGGGATCCAGCCCGCCGTCTTTTGCCCACCGCAAGACGACCCAGTCGCCGCCTGCCGTCGCCCCACTGACCGCTAATCCGGCGCCCTGAACGATCAACTGGGTGGCGGAGCCCGAGATCGCGGTCTTGCTCATGCCGTCGGTCCCGTACGTCGGGTCCAGCGCACCGGCGGCCGTGAAGCGCCAGGCGGTCGCCTTGCCCTGATGGTTGCCGGTGGCCAGCAGGGTGCCGTCCGCAAGCTCGGCAAGTCCGTACACGTCGGATGGTTTGTCGTAAACCGCATGCACGTAGCCGGCGTCGCCGAAGGTCGCGTCGACCTGGCCGGTGGCGTCCATTTTGACCATGGACAGCGTGCGACCCTTGCCGTCGCGATAGTAGGCGCCTGCGAGAACGACGGCCCCACTCTTGAGCAGCGCGCCGCTGTGAGCTGCCGAGTCGTAGTCGCAGCCCGGGACGTAGAAGCTGGTCGCGCCGCCGGTCCCAAACTCGGGATCCGGCGTGGCCGCCCCGCAGGTGAGCTCGCCACAGCCCTCGATGGGCGCGTAGGCGCAACCGGACTGTGGGTCGCAGGTGTCCGTTGTGCATGTGTTCCCGTCATCGCAGGTCTTGGCCGCGCCCGCCTGGCAGGCGCCCTGACTGCAGGTCGACGCCTCGACGCAGGGCCCGCCGTCGGCGCATACGGCTCCATCATCGATGGCGATGTACTCGCACTTGCCGCTGTCAGGATTGCACCAGCCCTCGGTCTGACAGACCTCGCTCTCGCAGGGCTTCAGCTCGGTCGGCAGGCACTGGCCCAGCGTGCAGAAGTCGCCGACGGTGCAGGGATCGCCGTCCGAGCAGGGCCCGCCCAGAAACGTCTGCTGGATCTCGCCTTTGACGCACAGCCCGGCCGTGCACGGGTTGCCGTCGTCCAGCGGCGCGTCCTCTCCCGCCACGCAGGCGCCCGAGGCGCACGTGTCGCCCAGCGTGCAGGCGTTGGGATCGGCAACACACTCGATGCCGTCAGCGGCGGGCGAGGTCTCACACGCGCAGATCCCGTCCTGGCACTGCCCCACACCGACCTGGCAGGGGTCTTCGCTGGTGCAGTCGAACACGGCCTCCCCAGCGCACGACAAGCCGGACTCGGGACACTCTGCGCCCGTCGGACACGCCTGGCACTGCCCGGCGGCCAGACAACAATCGTCGGGCTGACAGGACGCTCCAACGCCCGACGGCTTGCAGATCACGGTCCCCGCGTCGTCGCACGCGCAGGTCATGCAGGGGTCGTCCAGCGTCGGCGGCATGCACTCCTGAGGCCCGACATCCGTCTTGGGGCCGGTATCGGCGGCCTCAACAATGTCGACCGCTCCCTGCCCATCCGGCGCGGAGACCTGCCCTTGAAGGTCGTCGGAGCAACCAACGACCGCCAGCAGCAGCGCTGCAAAAATCAGAGTTCTAGTGGTCGAGGTCGGAAATTCGTTCCTACCCGCGCGGCGACGCCGTTCGCCGCCAAGGCGGGCGAGCGAAGGCGGGCTGGCGCCCCGGCAAGGAGGCGGGCGTGGAGACCGCCCAGCCAGCGCCCCCGAAATGGGTGACGGACTTCGCTGCCCCCACGCTGGAATCCGCTAGAACCACTCGTTGAAGTGGACGCCGATGCTGGCCGTGATCTGCGTGTAGCTCTGCTCGAAGATGCCGTTGTTGACCGGGATGCCGCCGCCCTTGGGCGCCGTCGGTGACACGCCCTGGCATTTGTCGGGGCACGGCGCCAGCGGACGCACCGAGAACTGCTTGCCGAAGAGCTCGTCGACCTCGCGGGTCTCGCTGAAGATGTGCATGACGCCCAGGTTGAAGTCCAGGCCGTAGCCCTGCAGCCGGATGCCGCCGCCCACGCCGAAGCGCTCGAACGACGGAAAGTCCAGGTTGGAGTAGTTCAGCGGCGCCGCCGCGGACTCCCACAGGCCGCCCAGCGAGACAGAAAAGACGTTCTCGATCGCGTTGTAGCTGCCGCCGATACGGACGCTGTGCGTGTCCTGCCAGGCCTTGTCCAGGACGATGTCTTGCAGGGGCTTCTTGATGGCGCCGCCCTGCAGGTGCACCTCGCCCTCGAGGTCGATGTCATACTTGTCGAGCACGGACCACGCCTCGAAGATGTAGTCGATCTCGATATCGAACAGCTCGCGGTCGCCCGACATGTGCCGGTAGCGGATGCCGCTGCGCAGGATGATCGGCAGCGTCAGGTCCACGGTGCCGGTCGTGTTGACCGTCGTGGGGTCGCCGCCGGGGAAGGCCTGGTAGGGCGCCGGCTCCAAGATGACGTCGCCCTCCAGATGCAGAAAGATCGGGACAATGCGCGCCGAGAAGCCGATCTCGATCGCGTCGATGGGGCGGTACCAGGCGCCGATCTGGCCGGTCCAGCTGCCCTCGCTGGCCAGGTCCAGCGTGGCCAGCGTGTCGAAGTCGTTCTGGTAGGGCTCGGGGAGCACCTTGTCGTCCACGGCGCCGTCGATGATCTGAGTGAACTTGCTCTTGGGCAGCCAGGCGCGCTGGAAGGTGGCGCCTACGCCCCAGTTCTTGCCGCCGTACGCCGCGCCGAGGGTGAAGTACATCAGCAGCATCTCCTGCTCCGTCACCAGATAGCGCTGTCCGCCTTCGGGGCTGAAGTTGATGTCGCCCACGGCGTTGGGGCCGTAGACGCCGAACGCGAAGGTCCAGTCCTTGGTTGTAGCGTCCGTGGAGACGGCCAGGGCCAGGCCTTTGGCAAACACCGGGTCGTCCACCTCGGTGCGGGCCTGGTAGCCGGTTGGCATGTCGCCGATCACAGAGGCGCCGCGCGTGAACGCGCTGTTTGCGATGGCCGTGTTGTGGTTGATCAGCAGGTGCGTGCCATACAGCTTGGACAGCCCGCCCGGGTTGTTCATCAGCGCGCTGAGGTCGTCCGCCAACGCGACGATCGCGCCGCCGCGCGAGATGGATCGCGCGCCTTGACCTGGAATGGTGAAGCCGCTGGCCGACACCGTCGAGAGCGGCGCCGACACAGCCAGAATCATGATCGCAATTGTGAGTCGTAGGGACATGCCCACCCGAGTAGCATTGGCGGATCGGATTCGTCAACGTCGTTGACAGGTTGGGCTCTTTTCGTGAAGGATGCGCGATTATGAGCCGCCCCCTTGCAATAATTTCATTGGTTTCGTTCATCCTCGCTGCCGTCGCATGCGGCGATAACGCCCAGGACACGCGCCCCAACGAGCCCCTCTTTCTGGACGTGGTCGTCGAGGATGTGGTGGCGGCCAAAGGTGCGTGTAGCAATGTGCTGGTGGTGGACGACTGGTACCGCTTCGACGTGCTGGCGCTCACCGCGTTGAGCGGCGCCGTCATCGACGAGGATGGCGAGAGCCTGCTGATGAACCAGCTGAACGGGCTGTGGGTGGCGGACATCGCGCGAGACCAACTCAACATCTTGTTCACGGTCACCGCTGTGACCGATACCGCGGTGGAGCTCGAGCTTGTCAGCGGCGCCCGCGTCGGGGGCGAGGGGTTCTGCCAGATCGACGCCACGCGCGTCACGCTGACGTTGCCCATCGTGGCGGACGATCCGGCGACCGACGAAAACGAGGCGCAGCTTGGACCGTCTCAGTCCTCCTCCATGAGCGTGTTTGCCGGCTCGATCGCGGCGCCGAAAAACTGCTCGGCCAGCGGCGGTCTGCACGCGATCCCGGTCGAGAACGCCACGGTTGTTGCGCGCTGCAACGAGGACACCGGAGTCGTGAGCGGCGACATCGAGGGCGCGCTGACCGAGACAGCGCTCAAGACGACGTGCACGTGCATCGCCGACCTGGGCAACGACGAGATCCTCAGCGACGAGGCGTGCGGCACCCTGGACACCAGCGGCGAGAGCACCGACGCCTCCCCGTGCGGCAGCTGCGTGGGCCAGAAAGAGGGCTCGTCCCTGCCGTTCGCCCAGCTCAGCAGCTTGATTCCGACCCTGAACGGCGGTGGCGACATCGAGTACCCGTGCACCGGCGCGGACGGCACCACCAAGGCCACGTGCATCGGCGCGAGCTACTCCGCGACCAAGCTGGACTCAGCTCCCCCGCTCTGCGAGTAGCTTTTCGCGCGCTTTGGCGTCGTTCCACAGCGCATCCATCTCTTCCAGCGTCGCCGAGTGCACAGGCTTGCCCTGCGCGCGCAGCTCGCTCTCGACGTGGCCAAAGCGCCGCACAAAGCGGGCGTTGGTCTGCTGCAGCGCGTCTTCGGGCTCCACGCCCAGCCACCGCGCGATGTTCACCAGCGTAAACAGCACGTCGCCCAGCTCGTGACGGATGGCGTCGGGGTCGCCGTCGGCCGCCGCCTCGCGCAGCTCGCCCATCTCTTCGTCAAACTTGTCCCAGGCGCCCTGCGCGGACGGCCACTCAAAGCCGACAGCCGCCGCCTTGTCCGTCAGCCGCCGCGCCTTGTGCAGCGCCGGAAGGGCCTTTGGTACGCCGAACAGCACGCCCTTATCCGCGCGCTCGGCCGCCTTCATCGCCTCCCAGCCCTGGTTCTCCTCGTCGGCTGAGATCGGCCCGCCATCGCCGAACACGTGGGGGTGCCGGCGCTCCATCTTGTCGCTGATCGCGTCCACGACGCCGTCCATGTCGAACTCGCCGTTCTCCGCGCCGATCTGCGCCTGAAAGACCACCTGAAAGAGCAGATCTCCCAGCTCATCGCGCAGCGCCGTCGCGTCGCCGCCGTCGATGGCCTCGCAGACCTCATACGCCTCTTCAACGATGTATCCCTTCAGGCTCTGCCGGTCCTGCCGGCGGTCCCAGGGACAGCCATCCTCGGCGCGCAGCCGCGCCATGATCTCGACGATGCGCTTCAGGGTTGGTTCGCGGGGGCGGGCGCTGCGGGAGCGGCCTTGGGCGGCAAGGCCAGCTTGGGCTGTGGCACACCCGCGCTCGGGGCCACAGCGCGCACCGTCTTCGGTACCGGCGCCGGAATCACCTTGGCGGCCGGCTTGGGCGTCGGCACGACCCGCGCGCGGGCGGCTGGCGGGGGACCCACAAATGCGATGTATCCGGCTCGCTCCAGGTTGTGGAAGTCGGCGCGCGTGTCGTCGGACACCGGCGACCACGAGGCCAGGTGCGTGAAGTCCCCCGGCAGCTCTTTGCGAAAGAAGTTTGCGCGCCACTTGGTCCCGACGGTCGGTTTCGTACCCTTGGCCGGCGCCAGGTCAGCCCACGGGATGCGGATCTCCACGGTCCACCCGGGCGTCGGCGCGCGACCCGGCAGCGTGCCGATGTGCACCGCCGTTTGCAGGCCCGCCATGTTCCACTTCGCCGCCTGCTCCCAAGCGGGCTGACGTCGGGCCGTAAACAGCGCGTCAAAGATGACGTTCTTGGGCGAGACCTGCAGCTCGACGTAGTTCTTGGAGTCGCCGTCCGGGTCCAGATACACCTCGACCACGTCCTCGTCCCACAGCGTCTCGTCGCGCTTCGTAAACTTGGACTCCGGCTTGGCGTCGCGCACCAGGAAGCCCATGTACAGCGCCGCGTCGTCCCACAACATCTTCACCTGAGTTCGCATGTTGGCCGGCAGCGGCTTGCCGTCGGGACGCCCAAACGCCGCCGTCGTGACCGCGCCCTTCCACGCGGGCTCGTCCAGCTTGCCGTCCAGCGTCACCGGACCCGTCGCCTTGCGTACCTGCAGCGTCGGCGCCTTGAACGGCTTCGCCTTGCTGATGGTGCCTTTGCCGACCTGGAACTTGGCCGCCTCCAGCCGGCCCTTGCCGTCGTGCTTGGCGGTGGTGCCCGCCTTCAGCTGCAGCCGGACATCCGCCTGCCGGCTTCGGTACGCCTCCATATCAAAGAGGCCCGCATAGATTGTGCACTCGCCGGGGCCGAGCTTGCGTCCGCGCGGGTCGACCAGGTCGATCGTCTTGGAGTCTTTGATGATCTGGCCCTTCTCCCACTCTTTTGGGGGATACAAGCCGGCGCCGCCGGGGCCATCCTCAACCGCGTAGTGGTCGGCGATGACGCGCGCCACGCCGCCGCCCTGCACCGGACCCTCCAGGTGCACGAAGATCATCCAGTCGCCGTCGGACTCCAGCTCGGCCAGCACCTTCCAGTAGAAGTGGACCGTGACCTTGGCGCCGGGCGCCGGGTTGGGCGGATCGATATCGATGCCGATCAGCTCTACGACGTCGTCGAAGTTGGCGTTGACCACGTGCTTTGGTGACGGTGCGCTCGACAGGATTGCGTTGTCCACACGCTCCTGCTGCGCCTTGGTGCGCACAAACTTGCGGGGCTTCTTGCAGCCCGTGCCCGCGGTCACCGCGACGATCGCTGCCAGCGACAGGATCCATGCAGATCGATTCATGACGCGTTTACTCCCAGTTTGACGCATCGCTTTTATGGGACACAGCGGCACAAATCAAGCCAGGCGTACGTCGTCGCCATCCAGCTCAAAGGTGCGGCACATCTCCATCAGCCGGCTGAAGATGCGCGGGCCGACCCGATCGCACAGTGAGTCGCGCGAGAACTTGCTGCCGTCCAAGCCGCCGCCCTCGTCCGGGAGGTTGTAGTTGGACGTCAGAAACGTCGTCAGGCCCTGGTCGTAGCGGCGACTGACGATCTGGTCCAACACCTCGCGCTGCCAGCCCGTGGTGCGTGTCTTGCCAAGCTCGTCCAGCGCCAGGATCGACACGCTGGCGATGTCGTCCATCAGCGTCGTCGAGCCGGAGCCTGCGTCAAACGCGATCTTGAGCTCCTGCAGCAGCTGAAACGAGTCGACGTAGCGGCACTCCAGCCCGCGCTCCAGCACCAGAAAGCGGATGATCCCGCACAGCAGGTGCGTCTTGCCCACACCCGGCGGGCCCATCATCAGGATCCCTCGGTCCCCCGCACCGCGCCGCTGCTGAAACTGCGTCAGCCAGCGCTGGGCGTCGGCTTGAGAGCGCGTCGCCGGTTGAAACGACGGGTACTCCACGTTCTTGTCGTGGTAGGCGGCGGGCACTCGCGCGCGATTGAACTGCGCGATCCGCTTGCGCCGGCTCACGCACTCACACGGCTTGACCCAGGTGCGCCCCTGGTCGTCCCGATCGATGACCCGTCCCTCGTCCTGACAGGCCGGACACGGCGACCCGCACTCGCACAGCGCCGCTTCCGCCCATCGCCCACCCCGCCGCGTCGTGTAGCCCAGGTCCTGGCAGTTGTTGCAGCCTGTCGACAGGTTTGCCGTCACCGTTTGTCGTCCTCCGCCAGTCTTACCAGGCCGTATTGTGCGACAACCAGCGCCTCCAGGATAGCCTGATGACGCACTGCGGCGCCCCTCACCCCGAGATTCGCCTTTTCGGGCGCCAGCTTGTGGGCCACTTCCAACAGGAGCTTTTTTCGTTCTGACGGTGTCAGCGCCGCTACGAACGTCTCCATTGCCACCCGGTCTGCGTCCGCCAGCGCAGTGGCCCGATCGGACTGCGCCGTCTTGAGCGACCGCCACGCTGCCCGATAGGCCGCCAGCCGCCTGGGATCGCTTTGCTGCTGACCGATCCACGCCAGGTCCGCCAGCGCATCGCTCAGGTCGTCAGCGCTGCGCACCACACCGCCGGTGGCCGCCGCGGGCTCAGCTTGCAGGCGCGCCACCTCGTCATCCACAAACGACGTGTAATAGGCCAGCGTGTCCGGCAGGGTGGTCTCATCGCCGTTCAGCGCGCGAAACTGGTCAGCACCGGCCGCCAGGCCGCGACACACTGCGTCGATCGGCAGGCCGGCGGACTCCCACGCTACCACCCGCGCCACATCGGCGGCCGACAGCATCAACCCACGCCGCCTCAGCACGACAAAAAAGCGCTCGACTGTGGCCAGATAGTCGCTCACAGGCGCCCGGCCTCCTGAATGGCTAGATGTCCTCGGACATCTTAACTAGATGTCGAGGTTGCTGACGTTCAGCGCGTTCGTGTTGATGAACTCGCGACGGGGCTCGACCTCGTCACCCATCAGCACCTGGAAGATCATCTCCGCCTCGACAGCGTCATCGACGCGCACCTGCAGCAGCGTGCGGTTCTCGGTCCGCATCGTGGTCTCCCAAAGCTGATCGGGGTTCATCTCGCCCAGCCCTTTGTAGCGCTGGACACCTACGCCCTTGCGGCCGCGAGTGTCGATCGCGTCCAGAACGGCCGTGACCTCTTCGACGACCACGTCCTCTTTACCGTCGCCGGTCGAGATGTGGTACGGCCCGCTGCCGAGGTCGCGGAACTCGCCCATCAGGCGGCGCAGCTCGACAAACTCAGGCGACTCGGCGAAGTCGGCGTCCATGCGCGTCACGCGGCGCGAGCCACCCACACGTGTCTTGATCTCGACGGTCCACTTGCCGGACTCCGCGTCCTGCTCGACCTCCCAGCCCAGCGGCAGCAGCTCCACCCAGCGCTCGCCAAGCCAGGTCTCGGCTTTGTCGAGCTCGGCAACAATCGCGTGCTCATCGGACAGCGTGTCACCGCTCAAGTCCGTCGCGGTCAGCCAGGACCGGACGATGCGCGTGTCGACGCGGCGATGGATCAACTCCAGCAAGTGCCGGTAGCGCTTGATCTTGCGCAGCAGGGCGATGAAGTCCCCCTCCTGAAGCACGTCGGTGCCGCCCTCGGCGCGCAGTGACACCCCGCGTGTGCCGCTCTTGAACAGGTAGTCGTTCAGCTCCGCCTCGTCCTTGAGATAGGTCTCGGTGCGGCCCTTCTTGACCTTGTACAGCGGCGGCTGGGCCAGATAGATGTGCCCGCGCTCGATGATCTCCTGAAACTGGCGGAAGAAGAACGTCAGCAGCAACGTCCGGATGTGGGCGCCGTCGACGTCCGCATCCGTCATGATGATGATCTTGTGGTAGCGCAGCTTGGAGTAGTCGTAGTGCTCCTCGCCGATCCCGCAGCCCAGCGCGGTGATCAGCGTGCCGATCTCCGCCGACGACAGCATGCGGTCGAAGCGCGCGCGCCACACGTTGAGGATCTTTCCACGCAGCGGAAGAATCGCCTGCGTGCGACGGTCCCGACCCTGCTTGGCGGAGCCGCCCGCGGAGTCACCCTCCACGATGTACAGCTCGCAGTCCTCCGGCTTGCGCGACTGGCAGTCCGCCAGCTTGCCCGGCAGGGATGCCGTGTCCAGCACGCCCTTGCGTCGAATCAGCTCACGCGCCTTCCGCGCCGCCTCGCGTGCGCGCGACGCCTCAGCGGCCTTGCCGATCACCGACTTGGCGTCGTTCGGGTTCTCTGTCAGCCACTCGGCAAGCTTCTGGTTCACCAGGCTCTCTACGACCGGCCGCACCTCGCTGGAGACCAGCTTCTCCTTGGTCTGGCTGGAGAATTTGGGGTCCGGCACCTTGACCGACAGCACGGCGATCAGCCCCTCGCGGATGTCGTCACCGCCCAGCGCCGATTGGCCCTTCTTCAGCAGGCCCTCTTTCGAGGAGTGGTCGTTGACTGTGCGCGTCAAGCCGGACCGGAGCCCGGTCATGTGGGTGCCGCCGTCGCGATTGCGGATGTTGTTGGTGAAGCAGAAGATCTGCTCCTGATAGGCCTGCGTCCACTTCATCGCCAGCTCGACGCTGATGCCGTCCTGCTCGTGGGACAGGTTGATCACCTGCTCGTGAATCGGGGACTTGGCGCGCGCCAGGTGGTCCACAAAAGAGGAGATGCCCCCCTCGTACTGGAACAGATGCTCGCGATCGTCCCGCTCGTCCTTTATCTCGATCGACAGACCGCGGTTCAAGTACGCCATCTCACGCAGGCGCTGGCTCAGCGTGTCGAAGCTGAATTCGGTAATCCCGAACATCTCCGTGTCGGGACGGAAGTGGACGCGTGTGCCCGTGCGCTCGGTCGTGCCGGTGACCTCCAGCTTGTTGGCCGGCACCCCGCGCTCATAGCGCTGCTTGTGCACTTTGCCGTCGCGCCAGATCGTCAGGTCCAGCTGCTGCGACAGGGCGTTCACCACGGAGACGCCGACGCCGTGCAGGCCGCCGGACACCTTGTAGGAGTTCTGGTCGAACTTGCCGCCGGCGTGCAGCTCGGTCATCACGACCTCGGCTGCGGAGCGCCCATCCTCGTGGTCGCCGACCGGGATGCCGCGTCCGTTGTCCGTGACGGTCACCGAGTCGTCGATGTGAATCGTGATGCCGATGGTGTCGCAGTGCCCGGCCAGGGACTCGTCGACCGCGTTGTCCACGACCTCGAACACCATGTGGTGCAGCCCGGAGCCATCATCGGTGTCCCCGATGTACATACCGGGGCGCTTGCGCACGGCTTCCAGGCCTTTCAGGACCTGGATACTGGCAGCATCGTAATCGTTGGCTTCAGGGGTCGTCATTCAGCTCCTCACGCCCGGAAAAAAGGGACGCATGCTTCTAACACGCGCGCGCCCGCGTGTAAAGCTGATGAAACCTAATAAAATCAGATGGTTACGGGGCTCTGCGGGAGGATCCGGCGCCAGGCTGGCTGGCTTGCACGGGAATGGTCAAAACATCGCCCGCGCGGAGGCGATCCAGGTTCTTTCCCGGGTTGGCGCTGCGCAGCGCCTGAAGGCTGATCTGGTAGCGCTGAATCGCGATGACCCACGCGGTCTCACCCGCCGCCACACGGTGCTTGAGCCACGTCGGAGCGGCGGCTTTGCGGGGCTTGGCCTTCGGCTTGGGAGTGGGGGCCTCAAGGTCTGCGATGGAGTCCACGGCGTTGCTCGGTTTCTCGACCGGCTTCGGCTTGGCCGCCGCACGGGGATCCGCCACCTTGTCTGCCACGGCGTCGGCCTTGGGCTTGACCGGCTTCTTGGCTGTCGCGACCGCCTTCGGCTTGCGTACGGGGGCGATGTTGGCCGGCGGCGGAGTGCCGTTGAAGCGACGCCGCTTGCGGTAGAAGTTGGCGAGCTTGGCGTCGGGGATCGGCAGGCGGATCTTCTGGCCCAGCCGGATCACGTTCATGTTGATGCCTTCGTTGGCGGCGCCGATCTGCTTGAGCGACACCTTGGCCCACTTGGCGTAGTGCCCCAGCGTCTCGTTGCGCGCGACCGTGACCGTGATGCCCTCGGCGCCCTCGGCCCGCTGCGGCTTTGCGGCTTTCGGCTGGTTTGGCTTGGCGCCCGGCTTCTGGGCGCCGGCGCTGGCGAAGAGCTCTTTGGAGGCCGTGGAGTCGCCGGATGCCAGCTCGTTCAGGACGGGGATCAGCAGCTCTTCCCCGACCTTCAGCTTGGCCAGGTTCAGGTTGGAGTTGAACTTCTCCAGAACCCACACGGGGACGCCGTCGTGCCCTTTGGAGATCTTCCAGATGTTGTCGCCGCGCTTCACCGTGTAGCGGTCCAGCTTGACCACCTCGAAGCGTGAGAAGAAGCCCTTCTCCTGCTGGTTGAAGTGCTCGGTGCGGGACTCTGTAAACGCGCGGTAGGCGATGGGCGCCAGCATGATCTGAAACGGCTGACCGATCCGCAGGTTGTTGCGCCGCGTCATCTGGTTCAGCGCTTTGAGCTCCTCGACGGGCACTTTGGACCACGCGCTGTACATCTGCACGGTCTCGCCGCGCTGCACTTTGATGGTGACGAGGCGGGCCTCGGCGGTCGCGCTGTCATCGGCCATCTCGGCGATCTCGGCGGCTTCGGCCGGGTCGGAGACGTCGACCAGGGGCTCGTCGAACTCCGGATTGTCCGGCTCTTCTTCCAGGTCAAGCAGCTGCGGGTCGAGCTCCTCATCGAGCTCGACGTACCACGGGTGATACCACTGCGCCGCGTCCTCGAGGGCGTCCTTGTCGGAGCAGCCGGTGATGAGTCCGATGACGATGACCAGATTGGCGATGTTGCGCGCGCGCATGGTGTTTTTCGATCCCCCCGTGAGGTGTGTGGCAGTCCTCAGAGCCTTCCAGCTAACGAAGGTCACACGCGTCCCGGGGGGGATCCAGAAAATGGCCGTTTTTCTTGACGGTGCGGTCTAATTGCCCGACGCGGGCGCATCAAACGCACGCAGTGACACGCCGATACGGTCCCATAGGACACCCAGCAGGGGGTGCCGGCTCCAGAAGACGTAGCGGGGGGCGCCCAGGATTGCGCTCAGCTCAACGGGGCCGGCCGTGCGGCTGTCGATGGTGCCCAGCGCATCTCGGCAGTCGCCCAGCAGGAAGAACTCGCCGTCAGCCAGGGTGATGGGGCCGTAGCGGTCCGTCTTGCCGCCCTCTTCCAGATGGAAAACCGCGTAATGCAGGTCCGTGTCGGGCGAGAACTCAGTCGCTGCGGCGAGTCGGCCTCCGCCATAAGCCGCGCTCAGCGTCTCCTCCAGCCGAACCTGCGCGAACGTCACTTTGGTCATCGGCTGGCCGTCGATCAGGACGTGCATGCCGCTGACAGCCAGCTCGTCGCCGGGGACGCCGACCACGCGCAGGATTCGAGGCGCGGTCTCACCCGCCAGCCGCGCGATGACCAGCTCCCCGCGAACCGGGCTGCGACGGCTGTAGACGGTGCGATCAAAGTAAACGCGGTCGCCCGGGACCAGGCGTGGAAACATCGCGTGATCCCCCACGACAACGCCGCCGGCGAGCTCCTGCGTCGCCAGGGAGAGCCCGACGCCCATCGGCAGCATCAAGAGCAGCGTGACGGCCGCGACATACACGGCCGGGTGGTTGAACGGCTGCAGGACGTAACCCGCGCCCCTGGTGCGGCACAGGCGTCGTAGATCGATCGCCATGCCGGCCTGCGCGTAGACCAGAATCAGGGCGCTGAGGCCGAGCGGCTTGAGCATGAACACACCGGCGATCCACCCGCCGGTGAGCAGCGCGGTGCTTGTGCCGAGGGTCGCGACACACAGTACGGCGCCCAGCATGGGGCGGCCGCAGTACACGTAGCCGAGGCCCGGCAGCAGCAGGTTGAGCCCGATGGCTGCGCTCCAGTGCCGCGCCCGCACCTCGCCGTGATACTCGAGGCCTTCGCTCTCACTCTCCGGATTTGGGTGCACCTTAAAAACGTAGTGCTCGGGTCGAGCGGGGTCAATGTATCGGGTCGCGGTCGCGCTCCTTTGCGTGTGCGCGCTTCTGGCAATCGTGCTAAGACTGCGGCGCGATGGGCGATAGGGACTTTCTGCCTGCAGCCGTCGTCTTCTACAGCCTGCTCGGGGCCACGGCCTACGTGTGGATGTGGTTGCGCGGCGAACCGGCGGCCCGTGTCTTCGCACCGGGTGTCAGCGCCGGGGTCGGCCTCCAGGTCTTTGTGGGTGTCGCCGTCGGCGCGGGCGTTGTGTTCCTGGGCCGCGTCATGGAGAAGCGGTTCGAGTTTGCGCGGCGGCTCTCGGCGGAGCTCAAGGAGCTGCTGCCGCCCCTGCGTACGTCAGACATCGTCTTGGTTGCGGCGTTCAGCAGCCTGGGCGAGGAGTTGTTTTTTCGGGGCGCGATGCAGGACGCCCTGGGGTTTTGGATCACGGCGATCGCCTTTGCGATCGTGCACGGGTTCTTCGACCGGAAGTTCCTCGTGTGGATGGTGTTTGCTGGTTTGATGGCTCTGGTCTTCGGCTACATGACGATCGCGTTGGGCACGATTCTGGCGCCTACGATCGCTCACTTCACGATCAACGCCGTCAATCTGCGCTATCTGGTGGATCGACCGACGGAGGCCGCGCCGTGAGCACGCATCACTACGCTGGCTGGTTCGTGTTCGACCTGCGCCTGCTCATCTTCGTCACGCTCATCAGCTTGTTTCTGACGATGGGCATCGTGGCGCTCGCCTTCAAAGGCAAGAAATGGCACGAGTACCTCACCGCGTTCGTCAGCATCTTCTTTGGTGTGCTGATCCTGACGGTCATCGTCTTCAACAACATCGCCGGCTACCCGGTGTTCCTGATCGAGCAGGTCTTCGAGTTTCCCTGAGTCGCGCGAAAGGGGAGGGGAGCGCCAGCCGATGCATTTCGGCGGTGTGGGTAGGTGGTGTGGCCGAGCACCAGCTGGCGCCTGAGGGGATTAGAGAGAGGGGAAAGGAGGGAAAGGCTAAGCCTTCTTGGCCGCCTCAGTCGCCGCTTTCACGACGGACTTCTTGGTTTTCTTGGCCACCTTTTTTGCGGCCGCGGCGCGCTTGACCACGTTCTTCTTCGCGGCGGCGAGCTCTTTCTTGATGCCCTTCAGCTCTTTTTTGGTCGTGGCCAGCTGGGCTTTGAGGTCCTTGACCAGCCCCTCCAGCTCGTCCAGCTGCGAGCGGTTCACCAGCCCGAACTGCTGGAGCAGATCCTCGCGCAGCTTCAGGTCGCCAGCGCGGATCTTCTCGACCATCTCGGTCACGGACCATTGCTCGGCGATCTCTTCGACGCGAGCCTGTGCGGTCTTGTAGTTGTCCTGAAAGAAGGTTCGGATGTTGGTCGCTGTCTGTGCCATTTGCTGAACTCCTGCGTTGTAGGCAGGGGAAAAATAACACGGTGCGTCAAAGCGTCAAGGAGTTTCTTGACGCGCTGCGTCATCCGCGGGCGCGGAGACCTCGTAAAAGCACGACGCAGTGCCATCGCCTAGCATCTTGACGCTGAACAGGATGATGACCAGGACCACCGCGTACATGCACAGATTGACCCAGTGCAGCGTGGTGATCTCGTGGACCTTGCGCTTACGGCGTCGCCTTCGCGCCACCCTCGCCACCTTCGCCCTCGGGCTTGAACCACTTCACCTTCCACGGGCGGAAGCGCACAAAGTGGACGTCGTCGCGGTCCTCGAGACCGTCTGAGTGCTTCAACTTCTGATTTACGACGCAGAGGATCATCTTGCCGTTCGGCGCCCACACCACCTCTTTGAGCATCCCGACGGCGTAGGTGTCGGTGCCCTCGAGGCGCTTGAGCTGCACCGTGGCCAGCAGCCCGATCTTGCCGTCGCGCATGGCCAGAATCTGGTAGTTCTTCTTCTGGCCGTCGGGGGCCCCCAGAATGGTGTACCGGCCCTTGGGCTCGACCTGATCGACCGAGGCCAGCAGCGGATAGCGCTTGCGCGTCAGGCGCTTGACCTTGTTGCGCTCGGCCTGCTTCGTGTCGACGAACCAGCCCTTCTTGACCTTGCCGGTGGGTACTTCGAGCACCTGGATGGCGGTGCCCGCGTTGGGATCGTGTGACCGGACCAGAACGCGCTCCGGGAGCGCCTGGTCAAACGCCAGAATGGACAGCTGGCGCTCGCCCGCTTGTCCGAGGGCGGTCGCAGGGATGGCGATCATCAAAGTGAAAAGGACGCTGCGCATGTCTCCTCCGGCAATGACTGCCAGAGTCTACAGCATCAAAGTCTTGGAGAAAGTCTTGGCCTTGGCGATGGGCGGGAATCGCCACTTGGCGACGATTGCGCGCACGCAGCTCTGCAAGGCGGCGTCTGACAGACCCGGGGTCGCCACCGTGATCTTCTGCACCGCGCCTGACGCCGCAACGGTAAAGCTGAGCTTCACTTTGGCGGAGCCTCCGGACTGGTTGCAGCGCATGAACTTGCGGCTGCGTCGCTGGATCAGTGCGGAGATCTTGGCGTCGCTGAGGTCCTCGGTTGCACGCTTGCTCGGCTTGGGCGGGGTCAGGCCGATCGCGATCTCCCGCTTGCCCGAGGTGTCCGTGGTCTCGCCGATCTTCTGGCGGTTGCGCTCGGCGATCTCGGCGGCGGTGAGCTTGCGCTCCCACTGCTCCGGCTCCACCTCGACAGCCCCGCCGGCGGAGCCTACCTTGGTGCGCGGGCGCTTCCCTCTCGGCTTGCCGTTTGTCCTGGCCTTGGGTCGGTTCTCCTTGGTCAGGCCAGTGAGGTCGATCTGCTCGCGCATGGTCTTGCTGGCGCCCGGGGTCTTGGCCTTGCGGGCAGCGGCGATCTGGGCCCGCCGCTCTTCCACCGTGTAGGTCACGACCTCTTCTTCCGGCGTGTCCAGTTGGATCTGAGCGTCGCGTGCCCGCTTGGCGGCGGCCTCCTCGGCAGCCTTCTTCTGGGAGTACCAGCCGACGGCGCCCAGGGCGGCGATGACGACGACGGTAACGCCGGCTGCGATGAACTTGGCGCGGTTGCTGCGCTTGTTCAGCCGGATCATCAGGCTGAACTCCTGGATGAGGTTCTTGACCTCATGCTTGGACGGCCGCACCGCGTCGGGTGACGGCAGCTCCAGGACCGGGATCACCTTGCCGCCACCGCTGTCGGTGGGGAAGAAGCTCTCCTTGGGCTCCTCGGCCGGCTCCGGCCCGGGCAGGTTTGCGAGCTCAGCGTCGGTCACCGGCGCTGCCGCGGCCTGCTTTGCTGCCGCTTCACCGGCCGCAAAGAACGCCTCTGCAGAGTCCACGTTCGATTCGTCGGCGGAGGGCGGCGCTGGGGTGTCCGGTGCGGGTGCCTCGGCGGCCGGCTCCGGCTCAGGTTCAGGTTTGGCGGCGGGCGGGGCGCTTGCGGTGCGTCTGACCTCGGCGGCGGCGGCAGCGGCGCGCTCGGCCACGCTCTCTTTCTCGTCGCCGGTCTCGGGCGCGATCTCGACCGTCTCCGGTTCGTCGGTCGCCTGCTCGAGGTCCTCGTCCGCGACCGCCTTCACGCTCTCGCCGGTCAGCTTGGCCGGCACCGGCGGCGGCGGCGCGGCGGCCGGGACGGCGGGAGAGGCTTCGATCGCCTCGACCAGGTCCTCGGCGCTCAGCAGCTCGACGACATCCTCCGCGGGCTCCTCTTCCGGAGCGGTCTGGCGCTCGGCGTCGATGTCCGACAAGAAGTCGAGGATGGTCGCGTCCTGGATGGGCGGGGGGGCGGCCTCTTCGGCGGCGGCCTCGGCCGCGAGCTGCTCCGGCGAGACGCCGGGGATCGTATCGTCGTCGTCGCCGTCGACCGAGATGCCAGTGGTCTGGTGGATGATCGCCTCGGTGTCGATATCCGCCAGGTTGCCCAGCAGGTGCTGCTCTGCGGTGTCGGCGCTCCAGTCTGGGTCGTCACTGCTCTCCTCGGCATCCGAGGCGTCGTCCAGGAAGTCCTCCGGCATCTTCGTGTTCAGCGTCGGGGCGTCTTCGTCTGGTTCGGCGGCGTCGTCGCTGCCGAAGTCTGCGGGCGCGGCCATCTGAACCGTCGGATCGTCGTCGAGTGCGATGCCTTGCAGGCCCGCCGGCACGTCGGAGCGGATCGTGATGTCGTCGTCGTCGCCCTCGCTCAGCTCCAATCCGTCGGGATCGGGGGTCGGCTCTACGGCGCTCGCCGTGCGTACCTCGGGTGTGGGCTCGCTCGACTCGTCGTCGCCGGCGTCCAGCAGGTCCTCCACGCCGGGGGCCATGCGTCGGACGGTCACGACGTCGTCCGGGTCTTCCGGCAGGTCGCGGACAGTCGCCTCTTGTTCGGCGCCAGGGGCCATGCGACGCACGGTCACGACGTCGTCGGGGGTGGGCGCCATGCGGCGGACCGTAACGACGTCATCCGGGTCCGGCTCTGAGCGGGCGGTTTGAACGGTAGGCTCGGCGTCCGGCAGGTCCGGTGGAGCGGCCACCTCGCCGGTGCTGGCCATCGCGACCTCGGCCTCTGCAGCCCGCGCCTGGGACTCCGCCTCGGCGGCTTCAGCCTCCGCGGCGGCAGCCTCGGCTTCTGCCGCTTCCGCGGCTGCGGTGGCTTCTGCCGCTGCGGCCTCGGCTTCCGCGGCTGCGGCCAGCGCCTCGGCCTCTGCGGCTTCCGCCTCGGCCAGCGCCAGCGCTTCTGCTGCTGCGGCCTCGGCTGCCTCCGCCTCGGCGAGCGCGGCTGCTTCGGCTGCCTCGGCCTCGGCCAGGGCCTTTGCTTCGGCTTCTGCGGCCTGCGCCTCGGCGAGCGCTTCTGCTTCGGCTGCTGCTTTCGCCTCTGCCTCTGCCTTGGCTTTCGCCTCTGCCTCGGCTGTTGCTGCGGCCTCAGCCTCAGCCTCAGCCTCTGCTTTGGCTTTCGCTTCTGCCTCGGCTGCTGCCGCGGCCTCAGCCTCGGCTGCTGCTTTCGCCTCAGCCTCGGCTGCTGCCTCTGCCTCTGCCTTGGCTTTTGCCTCTGCCTCGGCTGCTGCTGCGGCCTCTGCCTCTGCCTCTGCCTCTGCCTTGGCTTTTGCCTCTGCCTCGGCTGCTGCTGCGGCCTCTGCCTCTGCCTCTGCCTTGGCTTTTGCTTCGTCCGCCGCTTGCGCGTCGAACTTCATGACGATGGTGTCGTCCGCGCTCGGCACCCTCTCGTCGCGCTCCGGCAGCACGGACATCTCGGTCGTGCCTGCAAAGTTGGCCAGTGCGGTCTCAAAGTCCCCAATGGTCTGCAGGTGTACCCAGTTGCGCATGCCCGCGCGCCAGACGTAGCTGGTCGCGCTCAAAGAGCCGTCAGCAACCAGGGCCTCCACGTCGGAGACGGTCATCGGGCCTTTCTTCTGGCGGCCGATAGCCACGTGCCAGATCTTTTGCTGGCCGGACTCGTCCACGGTTGGGACGGTGTGGGTAGGGCGTGCGATACGTAGCGAGCCCATGCTGGCGCTGCGGGCCGGGCCTTTGGCGCCATTTCCGGGCGCGGGCACACTTGCCCCGCCGCTGGCGGCGACCTTTGCGACGGCTCCCGACTCCGCGACCGCTGCCTGGGCAACGGATGCGGTCTCCGCCACCTGCTCCGCCCGGGCCTTCTTCTTGGCCTCCGGCGAACGCAGGACTATCAGCGCGCTACAATGTTTGCACCGTATCTTAAGGACACGGCCGCGGACCTTCTCGTCCGACACCTTGTAGCGAGCCTGGCATCTCGCACAAAGAAACAGCATTGCTGAATTAAGACCTCGTGTCCGACGATAACCAAACGCGGTGACTGTAACAGATGATTTTCACCCGCTCAATGAACGTTACACCGCGAGCCCCACCGTTGATTTTCTAACGGCTTCGGTGACGCGGTTGTCATGGTTGTTAACGGCCCAATTCGACGAATCCTCTCGTCTTTTCTCAATTAGGTTGTAACTACAACTACTTGGCGATCGATTAAGTTCTGGCGCCCTTTTTGCAGTTCCACCTCGGATCACGGGCGAAAACGGGGGGGGCAACCCCAATCGAAAGTGGTTGACACCCCCCGATTGCGTCCATATGATGCGGCGACTTTTCCGTGGCTACTGAGGCTAGAAGGCTGCGGGATTACACGGGAAATTATCATCCCCGGAGGATTGCTCGAGCGATGCGTAAACCAACGACTGTGCTGATGTTAACTGGGCTCCTTGCTCTCGGAACCGGCCTTGCTGCGTGTGGCAGCAGTGGTGGCGGCGGGGGCAGCAAAGGCGGCGACGATACCGGGGACGACACGTCCGCAACCACCGATACCGGCGATACCACCGACACGACGGGGGGTGAGACCACCGACACCACCGACACCACCGACGACACGACCGATACGGGTGACACGTGCGTGCCCTTCTGCCAGCCTGGCTGGGAGTGTGGTCCCGACGGCTGCAGCGGCACCTGCGGTGCCGGTTGCGCGGCAGGTGACGAGTGCAACAACGCCACTCACGTGTGCCAGGAGAAAGAGGTCCCGGTGGACCTGCCCAAGTATGGCGCAGCTTGTGGTCGCAAGGGCGACTGCCAGCCGTTCGTCAACACGCCTGACGGCTTCCAGGACAACCCCAACTGGCCCGCCTGCATGAACGCGCAGTGCGCTTCCGGCCAGTGCTTCGAGCCGTCGTGCACGAAGTCCTGCACCATCACCAAGGACCAGGTTGACCACTCCGGCACCGCCGGCCCCGACGGCATCGACGATCCCGACGCGGCCTTCGATGACTGCGCCGGCGCCGTGGACGGCCCGATGGGCGCCAACTACAAGTGCGTTGCCTTTGCTCCCCCGGACCAGGGGCAGCCGGTCAACTTCTGCTCGCCGGGCACCACGTTTGCCCCGTGCGTCTCCAACACGGACTGTCCGGCCGCTGAGACCTGTCAGCTGCTGTATGTCCTGGGTGAGTACAGCACCCGCTGCGCGGCGGCTCCGAAGGCGCCCGCCAAGATCGGCGAGTTCTGCAACCGCAACCCGGAAGAGGGTGACGTCAAGTACTGCGAGACGACGCTTTGCTTCGGCCCCGGCTGCCTGGGCTTCTGCGGCGACGACAACGACTGCCTGACCGACACCTGCTCGGGTGGCAAGTGCGCCAAGGGCGGGGGCGACTGCGCCAACGACGCCGAGTGCAGCGCCATGTACTGCTACAAGCAGTTCGAGATCTTCGGCACGTCCAACCCCGACATCAAGATGGACATCTGCTGGGGCAACCAGTGCTCGGGCAACACCGACTGCGCGGGCGACGACTACTTCTGCCGCATCAACTTCAACGGCGAGTTCAACGAGAACGCCGACTGGGAGCACCTGTGTGCTGCCGCCGCGCCCAACGCCGCCAAGCTCGGCGAGGAGTGCGAGGATGACGCGACGGACAACATTCCCAAGCCGCCTTGCGCTGGTCCGTGCCTGAACAACGGCACCTGCTCGGCCATCTGCGACTCCACCGCCGACTGTGCGGGCGGAGGCACCGGCATGCTCTGCAGCGCCAACGCCAGCGGCGTCGACTTCAACAACGACGAGATCGACGACAAGTACATCCCGCTCGGCCTCTGCGTCGACTACCCGGGTACCCAGAGCGACTGCTCGGCAGACGGCGACTGCGCCGGCTCGCCCACCCCCGAGGCCTGCGACTTCTACAGCTACTTCCAGGCTGACGGCGCGCTTGACGCCAAGGGCATCTGCGCCGAGACCGAGCCCGGCGAGGGCGACGTGGGCGACGCCTGCGGCGGCAACTCCGGCGTCAACTGCAAGTCCGGCTTCTGCCTGGGCAGCCAGGGCGACCAGCCCGGCTTCTGCACCGCCCTGTGCGGCAGCAAGTCCGACTGCCCGGCCGGTCCGCAGACCCTGGGTCAGTTCGGTGGCACGTACAACATGTTCTGCTTCGGCTACCTCTACAGCTTCGGCTTCGACGTCGACAGCAACGAGGACACCGTCTACGTCCCGCTGTGTCGTCCGGCCTCCGCCGAGACGAGCCCGCTGACGGACTGCTCCGCGGACTTCAAGTGCGGCGCCAACGAGGCCTGCCAGGCCATCGGCGTCGCAGCCGGTGCCACCGGCCCGGCCAAGGCTGAGTTCCTCTGCCTCGGCGCCGGCATCCCCGACGCCCAGGGCGCCTTCCAGCCGTCCACGGCGAAGATGGGCGACTCCTGTGACATCACCTTCGAGTCCAACTCCCCCGGCGACTTCTGCGAGACGAACTACTGTCTCCCCGACGCCGGCGACGACAAGGGCTACTGCGGCGGTCTCTGCAAAGAGGACTCCGACTGCACCGGCGCCGGCCTGGTGTGCGATGACTTCATCCTCATCGACCGCATCGGCACCGACAACGATGTCGCCACCAAGGTCTGCCGCAAGGAGGCCAGCTGCATCCCGTGCCAGGTCGACACCGACTGCACCGGCACCAACGTTTGCGTGAACGTCGGCTCCGTCGGCCTCCTTGCCGACCGCCGCTGCGCCCCGGCCTGCACGGTCGACGCCGACTGCAACGGCACCGACGGCGGCTCCACCTGCACCGAGTCGATCGACGGCGAGGGCAAGCCGGAGGCCAAGTTCTCCTGCGAGCCGACCTGCAACTAGTCTTCTGACGTACCACCGGCGGCACCCGCCGCCGGTGGTACCTCACCCCTCCCCCGCCAGATTAACTCCCCCCCCCCCCAACGGGGCGCCGGGCCCCCGCGGCCCCTCCCCGGACCGTGCCCAAGACCCCCG
>CAZJHX010000022.1:0-86178 GCA_964545715.1 uncultured Myxococcales bacterium
ACGGGAGATACGGGCGACACCGGCGACACCGGCGACACCGGCGACACCGGCGACACGGGAGATACAGGCGACACCGGCGACACGCCGACGACCGAAGAGAACTGCGCGGACGAGCTGGACGACGACAAAGACGAGCTGACCGACTGCGACGATCCCGACTGCGAGCTGACCACCGACTGCTCGCCGGCCGCCGTGCCGCTGGACACTCTGGAGTGCGGCTCCAAGACCTCCGGCGCCACCGACAAGGACGGCGCGACCAGCGTGCTCAGCGAGTACAGCTGCAACGACGGCTTCTACACAGGCCCCGAGGTCGCGTGGTCCTTCGCGGTCGAGGAGCCGACATTCGTGGCCGTGTCCCTGCAAAACAAAGAAGACCAGACCGACCTGATGATCCTCGAGAACATCAACGGCGGCGCCTTCGCTCAGCAGTGCATCCACACAGACATCAACGACGTGCTCTTCCTGGCAAAACCGGACGCCACCTACACGTTTGTGGTGGACGGCCTGGACGGCGCGGTGGGCGCCTTTGACATCGAGATCACCTGCGAGACGTGTGCGCCCGACTGCACTGACAAAGTCTGTGGCGACGACGGCTGCGGTGGCACCTGCGGGGCCTGCGCGGAGGGCGAGACCTGCAGTGGCGACGGCGCCTCGTGCTTCGTCCCGGAGACCAATGACACCTGTGGCGGGGCGACCGTCGTGGACGCCGTGCCGTACACCGACTCCG
Organism: uncultured Myxococcales bacterium; assembly: GCA_964545715.1. GTDB lineage: Bacteria > Myxococcota_A > UBA9042 > CAZJHX01. The sequence goes on from CAZJHX010000022.1 coordinate 728, forward strand.
GCGATACAACCGACGCCAACGACGACTATCCGGCGATGGGCGGCCAGTGCAACCCGGCGGATCTCTCGGCCTCACCGGACGTCGTCTACACCCTCACCCCGGCGGCCAACGAGGTCTACGAGATGTCTTTGACCGGGCTGGAGTTCGACGCGGCGCTGTACGTCGTCTCCGACTGCGCGGCGGCCGCCGACTCATGCCTGGCCGGGTCCGATGAGTTCGACCAGGAGTCGCTGACCGTCGGCCTGACCGGCGGGGTCACGTACTACATCATCGTCGACGGCGTCAGCGACCTGGACTACGGCGCCTACACGCTGACCATCGAAGGCACCGGCCAGTGCGCGCCATCGTGCGGCGAGGAGTGCGGCGTGGACGACGGCTGCGGCGGCACCTGCCCGTGCGCGGACAACGATACGTGCGCGTCGGCCGAGGTGATCGACGTCAACGCGCTTCCGGCCGTGATCACCGGCACCACCAACGGCGCCAACAACGACTACGACGTGCTGCAGGGGGTCTGCCCCGACGCGCCCGACTTCTATTCGTTTGGCGACGACGCGGCGGATGTTGTGTACAGCATCACCCCGGCCGTCACCGGACCGTTTACCTTTGCGCTATCCGGTGACCCGGCAACCGACTTCGACTCGGCGCTGTACGTCGTGACCGATTGCGCGGACGTGGCCAACACGTGCGTCTCCGGCTCGGAGATCGAGGCGCTCGGCACCGAGACCGTGGCGCTGACGCTGGACGCCGGCACGACCTATTACGTGATCATCGACGGCTACAAGGAGAAGTGGGCCGGGAACTTTGAGCTCGCGATCCTGACATGTGTGCCCAGCTGTGGTGAGAGCAACTGCGGCGGCGACGGCTGCGGCGGCAGCTGTGGCAGCTGCGCAGAGGGAGAGTTCTGCGCCGAGGGCGCCTGCCAGGGTACGCCCATCAACGACGACTGCGCGTCACCCGCAACCATTGACGGGCCGGGTTTCAGCGTGATCTCGACCAACGTCGGTCTCACCGACGACTTCGTCATCAGCTGCGGCCCGCTGTGGGGCGACAGCGGCGAGGGCAACGGCGACCTCACCTGGACCTTCACCCCCGACGCAACGGGGACCTACACCCTGCGCGTGGACGGCGCCACCGAAGACTGGGAGCCGATCATAGCGATCGTCGAATCCTGCACGGGCCCGTTTGACCAATGCGTCGGCTCTGCCTTCGGCGGCTACAATCTGGACGTCGAATTGACCGCCGGCACCACATACACGGTCATCGTGGACGGCGACTTCCCCTCCAAGGACGAGGGGGTCTTTGAGTTGTCGATCTGTGACGAGTGCGCGGAGGGCGAATTCTGCACCCAGGGCAAATGCGGGGCCTCCGCGGACTGCGGGTCGGTCAAATTTGGAGGCTGCTGCGAGCCAAGCTCGCTGAAGTACTGCGACTCGAAGGGCAATCTCGAAACCGACATCTGCCTGACCTCATGCGGGTGGGACCCCAACAACAACTGGTATGATTGCGGGTTCGAGGGCGCTGACCCGAGCGGCGAAAACCCCATCGACTGTGCGGAGTAGATGATGAGAAGTGCATTCATTCTTCTAGCGACCACCACACTGGCTCTTTCGGGCTGCATGGCCGAGGAGCACGACAGCTATGGCGAGCTCGGCGCCCCGCTGACGGACGAGGAGCTCACGGCCAAGACGCTGGAGATGCTCAACCACGTCACGACCGACCTCAAAGTGCTCGATATCGACGCCAAGCAGACGTCGACCGCGGCCAAGGCCCTGATCGCGCACCGCGACGGTCCCGACGGGCTCTTCCCCAGCGAGGACGACGACCTCTTCGACAGCATTCAAGAGGTGGATGACGTCAAGGGCGTAGGCCCATCGTCGATCGCCAAGCTCAAGGCCTTTGCCGAGACCTGGGTGCCCAAGGATCCCGACGCGGAGCCACCGCCGATCGAGGGCATCGAGGCGAAAGTCGTGCAGATGCTGAACCACGAGACCACGACGCTGACCATCCTGGACATCGACGCCAGCCTGACCGCGACCGCCGCCAAAAAGCTGATCGAGGCGCGCGACGGTCCCGACGGCCAGTTTGGCACCGGCGACGACGTGCCGTTCACCGATCTGCAGTCCGTGGACGACGTGAAATACGTGGGCGCCAGCGCCATCAGCAAGCTGAAGGCGTACGCCGAGATCTGGACGCCGGAGCTGAACGCGGACACCGGCCCCAAGGACGTGCCCAAGGTGCTGCAGTTCCTGAATGACCCGGCGACGACGACGGTGTTTCTCAATCAGAAAGTGAAACTGACGACCACTCAGTCCAACAACATCATCGCCCATCGGGACGGCGAGGACGCGACGACCGGGACAGACGACGACGACCTCTACGACACCATCGACGAGCTGGACGGGGTGAAGTACATCGGCCCCAAGACCATCGCCAAGATCGAGGCCTACTCGGTGGACTGGGAGCCGGTCGACCCGGCCAAGGTGCTGCTTGAGCAGGTGCTGACCTTTATGAACCACCCGACGACGACGCTTGAGGCGCTGGACGTCACGGTCGGCCTGACCAGCACCGCGTCCAAGAACCTGATCGCCGCACGCAACGGCCCTGATGGGCTGTACGGCACCGAGGACGACACGCCGTTTACGTCCATCGAGGAGATCGATGACGTCAAGTACGTCGGCAACTCGGCGCTGACCAAAATCAAGACATACGCGCAGAGCTTTGACCCCGAGAAAGCCACGGAGGTCGCCGAGGAGGCGGCCAAGGACAAGCCGCTGTCGTGCAAGCTGTGCGGCGTCTTCACAGGCAGCCCGCTGGAGTACGACGCCGGCCCGCCCAAGGACAGTGGCTGGGCCGAGCTGTTTGCGGCGGTCCCCAACTTCCGGGCCGTGGCCAAGGCGCTGGGCGACGAGTGGCTGGTCGTCAACCCGGAGACGGGCACCAGCAAGTACGACGACGCCAACGCGGCGATTTTGGCGGAGGACCCCGAGGGCACGATCATCGCCAAGTTCACGCTGACCAAAAACAAGTTCCGCTACCACATGGGCCCGCTGTTCTATCGCGGTCGCCTGGACGGCACGGCGCGCGTCATGGTCGTCGGCCAGGAGGGCGCCACCGATGAGGCGCTGGTCCATCGCGCGTTCACCGGCGGCACCGGCCAGAAGGTGCAGAACTTCCTGAACGCCCTGGGCATCACCCGCAGCTACATCCTCGTCAACACGTTCGTCTACTCGATCTACGAGCAGTACGACGAGTTTACGGCGGAGCTGGCGATGAACGGCGCCATCAAGGAGCACCGCAACGACATCATGCAGAAGGTCATGGATACCAACGATATCCAGCTGATCTGCAGCTTCGGCAACGCGGCCTACAACTCGGTGAAGATCTTCCGTGAGGAGCGCTTCGGCGGCAAGTTCCCGGAGGGCACGCGGTGGACTCATATGGTGCACCCGGGCGCGGCCGCCCTGTCCTACGCACCGGACAGCAGCGGCACGGTGATCGACAGCGGCACCATCAACGCGGTGGTCAGCAGCATGACCAAGTCCTGGAAGGCCGTGTGGTACTGGCGCTACATCGATCCGGGCTGGCTGCCCACGGACCCCGACGGCTGGACGTTCCAGAGCAGCAAGTTCTTCTTTGGCGACCGCGACATCCCGTATCGGGACCTGCCGTACGGCTTCAGCCATCAGATCGGGCGCGGCGGCACCAAGAGCGAGCGCGCCATGAGCGGCCTGCAGGTTCAGCTTCGCAGCATGAACGGGGTGCGCTATGAGGCGCCGTCAGCCGCCTTCCCGGCGACCGCCTCCAAGGCGGACAGCGGGTTTGAAAAAGCGACCGACGAGACGGGCGCCACTATCGAGACCGAGCTGAGCTGGGAGCCCCCGCGCTACGACGCAGACAACCGCCACGATCCGGGCCCCACGGCTGACTGGGTGGAGCTGTTCGCGGGCACGCCCCCACAGGCGACGGCCGAGACCGAGGCGCAGGTCGACGCAAACAACGACTTCCACCAGGTGCCGCTGTGGTATCGCGGCAACATCAATGGGGCGCCATGGCTGCTGATCATCGCGCAGGATTACGGCAGCGATCAGGTGGTGGCCGGACGCGTGCTGATCGGGGACGCCGGGCAGAAGATCAACCACTTCCTGGAGAACATCGGCGCGGACAACAACTACCTGATGGTCAGCCCGTATCCGTATCCGCTCAACGACACGATCGCGCAATACGACGTGCTGAACCTGGCACAGAGCCCCACGCTGTCGGCCTATCGCGAGCAGATTCTGGCCAAGATTCTGGCCGACAAGCCCATCACCACCATCATGACGTTTGGCGAGGTCGCGCAGGCGGCGTTCGGCCAGATCGCCGGCCAGTTTGACGGCACCTGGTACCACATGGCCCATCCCGATGATGCGGCTGCGCCGGTCGACTGGAACGCCGCCATGAACGTGCTCAGCGCCGACGCGGCAAGCCTGGGCCTCAGCGGAGGCACCTTTGACCCGTACTCCCTGGCGAGCTTTGTGGACACCCGCGTACAGCTGCCGCGCGAGGACATCCCGTACGGGATGCCGCTGTGGTTCGGGACCAGTGGCGACTTGAGCCAGCAGCCCGACAAGAGCTGGATCTTCTGGAACGCACCCAAGTGGGTGAAGAAAGAGCCGATCGACGGTTAAAAAACCGCGGCCGTAGACTTGCGGTGAGGCCTCCAACCGCGTGTAATCTCAGGCACACCTGGGGACACTGGAGGCAAGTGCAATGGAAAACCTGAACATGGAGTACGCCGACTCCTCCAACTACAAGCTGTGGATTCAGCTTGGGGTGGCGGGCATCGCGTTAGGTTGGTTTTTGGCCGGCTGGGGTGACCTGTTCTGGAAAGAGGGCATGAACACCATCGGCAACTTCATCCGTCTGCCGGGCGGCGTGTTGCTCGCTGCCGGCATCACGATTGCGGGCATGAAAGCCGACAACCTGTCCAACGGCATCCGCCTGACGGCCATCATCTGCGGCGGGCTGCTCTGCGGCCTGACGTTCGGCTGAGGGGGGCACAATGTTTGATCTCAACAAGCTGATGGACCTGTCCGAGAGCTACGCGACCTACGTGATTCTCGGCTCGGCCGCGGTCATCGTCGGGCTTCTGGTAAACAACCTGGGCGGCTTCTTTCTGCAGGACCTGTTCTCCTCGATCTCGGGGCTGCTGCGATATCCCGGGCAGGCGCTCGTCATGGGCGGCTTCTTCGCCTTTGGGCTGGCGGCCGAGTCGGAGCCGAGCAGCGTGCGCATCGCGTCCATCGCCATGGGCACCTGGCTGTTCATCCGCTTCTTCTTCAAGTTCAGCGTCTTCGGTTTGATGTAATCGCCCGACTCCTGATCCCGGCCGTCCTGCTCGCCGCGTGTGGGAGCCCAGAGGCGCCACCGGGGCCCGAAGCTGCCGACCAGACGGTGGACGTATCGGGGCCGAGCGACAGCGCGCCACCGCCGATCGACGGCGGGCCTGACGCGGACCTGCCACCGGATGTGGGGCCGCCCGACGTGACGCCGCCATCCGACGTGACGCCGGCACCCGACCTGACGCCGCCAGCGGACGTGTCGCCACCACCTGACGTCGCGGACCCGCCGCCGGCCCCGACGTTTCCGCATTTCGACACGCTGATCGACGCCTTCCGGGAGAACCTCACCGTGTGGGCGTACTTCGGGTGGGTCGACGAGGCGGACGGGGAGCTGATCGAAGTCGGCTACGCGGACACGGCACACAAGGTGGACTTCTGGCCGGCCAGCACGATCAAGGTGTTCACAGCGACGGCCGCGCTCGTGCTCCTGAAAGCCGAGGGCATGACCCTGGATGCGTTGGCGACCTTCTACCACCACGATGGGGACGGGTGGGTCGAGGACGTCTCCAAGACCGTCCGACAGCTCATCTTCGAGAGCTTCAACTGCTCGTCAAACTCGGCGTACACGCTGCTGCTGCGACTCGCCGGCGCGGACTGGCTCAACACCGCCTTCCTGCTCCCCGAGCAAGGCTTCGAGGAGAGCGCGCTGATGTCCGGCTACGTCAGCGACCGCCCGTTCGTCTACCACCTGTACGAGTCGCAGCGCATCGTTCTGGCCGACGGCGAGAACACCATAGAGCGGATCCATGACTTCTCCGGCGAGAGTTACTCGGACGCGATCGGCTGCACCGTGGGCAATTCGGACCATGTGGCCAACTGCACGTCAACGCGCGACCTCGCCGAACACCTGCGCCGCCTCATGCACCACGAGCAGCTAGCCCCGGAGCAGCGCTTCGACGTAGACCCCGACGCGCTCGATTGGATGCGCTACGGCGGCCCCGAGCCGGTGATGAACAACGCCGAGAGCTGCGGCGGTCCGGGCTGGGCCGGCGTCTCCGCGGTACTGCCGTCCGCGGCCTTCTATCACAAGGGCGGCGCGATCAGCTCCTATCGCCTGGACGCGCAGTACGTTGACGATGACGTCAGCGGGACACGCTACTTCTTCGCGGTCGCCACCGATACCGGCTCGTCATGGCTGGTCGAGAAGCTGTCCGAGGAGGTCGCCCGAATGGCGGTCGAGCCGCGCGCATACGTGCACCTGGACTTCTTGTCAGACCACGTCAACCCGGTGGTGGCCGACCTGGTGGTGTACAGCGAGCAGCCGGCCACGCTGGACCTCGTGACCAAGGCGTGGAGCGACGACCCGGACGACGCCCAGGGCTGGACAGCGCTTCCAGGCGCTATCGTCGAGGTGCCCTCGGGGATCAGCGCGCACACGCTGACGTCGGACTGCCTGGCGAGCTCCGGCAAGATCCACATCCGCGGCCGCCTGACCGCGGACGCCGCAACGGCGACGTCCGACCTGCACTACGTCATCGTGGACGCGGACTTGCCGTGTCCCTGAGACGGTCGGTTTGATGTAGTCTTCGGACGCATGCCCGACCGCATCCCGCTTGACCTTCAACGCCGCTTTCTTTTTCACTTGAGTCGCAAGTGGGCGACCTTCAACGCCGACCACCTGGACGGTCAACTGAAGACGCCTCAGTTCGCGCTGGATGAGTCCACGACGCGACTTGGGCGGTGGGATCCGCTGACGCGCACCATCGGCATCAGCATCGAGCATCTGCTGGAGGCGACGTGGCTGGAGATTGAGCTGACGCTGCGCCACGAGATGGCGCATCAGTTTGTGAGCGAGGTGTTTGACGGCAAGGGTCGGCCACATGGGGTGCTGTTTCAGCGGGCGTGCAGAATGCTGCAGATCTCGGCCTCGCCTCGCGCAGAGCGGACACCGTCGGAGGCCTCCCGGCGGGCGATGGAGAAGGTGCGCAAGCTGCTGAACCTGGCGGGCTCCGACAACCCGCACGAGGCGCAGGCGGCCATGGCTGCAGCCAACAAGCTGCTGTTGCTGCACAACCTGGACGAGCTGGACGCCAAGGCGGATCCGGGCTTCAGCTGGCGCTGGATCGGGGCGCCGACCGGCCGCGTCACGCTGGAGCGCAAGCTGATCAGCGGCATCTTGATCAGCCACTACTTTGTGCGCGCTGTGTGGATGCGCACGACGATGCCGATCACCGGCAAGCAGGCCAGCGTGCTCGAGGTGCTCGGGCGCCCGCATAATCTGGACCTGGCCCAGTACGTACACACGTACCTGGACCGCACGCTGGACACGCTGTGGAAGCGCTACAAGAAGGCGACCGGCGCCAAGGGAAACGCGGTGCGCAACGAGTATCGCGTGGGCGTGCTGATGGGCTTTCGCGACCACTTGAAGTCGCAGACCCAGCAGCATCAGGAGCAAGGGCTCATCTGGACCGGAGACCCGGGACTGCAGGAGTTCGTGCGCGAGCGCTTTCCCCGCCTGGTGAGCATGCGCCGCAGCAGCTACCGCGTCGGCACGGCACACGACCGGGGGCGGGAGGACGGCCGCCAGATCCGGATTCGCCCAGGTGTGAACGGTGTTGACAGCCAGCCGTCAACGTCGTCGACGGTTCGGGGGCTTCTGGACCGCTAAGTCGCTGAAATCACAGCATGGCACGGTGCGTGCTCCTTCTTTCGGCCAACTCAAGCTGAGGAGGCTTTGCTGTGAATATTGCCATGGACATCAAGCGGTCTATCCGCGACATCGGGGTTGGCCTGCGGCGCCCCGAGGAGCTGGCGCTGCGTTGGCGCGACGCGGCGGAGGCGGCGCCCAGCCCGCTGATCATCGTGGTCATGCTGGCCAACGCGCTGGTCGGCGTGTCGATCTACGGGCTCACCATCCATATGCACGACGGCGCGGGCGGCATGCTCTTCGGCGCGCTGGCGGCCCCGATCTGCGCGGGTTTTGCCTGGGCGATCGCGCTGCCGGCCCTGCACATCGTGGGCGCGGCGTTCGGGTCCAGGCGCCGGGTCGGCACCACGCTGTTGGCGGCCACAGCCATGGTCAGCTTTGGCGCCACGGCGCTTTTGGCCAGCGTCCCCATCAACTGGTTCTTCACCCTGGCGCTCCCCGAGCCGGAGGTCCGCCTGGCCATCAACGCGCTGGTCTTCACAGGCGTCGGCGTGTGTATGGGCGACGTATTTCTGCGTGTCATGCGCGCGCTCGAGCCGGAGCTGGACCAGACGTTCAACATGGTCTGGCTGGGGCTGGTCGCGCTGATCGGCACCGAGCTCGCCCTCATCACCAAGCTGTTTGTCTTTTAGGAGGCCACGATGACCACGATGACCACCGACCCCGGCATGTTCAGCCTGATCATGCAGGAGCACGAGGCCATGGACGCCCGGCTGCTCGAGACCCGACGCCTGACCGGGCCCATCCGCAACCTGGTGGTGCTGTCCGCCGCCGGCCTGGCGGCCCACGGATTTGCCGTCGGGCTCGTCGCCCAGCTCGTCGGCGCGCACAACACGCTGCACCTGGGCTTCTTTCTGGCCGGCAGCCCGGCGCTGTGGCTGCCTATCGCGTTTGTCTGCGCGTTTCTGGGCGCCATGATGATCTGTCTGCCCAGCTTCTACTTCTACACCCAGCTGTCTGGATTGGACGCCCCGTTCCGCGTCATCACGGCCCAGGCGCTACGCATGCAGGCGCGCACCTCGATTCTGCTGATGGGCATCTTGCCGTTCTACGTGGCCATCGGGCTGGCCGCTATCGTGGGCTTCGTGCAGGACCTGGACACGCTGCTGCTCCTGGGCCTGATGCTGCCGTTCGTGATGGGCGTGCTGAATATCAAGCCGCTGCACAACGCCTTCAAGCGTCTGGTCACGCTGCTGCCGATTACACACGAGCGGCGCGGCGACTTTCTAGGACGCCTGGTGCTGGGCTGGTGCTGCGTCTTCACCGCGGTGTGTCCCGTCGCGCTCTATCGCGTGGGGACGTCACTTTCCGCAGTCATTTAGGAGGTGTCATGGGATTCACGGAAACCGCCGTCATCTATGTGTTGCTGGGCCTCGTCGTCGCTGTTGCGATGTGGCTGTCGGGCGCACACTCCATCGGTCAGGGCATAGTGCACCTACTGGCCTGGCCGTTCTTTGCGCCGCTGCTTTTCGGGGGCGCGATCGACGATGCGTGTGATGCCCCCCCGCCGACTCCGACCCCGACCGTGTCCGATCCGCGGGTCAAAGCGGCCGAGGATCAGCTGCTGCGCGCCATCGCCAGCCTGGACGGCATCGCGGAGGAGGTGCTGGCGCCGGAGATCGCGCGTGTGCGAGGCCTTACCGAGTCGCTGCTGGGCGTGGAGACGCGCTTGTCGGAGATGGATCTGCTGCTGGCGGGAGACGAGTTCGACGCCGATCGAGCGCTGGCGGCGCTGCGGGCGCTGGAGGAGCGCGGACTCACGGACGACGACCCCCGTGTGCTGTCGATCCACTCCCGCCTGCGCAACATCGAGCGACTGCGCAAGATGCGCGATCAATCCCGCGAGGACCTCGAGCGGGCGGCGATGAAGATGGAGGAGATGAGCGCTCAGGTCCTGGTTCTGCGCTTTGCCGACCGGCCGGAGGCGGCCATGGTCGACCTGATCCGCGAGGTGGCCGCCACGATCGAAGGCGTCTCCGAGCGGCTGATCTCCGCTGCGTAAGCTAAGCTGGCGCTGATGGATCCCTTCTACACGCTGTCGCTTGCGCCGGTCATCGCGGTCGCGCTGCTGCTGTTCTTCAGCGCCGCGCTGTACTGCCGCCACGCGACGGGGCTCATCATCTACTCGCTGTCGGTAGCGGTCTGGGCGGGCGCTCTGCTGGCGTGCGCCTTTCCAGAGGTCGCCGGTGTCGGACGCCGCATGGCCGCCGTCGGCGCGTTCGTCTCGGCCGCGTACATCCACGCCGCCTACGACTTTACCCAGCAGGCGCGCTACATGCCTGTGTGGCTCGCCTACGGCGCGGCGGCGGTCATCACGCTGATGGGCGTGGTCTTTCCAGGCGCGCTCTACGACCCGGCCACGCTGCAGGAGGGCCCGTATTACTGGCACGCGATCGGCCTGGCCGTCGTGGCGCTCAGCCTCCCGCTCTACGCCCTGGCGTCGTCGTTTGAGCAAATCGAGCGGGAGCGGCACACCCAATTCGCCGCGCTGTTTCTCGCCGGAGTGCTCGGCTACATGGGCTCGTGGATCAACACGGCGCTGCTCAGCAACAAGGTGCAGCACCCGTACGGCATGTATCTGGTGCTCGGCTCGCTGCTGCTGATGGCGCATGTCGTTCGTGGTCATCAGCGCCCCAGCGCGCGCCGCCTGCTACAGCGCAGCCTGCTGTATGCCGCGATCACGGCGATTTTGTCGGGCGGCTTCTTGTTCTGCATCCTGACGCTGTTGACGTCGGTGAGCGACGCGCCGTCGATTCGGGCCTACGGCTTCAGCGCGCTGGTGCTGTTGTGCATGGGCCTACTGGCGCTGGAGCCCCTGCGCCAATGGATCGGCGAGGCGCTGGGTCGCCGGCTGCTGCCGTCCGAGGCGGCTGCAGTGGACATCGCGGGCCAGCTGGCGCATCAGGAGCAGCGCGCTGATCAGGCCGAGCGCCTGGCGGAGCTGGGCGCGGTCGCATCGGCGGTGGCTCATGAGGTCCGCAACCCGCTGGGTGTCATGGCTGCGCACCTGCGGATGTTGGAGCACGGCGGCGCCGATCCAGAGACGGTCGCCGCAATCCGGGCGCAGATCGATCGCGCCGGCCGCTTCGTGGACGACCTGCTTCGCTACGGCAAGCCGCGCGCTGTGGAGCTGCGTATGGTCGACCTGCCCGCGACCTGCGATCTGGCGCTATCGACCGCAACCAGTGGGCTGACCGAGCCGCCTCAGGTCGACTGGACCCGCATCGGCTTCGTGGACACGCGCCTGCTCGAAGCGGACCAGGCGCAGCTGCTGCAGGTGCTGATCATCGTGTTCGAAAACGCGCTGCTGGCGCTGACCGGAGTGGAGAGCCCCCGAGGGCGCATCAGCGTCAGTGTGGACGGCGACCGCCTGAGCGTGGTCATCGAAGACAGCGGCGCGGGCATAGAGGACGCGGTGGTGGAGCGCCTCTTCGAGCCGTTCGTGACCAGCCGAAAGCGCGACGGCGCCGCCGGCACCGGCCTGGGCCTCGCGATCGCGCGGTCGATCGTGGAGCGCCACCAGGGCGTGATCGAGGCCGGCCGGTCGGACCTGGGCGGCGCGCGCTTCGCCATCACAATGCCTCGTTATCAGAGCGTGCTGGCCGTCGCGGCCGGAGGGAGACCATGACGGCCAATCCGAGCCCAATCCTGCTCATCGACGACGACAGCGCGTTTAGAAAGGTGTACAGCGCGCTACTCCGCCAGGCCGGGCACTCGGTCACGGAGGCCGACGACCGCCAGAGCGCCGACCGCGCCTTTGCCCAGAGCCAGCACAGCGTCGTGCTGCTGGACCTCATGTTGCCCCCCGACGGCAGCGCGCAGGGTGGGCTGGAGCAGCTGAAGGCCATGCTGGGGCGCGCCACCGGCGCAAAAATCATCGTCGTCTCAGGCGCCGGCGACCTGAAGATCATGCTGCAGGCGGTGGGGGCGGGCGCGTATGACTTTCTAACCAAGCCGGTCGACCCCGACGTTCTGCTGGTCGTCGTCGATCGGGCGCTGGAGAAGGCCGCCCTGGAGCAGCGAATCGACGCGCTGCAGCGCTCGCTGGCGGACGCAGAGCCCGAGGGCGCGATGATCGGCCGGAGCGCGGCCTTTCAGGCGGCGACGGACATGGGCCGACGTGTCGCGGACCGGGCGGGCGCCGGCCTCGGCCCCGGCCACCCCGGCACCGCCAACGAGCTGATGGGGGGCGCGGCCCACCGGCCCAGCGCGCGGGCCGACAGCGCGTTTGTGGTGGTCAACTGCGGCGGCATCCCCGACACGCTCTTCGAGTCCGCCATGTTCGGCCACGTCCGAGGCGCCTTCACAGGCGCACATCGCGACCGCAAGGGCCTGTTTGCGCAGGCCGACGGCGGCACGATCTTCCTTGACGAGATCGGCGACATGCCGGTGGCCCTGCAGGTCAAGCTGCTGCGCACGCTGGAGTCCGGCGAGATTCTGCCCGTCGGCGCCGACCGCACCGTCCGCGTCGACGTCCGCCTCATCTCCGCCACAAATCGCGACCTGCCGCAGCTCATGCAGTCCGGCGACTTCCGCGAGGATCTCTACTGGCGTATCAAGGGGGCCCAGATCCATCTGCCCGCCCTGCGCGATCGCCCCGCCGACATCCCCTTGCTCGCCGCGCACTTCCTGGCCCGACACCGCGTGCTCGGCAGCGACGGCCGCCCGCGCCGCCTCTCCGACGACGCACTGGACGCAATGATGAACCACCCCTGGCCAGGCAACTTGCGAGAGCTGCGCAACGAGCTTCAGCGCGCCGCGGTGATGGTCGGCGAGCGCTCGGTCATCGAGCGCTCCGACCTCGGCTTCGCTGCCGGCCCGGGCGCCACCTCGGCCGCGCCCGCCGCCACCCTGGCCGATAAGGTCCAGGCGCTGGAGCGTCGCGAGATCGAGGCCGCGCTGACACGCTGCCACGGCAACCGCACCCATGCAGCCGACGCGCTGGGGCTGTCACGTCAGGGCCTGCTCAAGAAGATGGCCCGCTACGCGCTCTCATGAACTCACAGCGGCACGCTTGGCGAGCAGGAAGCCCGAGACGATGCTGGCGATGGCGAAGAGGCCGAGGATGCCGGTGAAGATCAGCGGCTCGATCAGGACCGGCTGCTTGGTGAGCAGGGGGCCGACAACGCCCGCGAGCATGAGAAACCCACCGATGCGGCGCAGGCCAAAGAAGATGAGCAGGCCGGCGAGCACGGCCACGCCCATGGTGATGTACATGCCCAGTCGCATGCCATCCAGGTTCTTGGCCAGGCGGCTGGTGCCTCGCTTGGCGTAGTCGGACTCGCGCATCAGGAGCTCGAGCGCCTCGCGGCGGTCGGCACGGTCGGCGTCGGTATCCAGCACCGTCTTGTAGGCCTTGGCGGCCTTTTCGTGGTGGATGCGAACGTTCTCGTAGGAGTCGCTGCCCAGCACAGAGACAAAGCGGTACTCGGTGTTGGCAAACTTCCAGCTCACGTTGGCGACGGCCATCAGCTGGCTGGTCGGGTGCGCCTCATCCAGCTCCACCAGGCCCAGGTCGCCGGGCGACGGTGGGATGGCGGTCAGCACGCCGATCACGATGGCATAAACCACCAGCACCAGGGCGATGATGCCGATGACGCCACCCACTACGCGCCCGCCTCCGCCCGACTCGGTGTCGTCATCCTCGCCGTCGTCGTCCTCGGGCTGTGCATCCGGCTCGGGCTGCGGGGCCTCGGGCTGCCAGGACTCCTCGAAGCCGCCGACCGGGATCGACGCGCGGTCAAAGGCGACAGTGGCGTCCGACCCCTGCTGCTCCACCGGCGGCAGAAAGCGATTCATGGTCTCGTCACCGTCGAGAATCGGCGCGGAGTCCAGCTTCACCGTCTCCGGCTCGGGCACCACAACGTCGGTCAACGTGATGATCGTCTCGCCGATCAGAAAGAACTCGTTGGCCGCCAGCCGCACCACGCTGGAGAGCTTTTTGCCGTCTTTGCTGGTGCCGTTGGTGCTCTTGAGATCCTCCAGGGTCACGTTGACGCCGTCGAAACACAGCTTAGCGTGCGTACCGGAGGCCTGGGCGTCGGGCACGATGATGTCCGCGCGCTTCTTGGAGCGGCCGAGAATGAGCTCGTCGTCGTCGATCTCGAACCGGTCAGCAGGCGCGTCCGGCGGCTGCACTTCGATCACGTAATAGGCTTCACTCATGGGGTGGGACTATACCTCTATATGAACCTTGCTGAGACCCGGCGACTCCGGGTTCAGACGAATGCGATAACCAATGCGCTCTACGAGCTCCGGCACGTGCGACACGATGCCGACTTGGCGCCCGCTGGCCTGCAGCTCGTCCAGCGCCGAGATCGCCGTCTCCAGCGACTGATGATCCAGCGTGCCGAAGCCCTCATCGATGAACAGCGAGTCGATACGAACCTCATGGGCCGCAAGGGATGACAAGCCGAGCGCCAGCGCCAGCGACACCAGAAACCCCTCGCCGCCGGACAGGCTCTCGACTGTCCTGACCTCGCCGCCCAGGTCCCGATCGACCACCATCAGCGCCAGGTCGTGGCCGGGGACGCGCTGCAGCCGATACCTGGGGCGCAGCTGCTGCAGCGCCTCGTTGGCGTACGCCAGCAGCACGGCCAGCGTCAGGCTCTGCGCAAACACGCGAAACTTGTTGCCGCTGGACGAGCCGATCAGCTGCGACAGCCGGCTCCAGCCGTCCGCGATCTCGACCAGGCGATCCAGCTCCGCCGTCATCTCCGCCCGCGTGGCCAGCACCGCGTCGTCCCGCTCCAGCGCCCCGCTCAGCTTGCCCAGGCGGCCCACGACCTCGTGTTGCCGCTGCTTCTCGTGCTCCGCCGCGGTCTGCGCCTCGACCGCGCCAAGCTCGGGCGGCTGCGCCATGTGCTCTTGTACTCGGCCATCGACCTGGGCCACCGTCTCGCCGGCGCGCTCCCGCTGCACAGCCAGCCTGTCGATCTCCGCCCGCTCGTCGCGCGCCCACGCGGCGCTGTGCGCAAGGACCGGGCGTACATCATCGACGCCGTCAAAGCCGGCAGCCTTCAGCGCCGTCGTCAGAGCGTCCCCAGAGTCCACGCACTCACGCTGGCGCTCCGTCAACTGCAGCACAGCGGCCGCCTGCGCATCAACCGCGGCCTGCGCCGACGCCTCAGCGGACGCCCGCTCCTCGCGCGCCGCGGTCGCGGACCGTACCGCCGCGACGCTCTGGGTCTCGAGCTCCTCCACAACCTCATCGGTCGGGCGCCCGTCAAGGATCGGCGCGCGCTCGGCCTGCGCATCCGCCACGCGCTCAGCCAACCGCGCCGAAGCCGACCTGGCGCGGCCGGCCTCTGCCTGAAGCGCCGTCGTCTGTGCGCGCGCCACCTCGGCCAGCGTTGTGGCCGTCTGCAGCTGCTCACGCGCATCCAGGCCGGCCCGCGTCTGCTGGTCAAACCGTCGCACCTCGGCGCCGCGAGCGGCCCGAAACGCCGTCGCATCCTGTGACAGCTCGTCCGACCAGTCCGGGTACGCCGCAAGCAGCGCCGACAACCCCGAGACAGCGCGCTCCAGCCGCAGCTCAGCCTCACGCACGACCGCCTCCTGACGCTGCAGCGCTGCCGCCGCTTCTTGTGCTGCGGTCGTCAGCGCCGCCAGCCCGCTCGTCAGCTCCCGCTCTCCAGCCGCCGCACGCTCGGCCGCTTCAACGCGCTCAGCCACCGCCGCCGAGAGCTGCTCATCCGTCGCCGCAGCCTCCCGAAGCACCTCACGGCGCGCCCTCAGTCCGGCCTCCAACGCGGCGACGGCGGCGGGCTCCAGCGCCAACGCATCCGCGCCCGGCACACCGGCGGACAGCTCGCTCCAGCGCTCCAACGCGGCCGCCCGCTCCGCTTCCATCAGCGCGCACGCCTGACGGGCTTTGACAGCCCGACTCTCCTGATGCTCCGCCTCGGCACACCGCTCCGCCGCATGCACCTGCGCGGCCGTGTACTCGCGCTCCGCAGCAGACAGCAGCCCTTCGAGGCGCGACACCCCCGAAGCCGGAAGCCGGTCGGCGGACTGCGGATCGTGCGCCGGATGGTCGAGCGACCCGCACAGGGGGCAGGGCTCGGCCTCTCGCAGCAGCTCAGGCCGCCGCTCGGCCAGCTCGACAGCGGCGCGCGCGACGGTCAGATCACGCCTCAGCTGGACCACATTTCGCTGCAGCCCGGTCGCGGCAGCGGCGGCTCTCTCACCCGCCTCCAGCGCAGCCTCCAACCGCCGCTCTGCGTCCTCCACAACCTCCAGCTCGGCCGCCAGCTGCTGGGCCGCCATCGCCCTCTTCTGGGCGACCAGGGTCAGCTCCGCCACGTTCTCCAGCGACTCGGACAGCGCCTCCGCCTCGGCGCGTCGCGTCTCGGACGGATAGGCCTCACGATGCGCCGCCAGCGCCGTTCGAGCCGCGCCCGCTTCCGCCTCGGCGGTCCGACATCGCCCGCGCGCGTCGTCCAGCGTCAGCCGTCCCAGGCTGACCTGCTCCTCCGCGGTCCTGGCAGCGCCGGCCAGCGCCCGCGTCGAAGTCGCCTCACCCGCCGCCGCCGCGCGCGCCTCCTCCGCATCGCCAAGCAGCGCGTCCCAGCGTGGCCACTGGGCAGAGACCGGCTGCAGATGCGCGGCGTCCGCAAGCCACTTTTCACAGATCCGCGACGCCTCCTGCGCGCGATCAAGAGTGGCCACCAAGCCCGCCAGCTCCGCTTCCGACTTGCCCGCCGCCTCTGTTGTCTTTTCGGCGGCGGCGCGGGCGTCGGCAAGCTGGCGCGTCGCCTCCACAACCCGGGCATCCAAGGCGCGCGCGCGCGTCAACTCGGGCTCGATCCGCGCACGCTCAACCGCCGCGGCCGCCGCAGCCGCCGTCGCCGCGCCGTCCGCATCGCGCGCCCTGGCCAGTCGCTCGTCCGCTGCCGCGGCGGCGGTCGCACGCTCCTGAAGCGTTGTTTTCGCCACCGAAGCCAGCCGGACCGCCCGATCGGCGGCCTCGATCTCCGCCCGCACGCCATGTGCCCTCTCCACGGCGGCCAGTTTTTGGCGGCGCGGGGCGGCGTCCTCCCACGCCTGGATCGCCGCTTTGTCGCGCAGCGTCGCCGCCGCCAGCTCCTGCTCCAGTCGTGCGGTCAACCCGTGCCACGCCACAGCCGCAGTCGCGGTCGCGAGGCTCCGCTCAATGGCGGGAAGACGCTCGCCCAGCTCAACGGCCTCTGCGCGCGTCGCCTCCCGCTCCTGCGGGGACATCACCGCCGTCGCCTCCAGCCGTACGCGCTCGGTCGCCACCGTCGCGGACGCCGCCCGCTCCCGCTGGTGCGCGGCGCGAGACAGCGACGCATAGATCCCCGTGCCGGTCATCTTCTCCAGCAGCACGGCCCGCTCGTGCTCCGCGGCGCGCAAAAACGCCGCAAAGTTGCCCTGCGCCAGCAGCACGGAGCGGCTGAACTCGCCAAAGCTGAGACCCACGCGATCCTGGATCTGGCTCAACGTGTCCTTACGCCGATGCCCGCTAACCACCGTGTCGCGCTCGAGATCCAGCAGCTCCATCGTCTGCGGCTGCAGCCGACCCTCCGGGCTGCGGCGCGCGCGACGGACACGCCAGACCGCTCGCCAGCGCCGCTCATCGACACCCACAAAATCAACCGACGCCTCCGCCTCCCCGGCGCCGCGCCGCATGATGGCGCGCGGGTCGCGATCACCCAGCCGCGACTCCTCCTCCTGGTCGGTCAGCCCGATCTGCGCTCGGCTGTTGCCAAAAAGACGCGGCGTCTTGTCGTACAGCGCCAGGCAGATCGCGTCGAGCAGCGTGGTCTTGCCCGACCCGGTCGGCCCCGTGATGGCGAAGAGCCCGGTGTCGCCGAGCATGCCGCCGGCAAAGTCGATATCAAACTCCCGCAGACTGGCGAGATTGCGCCCGCGTACGGCCAGAATCCTCACGTGGACTCCACCGCGTCTCGGCCACTGTCCTGCACCGACTCCAGCAGCTCATCGAAGAGCTGCACCAGGTCATCCGGCGCCGGTGGCGTGTGCTGCCGCGCGTAGCAGGCCTCGAAGACCTCGTGCACGGTCAGGTTCTTCAGCTCTCGCCGCGGCGTCTGGTCCCCCAGGCTCAACGCACTGCCGGTATACATCGGATCGATCCGGACCAGACGGGCTGCCGCTCCTTCCAGTGCGGCCTCCACCCGCGCGCGCAGCCGCGGCTCGATCGTCTCCAACAGCACGCGCACCTCCAAATAGGGCGACGCCTCGGTCCGCTCGCCCCGTGGCAACGCGGACAGCGCCTCCAGCACGTCGGCGATCGGCGCGTGGACCTTCGGAACGGCCAGCAGCTCGACAAACACCGGCACTCGCAGCGGAATCGACGCCGCCAGCGCCTCACCGTCGAACTTCAGTAGACGCACCTGGTGCGGGTAGGCCTCCTCGTCCATCGCCAGCGGGATCGGCGACCCGCAGTAGCGCAGCCGGTCATCACCCTTGACCGTCTGCGGCCGATGCAGATGTCCCAGCGCCGCATACGCCACGTCCGGTGCGAAGATGTCCGCCTCCACCGCCTCGACGTACCCAACCTGGATCTTTCGCTCGCTGTGGGCTGAGAGGGTGCCGCCAACCGCATACATGTGGCCCATCGCAACGATGGCCTGCCCCGGCTTTCTGCGGGCCACAGCCGCGCCCACCACCTGCGCGTACAGGGCCCGGATCGCTGCCGCCAACCCGTCGCCGTCGAAGCCACGCAGGTCCGCAGGCCTCAGAAATGGAACCGCGGCCGCCCACGCGCTGACAGCCCCCAGACGGTCCGTCAGCGGCACCAGCATGCGGTCCACATCGATCACCCCATCGGCGCTTCGTGGCAGTCCGCCCACCACGTGGATGCCCAATGAGCGCGCCAGGCTGGACGGCGCGTCCAAACGCCCCGGCGAGTCGTGGTTGCCACCGATGATGACGATCTCGAGATCCGGATGACGCACCGCACACGTGCCCAGAAAGTCGTAGTACATGCGCAGCACGGCCGACGGCGGGTTTGCGGTGTCAAAGACGTCACCGGCGATCAACAGCGCATCGATGCGCTCGTCGTCGATGGTCTCCAAAAGCCACTGTAGAAAGCGCTTTTGCTCGTACAGCCGGGGCACGTCGTGCAGACGGTGACCCAGATGCCAATCAGACGTGTGCAGAACGCGCAGCACGGTGCGGATTCTACCTCAGCGCGCGCGCGAGATCACCCGGATTCGTTGGTCGGCGCGGCCAAAATCGACGCTCTCAACGGCTCGTGCAAAATCCCGTTCGACGCGACGATCCCTTTAAACAAGGTGCGCTCTTGGTTGAAGCGGAACCGGGAGCCGTCCAGACGCGTCACGCGGCCGCCGGCCTCCTCGAGGATCAGCAGGCCCCCCGCGATGTCCCACTCGCAGCGGTTCTCGCGCGTAAACGTGCCCTCGGACCGGCCGTCCGCGATCTGTACCAGCTTGTTTGCTGCGCCTCCGCTGGGTCGCATCCCAAATGTCCCCGTCCAGTACTCCAGCATACCCCGGCGAGTCTCACTGCGACTGACAACGACCTCGGAGTCGGCGAGGGTCGCGACGTCGCTCACCCGTATCGGCGCGCCGTCCAATGTGGCGCCGCCGCCCTTCTGTGCGGCCCAGACCTCTTGAGTGATCGGGTTGACGATCACCCCCACGACGGGCTCACCATCCGCACACAGGGCGATGCTGACCATGAACTCGGCCCGGCCGGCCACAAACTCTCGCGTCCCGTCCAGCGGGTCCACGATCCACACGCGGTTGCACGTCAGCCGAGCGCCGTCATCCGCGCTCTCCTCGCTCAGCCACCCGTCATCCGGAAACGCGCTGAGCAGGTCACGACGCAGAATGCGGTCCGCCACCATGTCGGCCTCGGTGACCGGCTCGAAGGGGCTCTTGTACTGAACGATCTGCTCGCCGCCATACCGCTCGCGGATCGCCGCGGCGGCAAGCACCCCCACATCGATCGCGACTTTCAGCTCGTCATCAAACCTTGGCATCGGCGCGTCCCTTCCACTGTCGTGATTGTGCGACAGTCGCGCCGTACTTCTCCAATTCTTCGTCTCTTTGTGTCGAATCCCATCCGAGCAGCGCCCCCATCCGGTCGGCGACAGCCTCGGCGACTTCGAGCCCTTGATCGGCAGCCTCGTAGAAGATCGGCAGTCTCCGGATCAGCAGATCAGCCAGCGACATCGCCGACTCTTCGCGAACCGCGTGATCGACCTCCGCCCAGCAAAACGGCATGCCGTCGATGATTCGCCCGCCGGGATCCGCGGCGATCGCCTCGTGTCGCGCGCCATACACGCCGACCAGGTGCGCAGCCATGTCCTGGTCCATACCGCCGGTGACCAGCGCCTCGATCGCTGCGGTGACCACAGCCGCCGCGCGAAACTCCACAGCGCCGGGCAGCGGTGCATTGGGCGTCGGGCACTTGGGCCGGTCCTTGCGCTTGACGCCCAGCGTCTTCATCGCCTCTGTGACGACATCGGACGCCATTCGCCGATACGTCGTCAGCTTGCCGCCGCCGATGGTGATCGTACCGTCCTCGGTCGCCACGACCGTGTGCTCGCGCGAGACGTCATACGGCGACTCCGCGTCGTCTCGAACCAGGGGACGCAGCCCCGCGTATGTCGCCACGATATCGGCCCGGCCCGGCTCATGGTCCGGGAAATAGTGGGCCACGGTCTCCAGCAGGTAATCCACGTCCTCGCTCGTCGCATAGACGTTGTCCGGATCGCCCCCGTAGTCCGTATCGGTGGTGCCGACCAGCGTGACGCGACCGCGCGGAATCGCAAACAGCACGCGTCGATCGCGCTGCGCAGCCATCACCACGGCGTGATTTACCGGCAGCTTGTCGTGCGGAAACAGCACATGGATGCCCTTGGAGGTCCGAATCATGCCGGTCTCGTCGCCGCAACGCGCCAAAACGGAGTCCGTCCACGGCCCCGTGCAGTTGATCAGCACACGGCACGAGACCTCGACCTCCTCGCCGCTGACCCGATCGCACACGACACCGCCACTGATGCGACCGTCCTCGTCGCGCAGCGGCCGCACGAACTCGACCCGATTGAGCATCGTCGCGCCCTGGTCATGCGCCGAGACAGCGTTCTCAACGCACAAACGCGCATCATCGGTCATGCAGTCGTAATAGATCGCGCCACCACGCAGCCCGTCCTCGCGCAGCGCCGGCTCTTTTTTGAGCAGCGCCTCCGCTTTGTGCCTGCTGTGTCGTCCGTACCGGCGCTTTCCCGCCAGCTGGTCATACATCCACAGCCCGACTCCCAGCGTTAGCACACCGTGCTTGGAGCTCTCGTATACAGGCACCAGGAACTTGATCGGCCGCACGAGATGGGGCGCAACGCGGCGCAAAGTGGCGCGCTCTTGAGTGCCCTCAAAGACCAGCCTGAAGTTGGCCTGCTCCAGGTACCGCAGACCGCCGTGAATCAGCTTGCTGGAGCGGCTGGACGTGCCGTAGGCGAAGTCCTCTTTCTCAACACAAGCGACCTTGAAGCCGCGCATCACTGCGTCGCGTGCCGTAGCAACGCCGGTAATGCCGCCACCGACCACGAGCAGGTCGTAGTCGGTGCCACCGAGCTTCCGAAGCCGCTCGATGCGGTCCTGTGCGCCGAATGACACGGGCGGATTCTACTGCGTCACCATTAGTGGCACAATCTTCTGCAGCAATGAGATTCACCTTCACATCAATGTTGGTCGCCGCAGCGATGGCTGCGCTGTTTATTGGCTGCAAAGAAAAGCCGAAGCTCCCCGCCGCGGAGAAGGCAGAGGAGCCGGCGAAACCGGCGACTGAAGCCCCTCCCGCCGAAGCGCCGCCCGCCGAAGCCCCACCGCCCGCGGCCGAAGAGACGTCCGACCAGCCGCTCTCCGTGCCGAAAAAGGCGCCGCCGTCCGGCAAGTCCACGTCAGCTCGCCCCGACGCTGAGTACAAGCTGATCGCGCTCGAGGACGTCAGCCCGGACGCCGAGATCCGGTCGTACGTCGAAAAGCTGCGTGAGACCGGGAAGGCACGAACGATGCGCAAGCACTTTGAGCGTCTGAAAGGCAAGGGCTCGACCGCGGCGCTGCTCAAGGCCATGCGGGTGCCCAACGCCAACATCCGCTCGCAGTCAGCGACGGTCCTGCAGCGCATGGACTTCAAAGGCAAGGCCTTCAGCGCGCAGCTCAACGCCATGCTGCTCAGCGACCCCGACGAGGACGTGCGCGGCGTTGCGGGACGTCAGATCGTCTTCTACCAGCGGCATCGCCTGAAGCAGAACACCGAGGCGCTGATCGAGGCGCTGAGCAAGGACAAGACCGAAGCGGTGCAGATGCACGCCGCCTGGGCGCTGGGTGACTCCCGTGACCGGCGGGGGGTCGATATCCTCATCGCAAGCGCCAACCACGAGTCCACGGATGTACGCCTGCGAGTGGTCGGCGCGCTCAAAAAGATGGGTTCGAAGAAGGCGGTCCCGACATTGAAAGAGCGTCTGGCCGACAGCAACTCAGTCGTGCGAACGCGGGCTCAAGAGGCGCTGCGAAAGCTGACCGGCAAGACGTTTCCGGTCAAGCAGCCGTAAGACGCGCGTGGTGGGCAAACGCCGCCACCACCAGCGCATGGCTGATCTCGCCCGCGCCAATCATCGCTGAAATGTCCGCCAGGGGGCGCGTGAGCACCTCGATGTCTTCACCCGCATCCAGGCAGGGATCGGCCACGCGCCGGCATCCAAACGCGACAAAAGAGTGACACGTGTTGTCCATGATCGCCGGATTGGGATGCACGATACCGCTGGGCCGGACATCATCGGACGCGTAGCCGGTCTCCTCCAGCAGCTCTCGGCCCGCGGCCTCCAGTGGCGTCTCTCCAGGATCGACGACGCCGCCGGGGATCTCGATGGTCACCGACGCCGTCCCGGCCCGCGCCTGGCGCACAAGCACCACCTGATCGTCGTCTGTCAGGGCCACGATGTTGCACCAGTCGTGCGTGCGCATCACAAAGAAGGGCAGCGCCGCGTCGGTGCGCGGGTTGCGCAAGGTCTGGCGATGCAGCTGGAAGATGCTCATGTCGGCCAGCAGGGCGTCGTCGATGATCTCCCACGGCTTGATGCGGCTCATTTACCCGCCCCGCCCATGATGCGCACCCCGGCGATCGCCGCCGCCACATCGCGCACCGTCGCCTGGCTGAGCGGCCGCGCGGTGTCCAGCACCACGGTCACCATCCAGGCGCGCTTGTCTTTGCGAATCGCGATCAGCCACTCGCGCCGCGCCTCCGACAAATACAGGCCCACATAGCCGGTCTCGGCGTTCATGCGGGTCAGCCACCTGCGGTCCACGTCGCGCAGCGGCACTGGGATCTGGTTCTCGGACCGGGCCCCCTCGAACTCCCGGACCTTGTCGCCAAGCTTGGCCGCGCAGCCTACGCAGGCCTTGACGTCCAGCGTGACCGCCCCGTCCGCGCCTCTGAAGCGCATGTGCTCCCGAGTGAGCGTGCCCACGGGCGTCCACTCGCTGGGCATTGGCAGCGACAGCCCCGCGTCCAACAGGCCCAGGGGCCGGACTTTGGCGACGGCGGGTGTGACACCGGGCAGCCCGGGGGTCTCCGGTCCGGGGCGGTTGCGCAGCGCCGGAGGAACATCGCTCGTCGTCGGCGCCTTGGGGCCGGGACGAAACACCTGGATAGCGATAATCGTGCTCTTGCGACCTACAAAATAGGTCACGCCGCGCGACGCATAGATGTACTGGTTGCCGCGCACCGACTCGGCGTCACCGTTGGCTTGAGTCACCTTTGAGATGGGGTCGCCCAGGCGAATGCCGGTGTTCGTGACGACTCCGCGGCCCGGCTCGCCGCCGTATTGGATCGACTTGATGAAGAACCGCTGCTCCCGATACTCCGCGAACACCGCGATGCTCACTGGCGACGCATCCGAGTCGTAGAAGTACCAGCCCGGGTGCTTGAGGTCGCGCCGTGGGTCGCCCAGCATGTTGTACATACGCGGCGTCTCGTCAAAGACTGTGAGGACGCCCTCGAAGCCCAGCCCCTCGACCAGCTTCTTGGTCTGGATGGCCCGCTCGTATTTGTCGATGGCCTGCGCGGCAGGAGTGAAGAGCAGTACTACCGTCAGAAGTGCTGCCTGCGCGGCCGTAGCGGACCCGTTACGGATCGGTGCGGGGCCGACGCTGGTCGGCAGCCGGCAACATGTTGATGACAACCTCCGCGCACATCGCGGCAAGTCCGATCGCAAAGGCAACGCCTCCGATTAGAGAAATCGTCGTGATCAACTCTTCCATGCGTACCTTATCCCTCCCGGCTGCTCTCGTAAACGAGGGTAGGCCCAGCACACGAACCGTCCAAGAAAACCACCGGAAAACACCAACTTACGCAGAACTTACCACAGCCATATATGGCATGTTGTCTTGGGACTAGAGGGACTCGGCAGCCTTGCGAATGCCGCTCACGTCGTCGGCTGAGAGCTCCAGCGAGATGACCACCACGTCCTTGGCCACCGTCATCTCCAGCTTCTCGATCACGCCCTTTGCCAGCTCGCCGACCGGCGCCAACTTCTCCGGCAGCTCCTTGATCTGATGGCCGGCCATCTTCACCAGACCGTCGATGCGGTCGATCGACTCATTGGCCACCTCGCTGCTCTCGAAGCGCAGCGCCACTCGCAGCGACGCACCTTCGTTTACGTGGGCTGAGCCTGCGAAGCCGGTGATGTTCTTCAGGACGCGGCGACCGTCTTTGGGCAGGCTAAACGCCTTTGCCGGGCCCCGGATGTCGTCCACGCCCGAACCGACCGCGATCGCCCAGACCGTGCTGTCCAGGGCGATGTGCTTAGCGAGCACCGCGATTCTCTGCTCGTCAGCAAACGTCTCGTCGCCGCCGTCCTGGACGCGCCGGATCAGCCGCTTGGCCGTGCGCTTGTCCCCGAAGATAACGCGACCGTCGTCGCTGGCCCAGACCGGCTGCTTCTTCACCAGCGTCGCGGTCTGTCCGGCGACCTTGGTCGTCTCAGCGCCGTCCTTGCCGGCGAGCGCCTTGTTGATCGCAGGGCCGTCCGCGCTGGTCTTCACGGCCGCACCGCGTCGATCGCCCTTGATCGCGACCAGCACGTGCTCCATCTGCGAGCTCTTGAGCGGCGTGGCCTTCTTGACCCGGCGCAGCACACCAAAGTTTGAGAACTCACGCGCCGCCCGCAGCCCCTTCAGCGCGGGCGCCTCGCGCAGGCCGTCCAGACTGGCGGCCCCGTACACCTCATAACCCGGCGGCAGTATTCGCCTGGCGTCCTCTTCTGTCGACGCCGCCGGGTTCGCCGCCTCAGATGACACACCACCAGCGCTCGAGCTCGAAGACGCCTCTTTGGCGTCGTCACCGCCACCGTACAGGCCCATCGGATCGGTCCACGGCAGGAACAGATACAGCAGCCCGGCCAGCACCAGGGGGCCCAAGATGACTATGCCCAGCAGCCGCTTTCCGCCCTTGGCCGCTGCACCGTCGATCGCGTCCGGCACCGCCGTAAAGCTGATGCGCAGCGCCTCGTTCGAGGCCGCGACCTCCTGAGCCTCGGACAGCGCCGTCAGCTCCTGCGTGGTGCCCAGATTCGTCGGGGAGGCCATCAACGTCAGCCCAAGTGCCCGGCACGGGTCGGCCATGGCCGCATTGGCTGCCTTCAGCGCCTGCCCCGCCGCCTTGGCCTGCTTGTGCAGGGCCGAGGTCGCCTGCTTGTGTTTGGCGCGCGCCTGGTCGACAACCTGCTTGGCCTTGGAGGCCGCGTTCTTGGCCTGGTTGGACTGCGCGGTCAGCTCGGTGCGGTGCGCCTTGAGCGGCTCCAGCTGCTGCTGCAGCGGCCCGATCTGAGCGGTGTGCTGCTCGATCGCGTGGTTGAGCTCCAGCACCTCCTGGTCGTAGCCCTCGGGCTGCTTCTTCTCCAACGCCGCGATCCGTGACGTCGCTTTCCGCGCACCGCCCTCGTGACCCCGCAGCTCTTTCTGCAGCGCCTTGAGCTGCGACGCCGCCTCGTCGAGGCTGGCTTTTGCCGCGGCCGCCGCTGCAGCCGTCTGCGCCTGCGCGGCCATGCTCTCGGCGTTTGCGGCCTCAAACTCCGCTTCCAACGCAGCGACCTGCTGCTCGCACGCGGCGCCCGCCTGCTCGGCCTCCGAAACCGCGGCGGCCCCGGTCTGCACGGCCTCCCACGCCTGGGGATCGGCCCCGGCACCCGAGCCGTCTCGCCATGCGCGCTGGCCCAGTGTCAACGCCAGGTCCGCGCGGAACGCTTCGAGCACGGCGTCGCGCTTGTCGAGCACGCCCAGCGCCTTTTTGACGCCGCTGCGCACCTTCCCGGCGCGCCGACTGTAGCCGATACGGGCGAAACCGCCGGACGGAGCCTCGCCAAGCATGTCCAGAAGACCTTGCGGAGACGCCGACAGCGGCGCCAGCGGCGGCAGAGCGCCATCGACCGCGGGTTCATCTACCGTCTCGTCTTCCGCCGAGGCCGGCGCCTCGGGTTCGGGCGACGGGGTCGCAGGCGTGCGAGCGATCGGATCGTTGGCCACCGGCAGGTCGGCCGGGAGCGCCGCGTTCAGCGTCGGCTCGCTCTCCTCAAAGGGCTCAGCCATCGCGATCGGCTGCGGCGCCAGGTCCTCCGGGATCTCCGCCTGAAGGGTGGGCTCCTCTTCCTCAAAGGCGGCAGGCGGCAGCTTCGGCTCGGGCTTGGCGGGTGGCGCCGCGACGACCGGCTGTGCGACCGGCGGGTCCGGCTCGACCGGCGCTTGCGGAGCCGAGCCCTCTCCCTGCGCAAGTGCCGCGCTTGAGTCATCCGCCGCGGCCACGGCAAGTGGGGCGATCTTTGACGGGCGCGTGCGGCTGCGACGTGCGCTCGCCGGCTTCGAGGCGCCGAGCTTGCCGGTGGGACGACGCGTCGCGGACCCACGACGTAGACCCGACGGCGGCTTGGCGCGGCCGCTGGAGCTCACATCGGACTGCGAAGTCTCAGCCGGCTCAGGCGCAGCCGTCGGCTCAGGCGCAGCCGCCGGCTCAGGCGCAGCCACCGGCTCAGGCGCAGCCACCGGCTCAGGTGCCTCGACCGGGTCGGCCTCACGAATCGTCGCCGCAGGCGATGTAACCGGCCACGGTGCACCGGCGGGCTCAGTCCCACTCGCCTCTTTGGACACGACCGGGTGCTGCTGCGTGTCAGGAGCGCCCAGCTGGGGAGCCGCCTGCGCGGTGGGCTCGGATTGTGCCGCCGACTCCGCATCCTCGCGCTGCAGGCTGGCCAGCATGTCCGGCGTCATCTGCATCATGGACGTCTTGACGTCGTCCTCGTCGTCGTCCTCGAACACCGGCAGCTCGTGGCCGGTCGGCGCCGGGCCGGGCGCGGCAGCCGCCTCAGGGGCAGGCGTCGGGTCCGGCTCAGCAGGCGCCGGATCGGGCTTGGTGATGATCGGCGTAATGGGCTGACGTTCCAGCTCCGGCATCGCCATCGCGTTGGGGATGGTCGTGATGGCGCTGTTGGTCTGCCGCGCAGCGAGCTTGCGCAAACCCACCGCGGGGGTGCCCAGCAGCGTCGCCTTGGGCGGCTCGGGCTCGACCGGCAGCGCGGGATCGGACTCCTTGGACATCCGCTCCAGCTCATCCAACATCTCGGGTGTCAGCTGAAAGGCGACGGTTTTGTCTTCTTCGATGGGCTCGGCCTGCGGAGCCTCACCGTCTTCCGAGACGGATTCACCGCCCGGACGACGAGGGACTGCGCCGCAGTAGGGACAAAACGTCGCCTTCTGTCCAATCGGCTTACCGCAGGCGTGGCACTGCTTCATGAGCCGCTGCGGAGCCTGGCAGGCTGCTTGAGACGCATCGCAGCGATAGGATGGACCATTTCTGTCTGGGATTCTACCCGAGGGCTAAACCGGCTACTGTGCCCCCGGCAGCTACGCGCCGTTGACCCGCTCCCGCAGATCTTTGCCGACCTTGAAGAAGGGCAGCCGCTTGGGCGGTACCTCGACGGCAGAGCCGGTCTTGGGGTTGCGGCCCGTGTAGGCGCCGTAATAGCGATTGGTGAAGGACCCGAATCCACGGATTTCCACTCGCTCTCCCTTGATCAGGGCATCAGTCATCGAATCGAAGATCGTGTTCACTGCGATCTCTGCCTGCTTCTTGGGCAGGTTAGCGCGCGCAGCAACAGCCTCGATGAGCTCCGACCTGTTCACTATCTCTCCTCGATCGACCAAGTGTCACACCCTTGGAAAAGCTGGTACCCCCGACAGGAGTCGAACCTGTGGCACACAGGGATTAGGAATCCCCGGCTCTATCCATCTGAGCTACGGGGGCCTGCAAACCTCGTTGTGACTACACCGAGCCTTTGAACGAGTCAAGGCCCAATCGGGAATAATATCCGAACGGTGCGGCCGCAATCTGACCCACGCCCGGGTCCGTGCACCCTTGCCCGTGCCACCCACTTGTTTGGTGAACCGAACGACGCCAGATATGCCTGTAGGACATGGCGTCTAAAGACTCAGGAAGATCGCGCGGACCAGTCGGCCAGGCTGCGGACGGCGTCGAGCAGATGATCGCGGGCTTTGTGCTGGGCGTGCTGCTGTTCTTCGGCGCTTTTTTCGTGCTGGTGTGGGGCGAGTCGCGCGTCAATATCGGGACAGCCATCGAGCACGCGCTGCATCTCAACGAGCACGAGCACGCCGGTGGGCCGGTGACCTATTCAGGCGGTCTGTCATTTGCTGAGCCCGCGGTCGCGCCTCTGCTGAAGGGCGACTACGCCTACGTGGAGCGAATCGCCCAGACCTGCGCCTGGGTGGAGACGAGCCGAGAAACCAAGGGCGGCGGCCAGACCGTGGTCTATGACAAGCGATGGATCGAGAACGTCCCGGACTCGGACGGGTTTCAGAGCGCCGGACACGACAACAAGGAAGGGGACGTCGAGTCCCGGATCAGCGCCGGCCTGACCTTGCGCGTGGGCGACTACGAGCTGGCCGAGGTGACGGGCTTCTACGCCGCGGAGCAGATCGCGCCGGCGGTGTCTCAGGTCAAAGGCGCGCGATCCGTCGATCAGCAGTGGGCCTATATCGCCTCGGACGCGCGGTGCTCCAAGCAGGGTGGCGCCGCCATCGGCGACCAGCGCCTCTCGTACCGCACGATGAACGCCGGCGACCTGGTCACAGTCTTCGGCAAGCGCGACGACAAGCGCCTTGTGCCGTTTCGGGGACAGGTGCTCTTAGCGCGGGGCAGCCGCGACGTCCTGGTGCTGCGCCTCAGCCGCGACCGCGAGTCGCAAACCTGGATGTATCGCGGCGGCGGCGCGCTGCTGCTGTGGATCGCGCTCTATTTCCTCTTGAGCCCGGTGCTGAAGCTCGTCTCGTGGATACCGCTGCTCGGCGTCCTTATACGCGGGGCCGCCAGTGTGGTAACGATGCTCGCCGCGCTGGGCGCCATGCTTCTTTTCGTATTTCGCGGATGGGGCATGCCTTTCTTCACTTCGCTCTTTGGAGGGTTCCTCTGATGACGACCGAGCGGACCTACGTAACGACGCCGATCTACTATGTGAACGATCGCCCGCACATCGGGCACGCATACACGACCATCCTGACCGACGCGATCGCGCGCTGGCACCGTCAGGCCGGACGGCAGACGTTCTTTTTGACCGGCACGGACGAGCACGGACAGAAGGTCCAACAGGCGGCCGACAAGCGCGGCATGTCGCCCCAGGCGCACTGCGACGAGCTGCACCAGGCGTTCAAAGATCTGTGGCCGGAGCTGCACATCGAGATCAGCCGGTTCATCCGCACCACCGAGCCCGAGCACGTAACCGTCGTGCAGGGCGTGCTGAAGCGGCTGTGGGATGCCGACCTGATCTACGCCAAGGAGTACGGCGGCTGGTACTGCGTCAGCGAGGAGCGCTTCTTCACCGACAAAGAGGTCACCGAGACGACCGGCGATGACGGTGCCGTGCGCACGTGTCCCAACGGCGACGTGGTCGAGTGGATCGAAGAGAAGAACTACTTCTTCAAGATGAGCGCATACCAGCAGCAGCTCATCGACTGGATCGAAGAGCACGAGGACTTCATCCAGCCGTCATTCCGCCGCAACGAGGTGCTCGGCTTCCTGCGCGAGCCGCTGATGGACCTGTGCATCTCGCGCCCGAAATCGCGCCTGTCCTGGGGCATAGAGCTGCCGTTCGACACCGACTACGTCACCTATGTCTGGTTCGACGCGCTACTGAACTACCTGACCGGCATCGGTTACCCCGACGGCGACGAGTGGCAGGCGTGGTGGGCGGAGTCGC
Source organism: uncultured Myxococcales bacterium (assembly GCA_964545715.1). Taxonomy (GTDB): domain Bacteria; phylum Myxococcota_A; class UBA9042; genus CAZJHX01. Next base: position 31,026 of record CAZJHX010000022.1, read on the forward strand.
ACCACCTGATCGGCAAGGACATCCTGACAACGCATTGCGTGTACTGGACGACCATGCTGATGGCGATGGAGGTGCCGCTGCCAAAGAGCTTCGTCGCGCACGGCTGGTGGCTGATGGGCGACTCCAAGATGTCCAAGTCGAAGGGCAACGTCGTGGACCCGATGGCGCTAAAGGACATGTATGGCGTGGAGGTCTTCCGCTACTACCTGCTGCGCGAGATGTCCGTGGGCCAGGACGCGAGCTTCAGCGAGGCGGGGCTCGTCACGCGCAACAACACCGAGCTCGCCAACGCCCTGGGCAACCTGGCCAACCGCACGCTGAACATGGTCGAGAAGCGCTTTGGCGGCGCCGTGCCCGAGTACGTCACGCCGGATCCGGCGGACGATGAGATCAAAGCGGCGACGGCGGCGCTCGGTCCGGCGGTCGATGCCCACGTGGGCGCCTTCCGCATCCACCTGGCGGTCGAGGAGTGCATGAAGCTGGCACGAGCCGCCAACGGCTACCTCACCGAGACCGCGCCGTTCCGGGTCGTAAAGACCGATCCCGAGCGCGCGGGGTCGATTCTGCGCCTGGTGCTGGCGGCTATCCACGAGGCGGCGCGCTGGTTGGCGCCGGCGATGCCACAAACCATGGCGGAGCTCATTCGGCGTGTGGGCGTCAACGACGCGGGCGTGCTGGAGACGGGCGCCCGCGTGGAGAAGGGCAGCCCGCTCTTCCCCCAATACGACATGCCCAAAGAAGAGGAGCCCGAGCCGGAGCCGGTCGCGGAGGCCCCGCCCGCGGACAACTTCATCGCGTTCGAGGACTTCACCAAGGTTGAGCTGCGCATCGGCAAGGTGCTGGTAGCCGAGAAGGTGAAGAAGTCCAATAAGCTGCTGCGCTTGGAGGTCGACCTTGGCACCGAGCAGCGACAGGTGCTGGCCGGCATCGCGCAGAGCTACGAGCCCGAGGCGATCCTGGGCAGGCGCGTGGTCGTGGTCACCAACCTGAAGCCGCGCAAGATCTTCGGCCTGGAGAGCCAGGGCATGATCCTGGCCGCGCACGACGACGGCGGACTGTTCGTGATGAGCCCGGACGGCGAGCCCGCCCCCGGATCTCCTGTAAGCTAGTAGGAGATCAGACTGTGCTGCGGGGCGTCGATTCGCGCCGCGCCGTTCAAGAAGCTGAGCTCGACGACAAAGGCGCAGCCGACGACGTGTCCGCCCGCCTCTCTCAGCAGCTGTACCGCTGCGCAGGCCGTGCCGCCGGTTGCCAGCAGATCGTCGACCAGCAACACCTTCTGGCCCGACTTGATCGAGTCGACGTGCATCTCGATCCGGTCCGTGCCGTACTCGAGAGCGTAGTCCACGCCGCGCTTCTCGTACGGCAGCTTTCCGGGCTTGCGCAGCATCGCAAAGCCCACGCCCAGCTCATACGCCACGGCGGTGCCGAACGGAAAGCCGCGGCTCTCCAGACCGGCCACCACGTCCACACCGCTGTCGGACCAGCGCTCGGTGAGCAGGCTGATGGACGCCTTCAGCCCGGCGGGGCTCTCCAGCAGGGGCGCGATGTCTTTGAAGACGATGCCCGGCTTCGGGAAGTCGGGAACGTCCCGGATACAGGCGCGAATGATGTCGAGTCGGTCACTCATAAGCTAGAAGTCCTGGTTCCATGAGGTCATGTCGGTAGCGGCGACAGGGCACGTGACGTTGCAGGTCAGCGGCGAGACCGACACGAAGCCCTCGCGCACGGCGTTGCAGTCGCTGCCGGGCATATCGGGCATGCGGACGTCGGAGCCGCCGATCCACAGATAGTCGCGACCGCGCGGGTCCTGACGCACCACGATCTCGGTCGAGTAGAAGCGATGTCCCAGCGTGGTGCCGCGAATGCCCGTCACCGGGCCGACGCGCGGGTTGGGGATGTTGCAGTTCAAGAACGTGAACTCGGGCAGCTCAGCGGAGATCGCCGTCTTGATCACGGCGGACGCCTGGCTCATCACCTCGCGGAAGGGATAGCCCTTTCCGCCGGAGATCAGCGACAGCGCCAGCCCCGGCACACCCTTGAGCACGGCCTCCCGCGCCGCCGCGACCGTCCCCGAATACAAGACGTCCCAGCCCAGGTTCGGGCCCGGGTTGATGCCGCTGACGACCAGGTCGGGCAGCTCACCGCGCAGGATGTGGTGCAGACCGACGTAAACGCAGTCGGTGGGGGTTCCGCCCTCGATTGCGTACGTGCGGGGGGCAGTCTCCCGGACTCTCAGCGGGTGGGACAACGTGATCGCGTGCGAGACGCCGCTCTGATCGCGGTCGGGCGCCACAATGATCGTCTCGCCGAACTCGGCCGCCACCTCCGCCAGCACGTGAAGCCCTTCGGAGTGAATGCCGTCGTCGTTTGTGATGAGAATGCGCACGGGCGGCGACGTTAGCATGTTCGCCGCGCCGATGGCGATCCGCGGAACACACTGGTACGGTCCGACCCATGAAGCGCCCGGTCATCGGCCTTTCGGCCAATCTGTTCCCTGCCGAGAAGCGCCACTTCTACGACGGCAAGGCGCTGCTGTACGCCGAACAGTGCATGGTGAACCGCGTCATCGGGGCGGGCGGCGTCCCCGTCGTGCTGCCGGTGGTCGACGATCCGGACCTGATCGCCGGCCAGGCGGACCTGATCGATGGACTGCTGCTCACCGGCGGCACCGACATCCAGCCGGAGATCTATGGCCAGGAGGACCGCGGCTGGCCAGGGCAGCCGCATCGGGATCGCTACGAGATCGCCATCGTCCAGGCGGCGCGCGCCAAACGCCGTCCCATGCTGGGCGTCTGCCGGGGTCACGAGATCCTCAATGTCGCGTTCGGCGGGACGCTGGTTCAAGACATCCTGACCGACCTGCCGCACTGCCACAGCCACCGCGACCAGGAGCTGTACGACACGCTCAAACACCCCGTGAAGCTGGCGCCCGACACGCTGCTGGTGGAGCTGTTCGGTGCAACCGACGTCGAGTGCAACAGCATCCATCACCAGGCAATCGCCACCCTGGGCGAGGGGCTGGTAGCGGCCGCGTGGTCGGACGACGGCCTGGTCGAGGCGATCACCGCGCCAGACGACCACTGGACCTGGGGCGTACAGTGGCACCCCGAGTGGGACGACGCGGCCCCGCACCTGGCGCTGTTCCGGAGCTTTCTGGAGGCCTGCGAGCCGTGACGCGCGCGTGGATCAGTGGCCTGGCGGCCCTGGTGGCCGTGTCCACGGGATGCCGCTCCTCGGCGCCCGAGGTCGAGAAGCGCAGCGTGGAAGAGCGGCTGCGAGGCGCCATCGTAGGTCCAGGCGCGGAGTGCAAGCGGTCGTCGGACTGCGACTCCGGCGTCTGCAGCGACAGCTTCTGCACACCGCTGATCGACGCGGGCCAGCGCTGGATGGAGCTGGCGACGGCGGAGAAGGTGAGGGCCCTGATCGCGGAGGACGCCCGCATCGTCGACCTGCTGCATACGGAGATCGCCCCCGAGCTGGAGGGGCAGGACCCGTACGTCCGCGCCCGCTTCGCTACCCTGCTCGGCGGCCTGGAGGACGCGCGCTTCACGCCACTGCTCCAGAAATGGGCGAAGGATCCGGTGGAGCGGGTACGAGTCAGCGCGGTGCTGGCGCTCGGCTATGCCCGGACCGATGCCGGCTACGACGGCGTGCTGGAGCTGCTGGACCACCGCTCGGACGTCGTGGTGCTGGCGACGGTCGACACGCTGGGCCGATACACGAGCACCAGCGTGCGCGACGACGCGATCGCCGAGCTGATCGACCTGTTGGAGCACGATGATTACCGCGTCCGTCAGCGCGCGGTTCGGTGGCTGGGCGACGCCAAGGCCGCAACCCCGAAAGTGATCGCGGCGCTTCGCGCGATCCTCGAGACCGACGGCGACGGCTATCTAAGATACGACGTCCAGTCCGCGCTCCACGCGCTGGATGCCAAGAACTGACCCCGCTCTACTTGCGGCCGCGGCGGCGCTTGCCCCGACGACGCTTGGGTCGCTTGGTGTTATGCAGCTGAAGCAGCGAGATCGCCGCGGTGACGCGTGAGCGCTCGTCCGAGTCGAAGAGCAGCTTTCGGAGCACCGCATCGGCCGTGTCGACGTCGCCCAGCCCACCGAGCAGACGGATGGCAGCGATCTTGACGACCTTGTCGCCGGCCTCCACGTAGTTCACCAGGCGGGCGACCTCGGACTTGCCGTTCTTGGCCGCCAGGCGCTCCAGAACGGACACCTTGAGCCCGTTGTCGCGCGACCGCTCCAGCGCGGTCTTCAGCAGCGTCTCCTCGTGTTTGGGGTGGCCCTTCAGGACGGCCATCGCGGCCTGACGAACCTCACCACGTGTGCTGGTGAGCGCCATGTCGGCAAACGGCAGAAACTCCTGGCCCATGTCCTTGGCGATCTCGAGAAGGCGGTCGGGGGGCATCCAACCCAGGGCGACACGGAACGCGGTGAGGCCCTCGCCCTTGTCCAGCAGCATGATCGCTTTGACCGCCTCGCCGCGCGTCTGCAGGTTGCCGTCGTGTGTGGCGATCTTGAGGCTGGAGACGGCGTCGGTGTGCCGCACACGGGTCAGCGCTACGATCGCCCAGCGCCGGACCTCGGGGATCGGGTCGGTGATCAAGAAGCTGACCACCTGAACCACACCCTTGTCGCGGATGTTTGCGAGCGCCTTGACGATCTCGATACGCAGGTCGCGCTCGCGCGTGTTGTCCAGCACCTTGGCCAGGTGAGGGATCGACTCCCGGCTGCCGATGCGGCCGACCGCCTGCGTGGCCGCCTTGCGCACGAACGGATCGCCGTGGAAGAGGTCCTCGTGCAACATCGGCAGCGCGCGGCCCTGCTCGATGATGCCCAGGTAATACACAGCGACCGCCTGGGTGCGAATGTTGTCGTTGGTACGAAAGCGGCGCAGCGTGTCCACGATCTTGGTGTTCTTGGTGCGGTAGTGGATCTCGAAGCACAGCCGCAGAATCTCGGGGTTCGTGTCCTTGCGCCGCATGAACGGCAGGATCGGGCCGTAGAGATCGGGACCGGCGACACCCACAAGCGCTTTGAGCGTGCGGATGATCGTCTTCTCGTTGCGAGTGGTCAGCGAGGGCAGAAGCGCTTTGACGGCGCTGCGATCACCGTGATGGGCCAACAGCTCAGCAGCGCGGGTGGCCAGCTCCGGATCCTTTGATTTCAGCAGCTTGCGAACAAACGGCATCGACGTGCCCTTGGGGAACTCGGTCAACGCCTCCAGCGCCTTCTGCTGGGTCGCCGGCGTGCCGAACTTGAGCACCAACTCGTATAAGGGCAGCACCTCTTTGGTACGCAGCGTCAGGATGAAGCGCTGAACACCATCGGCCAGCGCCTGGTTCTTGTCCGCCACCAGCGGCTTGAAGAACATCATCATCCGCTTGCCGCCGACCTTGCCGAACGCCTTGATGAGCTCGTTTTTGGTGGCCGCGCGGTTGTCGGCGATGACCTTGTGCCCCAGCGCGACGGCCTGCTTGTCTGGAATCATGGCCAGGATCGGCATGATCTCCTTATCCATGTCCCGCTTGGGGTTGGTCATGGCGTTGAACAGGACCTCTTCCCAGGCCTTGTCCTTGATCCGAATGAGCGCGCGGACAGCCGCCGCCCGAACCGCGTAGACCGGGTCCTTCAGGGCGTCCAGCGCGTACGGCCGGGTGTCCTTGGGGCGCAGCACGGCGAACGCTTCGGTTGCGAGCGCGCGCGTTATGGCGTCCCCGGATCGGTTCGCCCGCTCCAGCACGGAGTAAACCTGCTCGAAAAGCTCGTCGTCCATCTTGGCGTGAGCATCAGCAGAAACAACAAAAACCAACAGAATCGAGAGGATACGATATGCCATGACGACTGGGGTTCTACCGCTCGTCTCTTTGATGTGTCAAGGCGAACGACTTACCATCGGCCGATGGCGATTGGGACGAAACTGACCCTTCTGCGACACGGCACGACAAAAGCCAACGTTGACGGCCTGTTTCTGGGACAGACGGACGTGGCACTGAACGCCGTTGGGATCGGTGAGGCCCGCGCGCTGGGGCAGCGCCTGGCCGGCTCGGACATCGACGTGCTCATCGCCAGCGATTTGATCCGCGCCAGGGATACCGGGTCGGCCGTGGCAGAGGCCTTGGGCCTGGAGCTGGTCACGAACGCCGCGTTCCGGGAGATGCACCTGGGCGACTTCGAGTGCGTGCCCGCCAAGACCGTGCACGCCGAGAACCCGGAGCTGATGCGGCGATGGCTGTTGGACCCGGGATCCGTGCGAATGCCCGGCGCCGAGGCGGAGACGCTGCGCGAGGTGCAGGCCCGCGCCTGGACGGGCGTCGAGGCCCTCGTGGCGACTCACCCAGGCAAGCACATCGCCGTCGTCACCCACACCTTCACACTGTTAATGATCATCTGCGCGGCGACCGAGCTGGAGCTCTCCAGCTTCCGCCGCCTGCATGTGGATCGGGCCAGCATCAGTCGCCTCGAGTGGCGATCCTTCGGCCCGACGCTTCGAGTATTCAATGATACGGCACACCTTCAGTCACGCGTTCAGGCCGATTAAATCCGTCCGTTGGTTGATTGTGGTCGGGCCGCGCTATAAAGTTTGGCGGCTATTGGTGAGATGAGACGACATTTTCTCCTGGTATTGTGCGCGTACTTCGTAAGTGCGTGCGGTGTGGAAGCACCGACGATCGAACCTGCTCCTGAGCAGCTCGACACCGGCGCAGTGACGGCGAGCCTCAACCACAGCCAACAAGCCTGCATGCTGGAGCTGGTCAACGACTGCGGCTACGACCAGGGCTTCTTCGACTACGAGATCGACTGGGACCGGCGCGCGGTCGAGGCGCTGCTGATCCATCGCGACGGCGCTGACGCTGAGTGCGGCACCGACGACGACCTGATCATCTCCGACATCCAGGTGCTGGACGCCATGCCGTTCGTCGGCGACTCCGCCCTGCGCTCGCTGCGCGATTACGTCATCGCAAACGGGTGCGACGCGCCTGAGACCTACGCCATCGTCGAGGGCGTTCCTTTCACGGAGGAAGAGGCGTTGGCCACGGTCAGCTTCGTCAACCACGCGACTGCGACGGTCATCGACGACGACACCGGCATCTCGGCCAAGGCGGCGGGCCTCATCGTGGCGTATCGCCCCTTCAGCGAGACCAATCCCGAGTCCGGACTCACGGTGCTGGCCGCGGTCCCGATGGTCGGACCGGCCACGCTCGAGCGCCTGCGCGACCACGCGATCGGCAACGGCGGCTATACGTGCTCCAACCTCGAGGGCGAGTACAGCGAAGTCAGCTTCACGGCTCAGCAGGCGCACGACGTGTTGGATATGGCCAACAGCGCCCAGCAGGAAGAGCTGATGGTCATCACGGGCATCGGCGCCATCATGTCGGCGCGCATCGTCATGGCCCGCGCCGCAGCGGACGGCTTCCTGTCGGTCACCGACCTGGACGCCATCCCGGCGCTGGGACCCACGCTTCTTCAGACGCTGCGCGACGAGGTGTCCGACAAGTGGTGCAACAAGCCGGGGGCCGCCTGTGGCTGCGGCGGCACGCGCCTGCCGAAGGGTGTCTCAGTGCTGCTGGCGACCGCTCAGAACCACCTGGACGACCCGTCGACAGAGCCCATGGCGCGCTTCTTCAAGCTGCTCGGGCCCGTGAACTATCAGCGCATGACCACCGAGGTGCTGGCCCAGCTGGCGGCGCGCTTTACCGAGGACCAGCCGGCCATCCACAACAACGCTGAGCTGGACGCCACAGTGCTTGAGGCGCTGTCCGAGGTGCTGAACCAGAAGCGGTTCACCAAGCCGTTCGACTGGCTGCCCGTGACCGTGCCCGTGCCCGACGACCAGGACGTGGCGCTGCAGACCGCGGTAGACGGGCTCATCATCGCCCTGGGCGACGCCGACCTGGCCGCCACATCGCTGGGGGTCAGCTTCCCCGAGCTGATTCTGAACGCCGAGGATTATTACCTGGACGACGTCACCGCGTGGCGTAAGTGGGCGCGCCCCGATCTGGAGCGCGAGGATCTGCCGAAGTCATGGGTGTTCCAGGGCTGGTTCCTGGACATCTGGTGCGAGGTCACCGTCAGCCGGGTCACCGGCCAGGTCCTCGACGCGATTCTAGAGACCGAGTAGCTCTGTTGCCTTAGAGCCGAGTCTCCATATCCAAAATTCTGTTGAGCTGCTGGGCGGTCTGAATCGCGACTGAGTAGACATGCTCGGCAAACGCCATCTCGCTGGCGGCCTTGCTGATGTCCACCTCGTCCAGCTCGGCGCGCTGCAGCTGCTGGGTGAAGGACGTCTCCTCGTGCGCCAGATCCACCTTGTGAAGCTGGCTCATGGCGAAGCCGACCTTGCTCAACCCGTGCGTCGCGTGCTCGTGGGCCGCCTGCACCTTCTCCATCGCGTCGCCGATGGCCGCTGAGTCGTTGTCCAGCAACGCCTGGCGCAGGGCCTCAGCCGCCTCGAACGCCGACGAGCCGGCCTGACCAAAGATGGTCGGCCCGGTGATGTCGCCGGCGACCTCCTGGCCTTCCCCGATCCGGATCGTGCGTCCCTGAGCGTCACCGACAAAGTTGCCGTCCGCGTCATAAGCCGGCGCGTCCTGAGTCCGGCCCGCAAAGATGTGCCGCCCGTTGAACTTGGCGTTGGACATGGACTTCATGCTGTCGATCAGCGTGTCCAGCTCGGCCACGGCCAGGGCCCGGGCATCGGCGTCCATCGAGTCGTTGCCCATCGCAAGAGCGAGCGCGTTCATGTCGTCCAACACACCGACCACCTGGGTGACCGTGGTCTCGGCCACCTGGTTGTACAGCTGCTGGCGAGCGATGGTGTTACGAAAGCTCTCGACGCGGCTCAGCCCGCGGTCGCTGGCCATCAGGCGGCGCGCGTGGGTGGGGTCCTGGCTTGGACGGCTGACCTTCTTGCCGGTCAGCAGCGGCTCAGACGCCTGATCGAGACGCGCGCGAGCGCCCCCCGTCTGCCGAATCATGCGATTAAAGATGGACGCTTCAGAGACTCGCATCTGGGTACTCCTAGAAGCCCTCGGGGGAATTGGCACAGAACCGACGCGACGAGGCCGCGGTCAGATTGGGCGAAGGACCCGAAGGGCAGGCTGGTGGCCTGTTCGAGGGTTCTGAGGCCAAGCTGGCCCGGCATCGTCGTGATCGGTTCATGCGAATTCCTCCGAGGGCTTCTAGACCATTCTCAAAACGGCGTCATAGAGCTCGTTGGCCGTCTCGATCACCCGCGTGGCCGCCTGGAAGGCGCGCTCCGCCTGCGTCAAGCTGACCATCTCCTCCTGCAGCGATACGCCCGACTCGGACGCGCGCGCCGCCTCGAAGCTGGCGGCCCGAGTGGCCTCCGCTTCACCGCGATTCACGGCGTCGTTCAAGGCGCTGGCCACGGTGCTCACCGCGCCGTCGTAGCCCTCGGTCAAGGTCTTGCCGCCGGGCACGATCTCGCCCTCCAGCAGCTCGATCATCGCCTTGAGATTGGCGTTGTCACCGGGCACCTGCGTCGGGTCCATCGCTGCCGCGATCTTCTCCGGGTTGCCGGCGACATCGCTGGACAGCTTGATCTGAGACGCGGCCCCCTCAGCCGTGGCGCCAACCTCAAAGAAGTTGTTGCCCGTGCTGCCATCCAGACCGAAGCCCGTCTGGTGCACCTGGTTCATCTCGGTGGCAAGCGCAAACGCCACCTGGTCCAGCTGATCCAGGGACGACTTCAGCGTCACGTCGCGGGCGTCCATCAGGCCGCCCAATTGACCGCCCACAGAGGCGCCCACCGTCTGCTTGGACCCGCCCGTTCGCACAACCGTCAGAGTCAGCGCGTCGGTGCCGCCGCCGGTGAGCTCCAGCCCGGCCGCAGAGTCCTTGTCGACCAGCGCTATCCCGGACCCCATAAAGACGGAAACCGTGCCGTCTGAGCCCTCCAGCGTCTGGATCTCCACCTGCCCCGCCAGCTCCTTGAGCAGCGTATCGCGTTGGTCCACCACCTCACCGACCGGCTGCCCCGTGCCCTGCAAGATGCTGATCTGCTTGTTGAGCGCCGCGACCTTCTTCGTCAGCGAGTTGACCTTCTTCACGACGGCCTGCGCCTCGGACTCAGCCGCGTTCCGCGCCGACGTGATGCCGTCCGCCGCCGTCCGGATCGAGCTTGCCAGCGAGCTTGCGTTGAAGAGCAGGTTCTCCCGCTCGCCGATCCCCGCCGGATTGCTGGTCAGGTCGTTCATTGCAGCAAAGAAGTCGCTCATGGCCGCGGATACACCCGCGCCGTCCAGGTCGTTCAGCGCCGGCTCCGCGAGCTGCAGCGCCCGCATGCGCCCGTTCTGAAAGCCCACGCCCTGCTCGGCACCCAGAATGGACCGCTGAATCGTGGACGACCGGACCGCGTTCACCGAGTCCAACATGACGTTCATGCCCGGATGCCCCGGCGTCAGCAGGCCGCGCTGGCGGCTGTATCCCGGCGTGTTGGCGTTGGCGATGTTCTTGCCGATGAGCTCCATCATCGACTTGTGGGCGTTCAGTGCGCTGGAGGCGCCGCTCAGCAGGTTGTTGATCGTCGACATGGCTACACGCTCGCGTTCAGCATGAGACCGGAGCCATGCGTGCTGTTCGGCTTGCCATTGGGACCATATCCGTCGGTGCCGTTGGGTGAGGCGGCCTCCACGCTGCGCTTGCAGGCGCGGGCCCAGTGCAGCTGGCGTCGGGCGTGCGTTTCGGACGCCCGGTTGAGCTCCGTCAGCGCGCCCAACAGCGCCAGAAGGCGATTCCGGCGAGCCGTGAGCGGTGCGGCAACCACGGGGTCGACCGCAGCGATCAAACCGGCCAGCGTGCCGCTCTCATTGGAGCGCGACATCGACACCACCAGCGTCTCTCGATCGATCCGAAGGCGATCCTGCTCTCGCAGGAGCAGATGCTTCTCACCGAGGACCAGGTCCAGTCCCTGCGGCTCGAACGCCAGCAGGTGCTGCTGCTCTTTCTGCGTGATCTGGACCAGGGACTCGAGCGCAACAATCTCGCGGTCCAGCGTGGTGATCAGCCGCTGCATCTTCCATCCCCCGTTGTTTTTCGTCGAACTGGAGCCGGGCTTTTATGGGTCGAGCGCGTCGATCGCGTCCAGGACCCGGTCGGCGACGACCTCCATGCGAGCCTCGTAGGCGCCGGACCGAACGTCCGCGCGCAGCTCTGCGAGGAGCGCCTCATGGAGTTTTGCCGTCTCGTCGCGAGTCAGCTCCTGCAGACCCGTGGTCGCGCTGGTGTCCGCCGTACTGCCGGATCGCGTGTCGGCGGTGGGCGTGCTCGGCGTCTGCCGCTCCTGTGCCGGGTCGGCCCGGTTCGCCCTCAGCGCCTGCGTGTTGGCCGACTGGTGTCGCGCCGCCGTCGTTGTCGTGTTCAGAGATACGTCCATCTTGCCCTCTCACAGCCAAAGAAGTGCCTTCCCTCGAAGGTTCGGCCTTTTCGATAAGGACATTTAGAGAAAAATTATCTTCGAGGCCCGTAGGCGGCAGCATGTCCCGCAATGAGCCGACCCCGTCGTCCTTCCAACCAGGCCTGGTCGCCGGCATCTCGGCAGGGGTCTCAACGTTCGGAGGCGTCGCCACAGGCTGCGCTCCCAAGGTTTTGACGCCCGGATCAACGGCCCCCGCCACGCGCCGCTGCGCCGGCAGATTCTCTCCCGTCCACTGTCGATACAAAAAGTCCGCCAGCCCGACGCCCTGTCCGTTGGACATGTGCTCGGCGACCGCGCGGTTCATCATGAAGTCGTACATGCCGGACCCGGCGCTCTGCTTCATCAGGCCGGACTTGGGGACCGACTTGCGCATCTGAGCCAGCATCTTCTCGACAAACACCGCCTCGAACTGGCGCGCTGCCTGATCGAGCTTGCGGTTGTGCGCATCACGCTGCGGATCAGCAGCCCCCGCCCCCCTACCAAGCCGGTTGATGGCTGTCACTGGATCTCGATCTCGGCGTTCAGCGCGCCGGACGCCCGCACCGCCTGAAGGATGTCGATCAAGTCACGCGGCCCCACACCCAGCAGGTTCAGCGCCTGCACGAGCTCGCCCAGGCTGGCGCTCTTCTGCACCAGCTTCACGGCGCCCTGCCCCTCTTTGGCGCTGACCTGTGAGTTGCGCACGCCGACGGTCTGCCCCTGCGAGAAGCCGTTGGGCTGGCTCACGTGGTTCTGGCTGTTGATCTCCACCTGCAGCGCGCCATGCGCCAGCGCGATGGACTCCACACGCACATTGGACCCCATGACCACCGTGCCGGTGCGGGCGTTGATCACCACCTTGGCGGCCACATCGGTCTGCACCTGGGCCGCCTCGACCTTGGCGATCAGCTCCACGGGCGCCTTCTGCGCGTCCTCGGGCACCTCGACCACCACCTGGCGCGCGTTGATCGCCTGCGCTTTGGCCCCGGCCTTGGTGATAGCCTGCGCCATGTTTCGCGCGGTCGTGAAGTCCGCCTGTTTCAGCTGATATACCAGCTTGGGCCGCCCCTCCAGAGCCACGCCGACAGCGCGCTCGATGGTGGCGCCCGACGGGATCCGCCCCACCGTCGGATGATTCTTCGTCACGCTGGACCCGGCGCTGCCCGCGCTGAAGCTGCCCACGGACAGCGGCCCCTGCGCCATGGCGTACACCTTCTGATCCACCGCCTTCAGCGGCGTCATGACCAGCGTGCCGCCGATCAGGGACTTGGCGTCGCCCATGCTCGAGACCACCACGTCAATGCCGGTGCCCGGCGTGGCAAACGGCGGCAGCTTCGCGGTGACCATGACGGCCGCCACGTTCTTGGTCTTCAGGGTCTTCGGGTCGACGCGAATCCCCATGCGGGACAGCATCGCGACCACCGACTGCACGGTGAACTGGCTCTGCTGCGAGTCGCCGGTCTGGTTCAGGCCGACGACGATGCCGTAGCCGATGAGCTGGTTGTCGCGCACGCCCGCCAGGTCGGCGATGTCTTTCACGCGGGTGGCGCTCGCATCAGCAGCCAGCCCGAGCACGATCAGCAGTACGATCAGGTGTCTCATCAGGGTCTCCTAGAAGGGCGAGTACTGGTCGATCGCTCGGATGAGCGCACCAGGACCCTGCTTGTCGCTGATCACGCCGCGACCGTTGAACTCGATCTCGGCCTCGGCCAGGCGGTTGGACGCCACGACATTGTCGTCAGTGATGTCCGCGGGCCGCACCACACCGCTGATGTAGAAGCGGTGCTCCTCCCGGTTGACCAGAATAGTGCGCGTCCCCTCTACGAAGAGGTTGCCGTTGGGCAGCACCTTCATGACGGTGGCGGGCACCGTCGCCGTCAGCTTCTCGGTACGGCTGGTTTGGCCGGAGCCGGCGAAGTCTGTGCCGGCCTTGAAGCCCAGCAGCTCCTTGCCGAGCAGGTCGGGCTTGAACTCTGACAGCAGGCTCAAGAACCCGGTGATAGCGGTGTTCATCTCGGATGCGCGCTTTGTCGTCGTCGACGCGCCGCGCTTGGCGTCCGCCTCTTCACGCACGAGCACCGTGACCAGATCGCCCGCCTGGCGCGCGCGCTGGTCGGCAAACAGGAAATTGCCGCGCCGGCTGGGCGTCCACAGCCCCCCGTCCGCCGCCTTCTCGGTTTGCTGCGGGAACGCCACGGGGCTCTTGTAGACCCGCTTGCGGTGCGTGTACTCGCCCAGGTTGGGCGTACACGCGCCGACGACGAGCGAGAGCGCTGCGCACGCGAACATCGCGGTTCTGATCATTGGACTGCCACCTTGTTGGTGCCGTCGACACGGCCGGACAAAACACGCCGGCTGGCCAATCGCACGTTGATTCTCTGACCCATGCGACCGCTGCCCATGGCGGTCGCCCGTGTCCGTACGCGGACGCCACCCACGTTGGCGGTCACATTGACGCTGTCGCCCCGTCGCACCAGGACGGGGGTGGTTGTGGCGCCGCGCGTGAGCACGGAACCGCGGGTCAGCGTTCGGGCCGCGAGGCGGCCTGTGAGCGAGGTCGTCGCTCGTATTGCCCCGGAGGGCAGACCCTGAAGCGGTCGCTTCTCGGCCCGAACACTGAAGCCCGACAACGGTGCACCACGCCCGGTGCGCCGCTCGACGACCCAAACCGGGACGTCTACCTCCACATTCGCTTGCACGAAAATGCTCTTTTCGGTGCCGTCGCGCAGCACCAATCGCGCGCGGGCGGTCACTTGCCCGTAGGGACGCTCGCCGGACAGAAGATCGACCGACATGACGCGTCGCGCCTTGCGCAGAACCGACCTCTGCGACGCTTTCCAGCCTTTGATTCGTATGTCCGCCGAGCCGTCGTCGACCGCGTTCTCCAAGGCGATGGACAAACGCGTCCGGACGTCCGCGCGTACATCGGCGGTGGCGTCGACGGCCAGGAGAAGAATGGCGATGGCAAGTGCGCGCATCTGGATTACCGCAGGTTCGAGGCGTCGCGGAGCATCTGATCGCTGGCCTGAATGACCTTCGAGTTCATCTCGTAGGCGCGCTGTGCGCTGATCAGGTCGATCATCTCCTCGACGACTTTGACGTTGGAGCTCTCTAGGAAGCCGTGCTCGATCGCGCCGATGCCGTCGCTGCCCGGGGTCCCCTCGATAACGCTGCCGCTGGCGCCCGTCTGTGCGAAGAGCCCGCGACCGAGCGACTCCATGCCGGCCGGGTTCTGGATCAGCGACAGGTTGATCTGGCCGATCTCGCTAAGCTGATCGTCGTCCGGTCCTTTGACCTTGACCGCGCCCTCGCGGGAGACCTCGACCTGCGTGTAGCCCTCGGGCACGTCGATCGGCGGGTCCAGCGGGTAGCCGTTGCTGGTGACAAGCTGACCGCCCTGGATCTTGAAGGAGCCCACGCGGGTGTAAGCCGGCTTGCCGTCAGGCATGCGCACCTTGAAGAAGCCGTTGCCCTCGATGCCCATGTCCCAGTGGTTGCCCGTCTGCATCATGTCGCCGTTGGAGAACATCTTCTGCGACGCCATCATGCGCACGCCCTGGCCGATCTCCAGACCGACGGGTGACGACGACTGGCCGTCCTCGCCGCGGGACGCCGCGCGAAGCTGCTGGTAGTACATGTCCTGAAACTCGCCGCGTGCGCGCTTGAAGCCCGTGGTGTTGGCGTTGGCCAGGTTGTTGGCGATGATGTCGATCTGCGTTTGCTGGGCTTCCATACCCGTCGCAGCCGTGTTGAGTGCTCTGATCACGTTCGCCCCCTTAGCTCATGCGCTTGACGGACTGGCCGTCGACTTCGCGGTACGTTCGCACCACCTGCTGCAGCGCCTCATACGACCGCTGCACTTGAATGATCTGTGTCATCGCCATCACCGGGTTGACGTTGGCGTCCTCGATGTAGCCCTGAACCAGCTCCCCGGAGGTCACGTCATCGAGCCCGCCGATGCCGCCCTGCACGTCGAAGAGGTCGGTGCCCTGCTTCATCAGCTGCTTTGCGTCCGCGGCGACGCGCTTGAGGCGGCCGATCTGCTCGGGGCCCTGCATGACGCGCCCGTCGGACTCGATCACCAGCGGCGTGCCCGCGTGATCCCCGCCTGACGGCACGCTGATGCCGCCGGAGTCGCCCATCATCTTGTGTCCGCTGGTCGTGCGCAGCATGCCGTCGTGGCCGACGATCATCCGGCCGGAGCGCGTCAGACGCTCGCCCTGCGCGGTCTCGACAACGAAGAAGCCCTCGCCCGAGATGGCCACGTCCATGGGATTGTCCGTGCGTCGCAGCGCGCCTTGCGTCATGCGCACCGACGTCTCAGGCGTGTCCACAAAGGCTGTGCCGTTCTGGGTCTTGTCCAGCACCTCTTCGAAGCGCAGCGTGTCGGCCTTGTAGCCAGGCGTGTTCACATGCGCGAGGTTGTTGGAGAGGATGTCCAGGTTGCGCATCTGCGCGACGCTTCCCGATACCGCCTTGTAGATTCCGTTTGCCATAACGGCAGCCCTTAAGAGCACGTGGCGTGCCAGAACCAGACGGCTGTATTTACAGCAACTTGAGCGTGCTCAGACCCGAGGTAGGCAAGAACTGCCGGGTACGATCTGCCGGGTTGTGCATACGCTGCCTGGCCGATATCGTTCCCGGCATGCGCGTATTCATCTCACTCGCCCTCATCGTTACCATGTCACTCACCCTGGGCTGCAAGCAGGACCCGCCCGAGCTGAAGCCGGCGGCCAAGGCACAGAAGGTTCCCATCCATCAGCCCAAAGCCCCGGCCACCGGCGCCCAGGGCGTAGCTGCTGCAACACCGGCCCAGCAACAGGCGCTGCCGCCAGGCCATCCGCCCGTCCCGTCTCAGGGCGGCGCCGTCACCGCGCCGTCTCACAAGGCGTCCGGCAAGGCTATCGTCGGGAAGATCGCGGAGATCATTCCGGCCGGAAAGTACGTCTACCTGAAGCTGGAGTCGGGCGGCGAGATCCAGTGGGCCGCCGTCACAAAAGCCGAGCTGACCATCGGCCAGGAGGTGCGGGTCACCGGCGCCGCGCTGATGCAGAACTTCACGTCGCCCACGCTCAAGCGCACGTTCGACGCGATCTGGTTCGGCAATCTGGACGGCGTGCGTGAAAAGCCGAAGACCGCCGCCGCCCCCGCTGCACAGCCGCCGACCGCCGGCCCCGCGACGCCCGCCCCCGAGGGCGCGATCAAAGTCGCCGAGCTGTTTGCGCAGAAGGACGCGCTGGCGGGCAAGCAGGTCACGCTGCACGGCAAGGTCGTCAAGTTCAACTCGGGCATCATGGACCGAAACTGGATCCATCTTCAGGATGGCAGCGGAACCGCTGAGGCCAAGAACAACGACATCCTCGTAACAACCGCCACCGGCGTGGTCGCCAACGTGGGCGACACGGTCACGATCCAGGGGCTGGTCGCGCTGGACCAGAACTTCGGGCATGGCTACAAGTACCCGGTGGTGGTGGAGCGCGGCTCGATTATGAAATAGGCGCGGTCACGCGCTGCGTGCGGCCGTCAGCTCGTCATCCGCCTGCGCGGCCTTCTTGCGAAGCTCGGCAATCTGGCGGCGTCGGCGCCGCTCAAGCCACTTCTCGGTGATCAGGCGCTCTCGCGCAGAGGCGCCCAGGGCCTGCTGAGCCGCGCGCAGGGGCTCGTCCAGCTGCTCGAGACGTCCCACCGCATCATCGATGTGTCGTTTGCCGGCTTGCATGGCGCTGCTGACCAGCGCCAGCGACGCCGCGGAGACCGCATCGCCCGTCACGCTGTCACGCGCGTCCGCCAGCTGCTCGTCGCGGGTGCGCTCGGCTTCGGCCAGCCGCTCACGCGCCCGGATCACGTCCGATTGGACCCGCGCCAGGGCCAGCTTGCGCTGCCGCTCACGGATCTCCGTCACCCTCAGGAGGGTCCTTGCCCTTTTATTATCTTCCCTCACGCCTCAATGGAATCGGCATGGATGGCGCTCGTCTTGAGGACGATCCACACATCACCGCCAACTTTAAGGCCCAGCTCGGCGACGGCTGCGGCCGTAACCAGCGCGACCCAGCGGTCTGAGCCGACCGCGATCGTCACGAAGACCCGATGCTCCACCTCGGTCACCGCCACAACCTGCCCCTGCAGCTGGTTGCGGGCCGACGTCCCGACCAGGCGAGCGCGCGACAGCAGCAGATCCTCGGCGCGTACAGCGATTCGGGCGTGCTGTGAGCCGGCAGCCGGTGGCGACATGAGCAGCTCGGCGCCGCCGTCGGTCCGCACCCGCACAAGCCTGTCCTCCGTGCCGATCTGCGCGACGGTGAAGCGGTTGTGAACGCCGAGCGCCTCCAAAACGCCGAGCACCGGCGCGGCTCCAAACACGGTGTCAGGGGAGCCCTGCGCCACCACATGACCGTCGGACAGCACCACGACCTCTGCGCCGAGCGCGCGGGCCTCCGCCGGGTCGTGCGAGACGTACACCAGCGGCACGTTCAGCTCCTGGACCGCTTTGACCAGGTACGCCAGAATCCGCGTGCGCAGCCGCAGGTCCAGCGCCGCCAGCGGCTCGTCCAACAGCAACAACTCGGCCCCCGAGGCAAGCGCGCGCGCCACGGCGACCCGCTGACGTTCACCACCTGAGAGCGCGGCGACGTCGCGGTCCAGCAGCGAACCGAGCTCCAGCACCTCGATCGCGCGTGCCGCCACATCACGCCGGCCTGCACGGGAGGCGCCAAACGCGATGTTTTTGCTCACGGTCATGTGCGGGAAGAGGGAGCCGTCCTGCGGAACCCAGCCCACGTTGCGTCGCTGAGGCGGCAGGGTCATTGTGCCGTCCTGGAGCGTGCGCCCGCCGATGGTGATGCGGCCGCCCACCTCGGGCCGCAGCCCCGCGATAGCCTCCACGAGCGTCGACTTGCCGCACCCGCTACGGCCGAAAAGAACAATGCTCGGCTGATCCCATGTCACGTTTACGACCAAATCAAACCCGTCGTACCGGACGCCGACATCCAACACAGAGCTCATGGGCGGCTCCCGGGTCGCGCGGTCTTGAGCCACGCCTCGGCGGCGAAGATCGACACAAAGGCCAGGGCGATGGACACGCCCATCAATGCCAGGGCGGCTTGATCGTGCCCGTTCTCGAACAGCGAGTAGATCCCCAGAGACAGCGTGGCGGTCTGGCCCGGGATGTTGCCGGCGATCATGATTGTGGCGCCGAACTCGCCGAGCGACCGCGTGAAGGCCAGGACGATGCCGTACAACACGCCACGCTGGGCCAGCGGCAAGGTGACGGAAAAGAACACGCGCGCGCGTGAGGCGCCCAGGGTGGCTGCGACCTGCTCGTAGCGGCGCGGGACCTCGGCGAAGGCAGCCTCAGCGGCGCGCACCAGCAACGGAAAGCTCATGAAGGCCGCGGCGATTGCGGCTGCCCACCAGGTAAAGACGATGTCGATGCCGAAGGTGTCGTGCAGGAAGCCGCCGACTGGACCGCGACGTCCGAGCAGCAGCAGCAGCAGCACGCCGGCGGCGACCGGGGGCATGACCAGCGGCAGGGCCACCAGGGTCTGTACGAGGGCGCGACCTCGGAATTGGCGACGGGCCAGCACGTAGCCGAGCGCGATGCCGAACGGCGCGATCAACAGCGTGCTCACGACGCCGACCAGCAGCGTGAGCTGGGTCGCGGAGACGATGTACCCGGTCAGGTCTTCGATCACTGAGTCAATCCGGGGGCCGCAGCGTCAAAACCTGCGCGCTGGAACACCGCCGCCGCCTCGGGGCCGCGCAACCACGTGGCAAACGCCCGCGCCTGGGTGCCTGCATCTTTAACAACCGCGACCGGGTACGTGATCGGCCCGGTCTTCGCTATCGCCACCTTGTGGACGACCGAGACGCCGGCGCCGCTCACCGCGGCATCCGTGCGGTACACAAAGCCGAGATCAGCGTTTCGCGACGCGACGGCCGCGAGCACCTGTCTGGAGTGTGCAAAGGAGACCAGGCGCCCCTCGACCTGGGAGGCTACGTCCTGCGTCGCCAGGTAGCGGCGCGCGTAGGCACCGATGGGCACGGCCCGATCACCGACGGCGATCCGGCCCCGGTGGGCCGCCAGCAGGGCCTTCAGCTCGCCCGAAGCGGTCCCGGGCGCTGCGATTACGACCAGCTGATTGCGCAACAGATCGTGCCGCTCGGCGACCAGCCCCGCGGCGGCGACGCGATCCACTTGATCCGGATTCGCTGACACAAACACATCGGTAGGCGCTCCTTCTAAGATCTGGCGCGCCAGTGTGGACGAACCGCCAGTGTTGACCACAATCTGCGTGTCGGGATGTTCACCCTCCCACACACCGGCGAGATCCCGCATGACGTCGGTCAGGCTGGCCGCCACGGAGACTGTGATTCGAACCCGTTTCTGCGCGTCACGACACCCCGTAGACAGGGCCAACGCCAACAGCAAACCGGACCAGAATCGAAAGATATGCACAGGCTGAGATCCTCATTCGACCGACTGCGACGCATTCTACTGGGAAAAACGCGAACTGCACCCCAATCGAAATTCCCCTTTAATTTACAGCACTTACAGCCGACCATCCCCGCAGTGCATCGATTTTTTTAACTTTCTTTGCTGTTTTTTGTTGAATTCCTCTCCAGATCACTACACTGGGGGCCAATCGCAACCTGCAAGAGAAGGGGGGAGCTACCCAAATGGCAGACGCACCTAAAAAGAAAAACTTTGTTCTTCTTAAGAAGAACGATGACACCAACATCGTGTTCTCCAGCCGTCAGCCCCGTGGCGCGGCGCTGAAGGCCGCCAACCGTGGCTACACGAACATCCGGCTTCGTGAGCGTGGCACCAACCGCGTCCACGTGTTCACCGGCAAGCGTGAGAAAGTCACGGCGCCGACGAACCGTCCGAGCTGGCTGCCGTCTTCCGTCTGGAAGGCCACCGTGCGCAAGCAGGGTGTCGAGCGCATCTAACGACGCGTTCAAGCAGTAAGAATCAGGCCGCGGCATTCGTGCTGCGGCCTGACTTCTTTAAGGGGCAGGAAACTTGGGCCTGATATCCGCTGACAAACTCGCCCGGGGGGACTTCGCCCCCCACGGCACCTATCGCTTCTCCTTACGTGGGCACGCGACGCTGTCGGAGCTGATCGCGTCGTTCGTCACGATCGAGGGGCAGCAGGGTTGGAACACCGATGTCGTCGGGGGCACCTGGGACTCCGGAGTGCCGGCCACGGAAGGCGCGATTCGCACGCTGCAGCTCAAGCGCGGCATGTGGTCGCGCCAACAGGTCACTATCGTCAGCGACACCCGGGTTCAGTATCTGATGCTGGACGCCGGCGGCGGGATGCCGCTGCAGCAGGCGTGCATCGACGTCGCGATCACGCCTCCGCCGGACGGCGTGGCCGGCGAGATCGCGCTCACGTTTGAGATGCGGTATCGATTGGGCCGCGCGTTTCGGCTCATGAAGGGCGTCGTCGAGCGCGCTATCCGATCCAACCTCGACCAGAACCTACGTTCGCTGGTCGCGTAGGCGTCGCATCCGACGAGAGGGCGCGCACAACGCTGGAGACCAACGCCGCGTTGTTGAACGGCTTACGCAGAAAGTCGTGGTAATGCGCCGGTCCACCCTGCTCAAACGCGCGCTCCTCGTCCAAGCCGCTGATGCAGATAGTACGCATGCCCGGGTGCTCTGACCTCAGGATCTCGACCAGGTCCGCGCAGCTCAAGCCGGGCAGGCGCATATCGACGACCACCACATCGACGCGGTGGTAGTGCTTCCGTGCCAGGGTCAGCGCGTCGGCGCCGTTGGCGGCCACCAGCACGTCAAACTTGGCCTTCTGAAGTACGCGAGCCAGAATCTGCCGGACCTGTGCGTCGTCTTCAACCAGCAAAACGGTCTCGCCAATACTCGGACCCGTCATGCGACCTCCACAGCCTCGATGAACAGCAGCGCACCGCTGACCGAGCCTGCCTCCAGCGCGACGCGGCCGCCCTGAGCCCAGTGATCGCGCGCCGCATCCAGCTCCGCGGGCTGGAAGCCGGACCACCGCCCGCTGCGGACCGCCGCCTGACTCGTCTTCTGCTCGAAGGCGATCCTCACATCAGGCGACAGCCGAATGGCAGCCAGGTCATCCTCAGCGGACACGACGGCAAAGCGCGGTGTGATCCGCGCAGCGCCACGACTGGCCAGCAACATGGCGGTGCGCAGGCCAAAGCCCCATGCAGCAGGAATGGTGCTCAGGGCGTCCCCGATTCGGGTTCGAACCGTGAAGACGCCCGAGGCGCCCGCCGGCATCAGCGCCTCCAGCTCGCTTCCCAACGGACCCGCCTCATGCAACTCGTTGTCGATGTGAAGCACGCCGGACCACCGTTTGGGCGCCGGCGCCCAGCTGACGCTGACCGAGTACGGCCGCCCCTCGGCGGTCAGCACGCATCCGACCGTGTACAGGCTGTCGCTTGAGTACGCCGCACGCGACAGAGCCAGGCGATGCTGCGCCAGCCGCGCCGTCTCCGGACGCGGCTCCCAGTCCTCCAGCCCACCCAGACGCGTGGCCGACAGAAGGCCCGACGCCAGAGCGCCGTGCAGCACCTGCGGAAGGCCCCCAACGGGGACCCGGGCGAGCGCGGCGACTGCCGCTTGTCGACGGGCCGACAACGACCTGCTGTCTCGCTCTACGAGCAGGGCAAAGAAGGGATCCGGTCTTGCTGCGATGACTGGGCTCATGGCTTGGGCTCCTGCGTTACTCGCCACCCCAGGGGGTGTATCCGGTCAGGGAGACGAGGTTGGCGTTGCTGTCCACGTCGTCCGACGGCGTAGGCGTGCAGTTTGTGTAGCTGGTGGACGTTCGGTCCCACATCCACGTCGTGTCGTTGCCACCGCCGGCGAGCAGCTCGGCGTTCGTGGCGGTCAGCGAGCTTGTGATCGTGCTCGAAGTGCCGTCCTGCAGGACAACGGCGTGGTCGCCGCCATCGACTGTCCCGCCGTCAACCGTGACGGTCGAGTCCGACGCCACGACGCCGTAGTCGTCAGCGACGAGGCGGCTGGCGTCGATGAGAATGTCCGTCGAGTCCTGGGCCTCAACCGCGCGGTCGATCCCGGTGTCGTCGATCGTGACATCGTCCAGGGTGACGTCGTCACTGGCCAGGATGTGAACAGCGACCGCGCTGTTGCTGATGTTGCAGGTCTGGATCGTGACGTTGGACGACTCGTTGATCGCCACCCGCCCGTGAAGGTCCAGGTTGGAGACCGTTACGCCGGTCGCGTCGTCGATGTGCAGGGCATAGGTCTCGCCGCTGGCGCGCTCGATCTCGGCCCCCGACGCCCCCGTCAGCGTCATCGCGCGATCGATGAGGAACTCGCCCGTGAACGTCGAGTTGGCAACCAGGCTGACCGTGTCGTACCGGGTGTCGTCCAGCGCGGTCTGCAGGTTTGTAGTGCAGGGCGTTGGCTCACCAGTACAGTTGTTGGCGACGTAGACGGTGTCCGCAGAAGCGGGCGCCGCGGCCAAGAGGATCAAGGTGGCGGCCAGCGCCGCATGTATTCCGAGGGTTCGCACGTGTTGCGCTCCTTTGTGTTTGATGTCCACCAGCCCGAATTCGGGCGTTCATGTGGGGAAGGGCGCAGCGGGATCTTTCTTGGACTTAGATTTCGTTTATTTGTGCATCCCCTGTAATTTCAGTATGTTCACGACATTCTATTTAGCGTTTACGTCACATATTTAAAAAAAGGGTGGGACATGTCCCACCCCCTTTGATCCGGAAGCCCAACGCTGGGTGGCATGAAGCCGTGCCCGGACACACACACACCCGCATCGCTCGCGGACCTGTTGAGAGCGAGCAACACCGGCAACGGGCGTGCGACCAATCGCTTCTTCTCTACGATTCGCCGCCGGCTGTTACCGGCAGCCACCAGGTTTGCCGGGTCATCTGGAGTGGATCCCGAGGACCTCATGCAGGACGTACTCGGGGCCTTTCTGCCGACCATGCCCACGTTCTTTGAGAACGACCATTACGCGGAGGACTCCTCAGACGACGCCCGCATAGTCGCCTGGTTTGTGACGTCCTTAAAGCGGCGTGCCGGCCTGCTCACGACGCGCGAGCGACGCTTTCGTCCCCTGACGGACGGCAATGTGGCCGACTGTCATGCCGCTGAGACGGCGGAGCGTCGTATTACAAACGCCGAGCACGTCCGCCGTCTGCGCAGGCTGGCCGGGCGGCGGCAGGTATCGGGACGACGGCGCAGTCAGCAGCAGCTGTCCGCTTTCGTCGACCGCGTCGAGGCGGTTGTCGTGCGGGGCGCGCCACCCATGCGACGTAAACGCGATCTGGCGGAGGTCGTCGGATGGTCCGACTGGCAGCTGTCCCGGATGACAGCCATCTTGTCCGATGCTGCCACCGGAACCACTAAGCGGCGGCGAGCCCGGCGACGCGCATCATCGTCTCCACGCGCCCTTGAAAGCCGTGCAATCCAAACGCCGTCGCGCGGTGCAGTACGTCCCGAAACGCCTCGTGTCCGGCCGCCGGCTCGACTCGCGCCGTCGCCATCGCCAGCAGCCGCTCCAGGTCCAGTCGCGCCACGACGAGCCCGCGTTCAGGTAGATTCCGCGTCAGCTCGCGGGCGGCATCGGCAAACTCGGACGCGCTCTCTGAGCCTGGCTCCGCGGCACACGCCATCAGCGCCATGGAGTGCGCCCGGTCAACCGGGGCGCCGCCATCAAAGCCATGCTCATATGCAACAGTGGCCTCCGCCATGGAGGCCTCAAAGTCGCCATCCAACAGCTCGACCTCCGCCAGCAGGGCGTGCGCGCGCGCCAACATGCCGGGAAACTGTCCCGCACGCTCGAGCTCGCCCAGCGCCGCCGTAAAGTGGCGACGCGCGGCGGCGAGGCGGCCCTGGCTCAAGCTGAGTTCACCGAAGTTCAGCCGCGCCAGGCCGACCAGGAGCGCCCCCGACTCGGAGCCAACCAGCGTTGAGACGGCCGTCTCGAAATGCTGCGTTGCGACTTGCGTGCGACCCACAAGCGCATACCCGATGCCGAGATGGACATGGCCCATTCCGACCTCGCGGTAGTTGTTGATGCTCCTGGCGATATCGATGGCGTCGTGAAAGTGCTCCAGCACCGCCGCCATATCCGCTCGGTCCAGCGCCGCGATTCCCTGAAGCCTGCGCAGCTGGCAGAGAAGCGCTGGATCGGTCAGATCGTCCGCGTAGGCCTCGACTCTCGACAGCGTGCCGGCGGCCTCCTCCGAAAGGCCCAGCGTTTGCTCCACATGCACGCGCTGCATCATGGCCGCGAAGCGCACGGAGATGACTCTTGGCCCCGTCTGAGTGTGCAGCAACCGCTCGGCGTTGTCGCAGTGGGTGAGGGTGGCTTGGATATGGCAGCGAATGAGGCTGATGCGGGCGCGCTCGAGTTCGAGCCGCGCTTCAAAAAGCGGATCGTTCTTGTTCAGCCCGGGCAGCGCAAGCGTCGCCAGTACACGCATCGCCTCGTTGATTCGACCCGTGTACCGAAAGGCAAAGGCCGCATCCAAAACGATCTGCCGCACCAGCTCCACGGGCATCTCCCGCAACGATCGGCGGTGCTTCAGCAGCCGGTCTCCGATCCAACGTGCCTCGCGCAGAGCCCCCCGGGCCCGCGCGCTGGTCAGCCACCGGGCGCCCGCTTCGAGCGCCTCTGTAATACGACCCAGCCGCTCGAAACACATGAAGTGCAGCTCGGGCGCTCCGGCAACCGTCAGCTGGTACTCCGCAGCGAGATCGAGCGCCCGTCGCGCCTGCGACGTGGAGAGGCCTGCTCCGCCGGCCAGAAGCTCCTCACAGCGCGACCAGCGCGCAAAGCGATAGGTCGCCAGGCGGTCCGGCGTCCGCACCGGTAGAAACCACTGCGCGATTATCCCGGAGCGCTCCAACGACTCGGACGGCAGGAAGGCTGACACGAACACCGGCCGAGCGATCGGCCCCATCGCCGCCACAAGATTGAGCAGGCGCTCCACCTGTGGCGGCAAGCTCGCGACACCGTCTGCGGACAGACTCGCCACCGGGACGTTCAACGCCGCCGCGACCGCTTCCACCAAACGCGCCTTGACCGTGACACACCCGGCAGAGGTCCGCGAGCCGGTTCGCAACCACCGATTGATGGTGCGGTTGGTTGGGCCTTCGGGGTACGCAGCCAGCTCGAGTTGGTGAGCAGTCAGCCCCTGGCGCGCCATGGCGGCTCTCAGCTTTTCAACCTGTAATTGCAGACGGCGGCCCGGCATTGTTGCTTGAGCGTCCTCCCCTACCTAGGATGAAGCTCTTATGAGCCTGGTGCAAATGGTATCGGCGTGCCTCGGTTGTGCGGTCGTCGTGTCAGCGTGCTCCGATCCCGAGCCGCGAGCGCCCAAACCGGACACGTCCGGTGCACCCGACATCTCAATTATGAACGATCTCGGCCCGGACGACGATACAGGGGCTCCGATCGAAGACATCGTGGATGCGACTGCGCCCGATGTTCCCGACGTGCCCGACACCGCGATCGTCGAAGATACGCCGCCCGATACCCCCGACGACGGCCCACCGCCGCCCGACGAGGGGCCCGTGGAGGACATCCCACCGGCAGCGGGCATCGGCGTGGCGATAGACGGCGTAGCGATAGCCTCCGGTGACGACGTGCCTCTGCCGGCTCTGACGCCTGCGGTCGGCGTTGAGGTGCGCCTGAAGGTGGCGATCACGAGCGGCGCCGGGACCCCGGTCACGGTCTCGTCGGTCGAGCTGCTCGCGACCAACGAGGACGAGACCGCCAAGAACGTCTGGGTGGCGCTGGATTGGGGCGGCTTCGACCCGTCCACGGGACTGCCGTTTGCGCTGGACGGCAGCGTGCTCGCCGTGGAGGTCGTGTATTCGCCGCAGTCGTTTGACACAAACAACGCCACGCTGCGCATCACTAGCGACGACGCCGACCAGGCCCAATTCACGGTGCGTTTCCTGGCGCCGCCCGTGGAGTCCGACATCCGCGTCGAGCCGCTGTCTGCCACTTTTGAGGACGCGTCCCTCATCCAGCCGGAGAAGAAGACGTTTGAGATCTTCAACGACGGGATCGCTCCGCTGGTGATTCACAGCGTCGCGCTGACGGAGCCGTCCGACGTCTTCACACTGGAAGGACCGGCTGACGGAACCCAGATCAAGCCGGCGGGCGCGATCGGCGCCAAGCCGCTGCCTCTCACGCTCACGTACCACCCGCTGTACGGGTCCAACAAGGACACGGCGACGATCCAGATCGAGTCCAACGACCCGGACGAGAGTGTGATCCTGGTCGAGCTGGACGCGCTCTTTGAAACGGACGACAGCGTCAGCCCGTGTGTCTTCAGCTGGCCGGACCAGGAGGACGGCATTTTGGACTTCAGCGACGCCAAGACCGAGTCGCTTCAAACCACGGTGATGATGACCAACGTGGGAATCGGCGTGTGCACGCTCGCAGGCTTCGGCTTCCCCCAGGACATCGACAAGGCGTTCTACGACGTCCAGGTGCAGGTGCAGAACACGACAGCCGGGACCCCGCCCGAGCCGCTGAACCAGGCGCTGCCGGTCGGCGTCGGCTCGGGCTACAGCTTCCTCTTCGACATCACCTATACCCCGGGCGACATCAGCGGCCTGGACGCGACGTTTGCCGTGGAATACCAGGACCCGCTGCCGAAGCTGATGGAGATCCCGTCCAAGGGCGGCGGTCCCGAGCCCTGCTTCGAATACGCGCCCGGCACAGCCGCCGGCCCCATCGTGCTGCAGCTTGCGGGCGAGGTCGGGCAGTCGGTCACCCGCAAGGCGGTGGTCTACAACTGTGGCAGCGCGCCGCTGGAGATCAGCGAAATCGAGTTGAAGGACGACGTCACCGGAGCCGGTCCGTCCGCGCTCTTTGCGCTCGTGGGCTCGACTCTGGGTCCTCACACTGTGCCGGCCAACGGCATCGCCGAGTTTGCCGTGGGGACGACTATCGAGGCCGACCCAGCCGAGCTCGCCGGGACGCTGACGTTCAACTACAAGCTGAAGACGGGCTCGCAGTCCACGACGATCCCGCTGCAGCGGCGAGCGGCGCCCGACATCGTGCTTCCCAAAGCCGATCCAGGCTCACCGTCGGACTACCCCAACGTGGAGGCGGAGACGCCGTTCACGCTGGACGGCAGCGACAGCATCCCGGGCTCCGACTTCCTCTCGAGCGTGGGCTACGTCTGGTATCTGGTCGGCAAGCCGGCCGGCAGCAAGCTGGTGTTTCACGGGCCGGCCGGCAAGCCTGTGCAGGCGGTCACACCGGACATCGCCGGCGACTTCACCTTTGCGCTGGTCGTCAAGAGCCTGGGCGGCAAGCCTTTCTACAGCCCACGCTCTACAGTGGTCGTCACCGCCGCGCCCAAGTGATCACAGGATAAAGGACAGGCCGAAGCGCCCCGAGATAGCCACGCCGTCGGGCAGCACCCCGCGTGTGATCAGGATCTCGTCCTCGCCGAGGTAGGCGCCGATGCCGATGCCGATCGTCAGACCAAGCCGGCCGCCGAGGATGAGCAGAATCCCAGCGCCGCCCCCCGTATAGAAGAAGTTATGGTCCTCATCGACGAGCCCGCGGTAGGCCATGAAGATGTGAGCGGCGTCGGTGAACAGAAAAGGAGAGATCAGGTCGGTCTCGACCAGGTAATAACGCAGCTCCAAGCTGGTGCGCAGCTGATGGGTGCTGGCCACATCCCCGTTGAAGTAGCTGTAGGAGAGACCGACGCTGGGCTGCAGCTTGTCGATAACGAAGTAACCGAAGCCGCCTCCTACCGACACCGAGCGATTGCCGAAGCCGCCGGACAGGCCGAAGCTGACCTTGCCCTGATCGAACAGACCTCGGCGCTCAGCGCTGGCGGGCGGTGCAAGCAGCATGAGCATCAGGGCCGGTATCAGCAGCAGGGTCGTCACGCCGACAGGCTATCAGATCGCGCCGCGGCGGGACGGCCAAGGGGTCTACTGACGGCGATCGGCCCAGGAATCGGGGGTGACCGTAAACTCGATCGAGTCCAGCAGCTCGCCGTCGGGTGCGTGGACCTCGACCGTCCAATCACCAGAGTCCGCCGTGGCCATCGTCTTGCGCGACCAGGTGCGCCAGCCACCGCTGGTGCCGACCTTGAGATCAACGCGAGACCGGACCTCGCCCTCGTGCTTCCAGATCATGCGCACGCGGCTGGCGTCGCCTGGATTCTTGACCCGCACCCAGGCCCAGACCGCGCCCTCGGCGAAGTCCGTGGCCTGGCCCTGCGGCGCGCGCTTGACGACGTTCTGAGCTGCGGTCGACGACAGCACCTCAAGGTCGGAGTGGGCGTCCTCCGGGAGGTCTGCGGTCTTCACTACGCGTGGCTTGACTCGGGTCGGCAACACGTCGATGTGCCTGGCCGTGCGCTCCGCAGCCGGCTTGAGCTGAGCGTCGGGCACCGGCACCGCCATCTTGCGGGGATTGGCGACCTTCGTGATCGGCGGCAGAGCCTCTGCCTTGGGCGCGGGCGGCTCCGGCTTCTCGACGGCTTCAGTCCCGTCCACGTGCGAGTCGGGTGCTTCGACCAACGTCGCGGGTGGTCCGGCCGGCGCCGGATCGACGGGCGCCGGCTCAACAGACTGCGCCTTGGCCTCGGCTTCGCGAGGAGTTCGCTTGCAGCCCGTGACGGTCGAGACGACGAACGCGACGGACAGCAGGGTGAGCATAGCGAGTGGTACGAGCGGGGAGATGGTGGTTCGGTTCTTCATGGTCTGCCTCCTGTGGCGACCCCTACCCACAGCAACGGCCGTACCAGTCCACGGCGGGCCACGGCATTCGATGGACTGCGCCCCTACCGGCTCAACCACCCTTCTGGCCGGCGCGTCAGAACCGACACGATGCCAGTGTCCTGTTGTCGACGGCGAAGGCCCGTGCAAAGATGCGTTGCGCATGACCTCCAACGGCGCCACACGCACCAAGACGGACCGAATTCGGCCCCCGCTGAAGTGGGCTGGCGGTAAGTTCGCCATCGTCGAGCGTATCCGCGCCGCGCTGCCGCCCGGTCGCACGTTGTACGAGCCGTTCGTCGGATCGGCGGTCGTCTCGTTGAACGTGGAGTTCGATCAGTACCGGCTGTCCGACGTGAACGCCGACCTGGTGCAGTTCTACAAATGCCTGCAGTCCGGCGGTGACGCCTTCATCGAGCGCTGTCGCGCGTGGTTTGTCGACGGCAACGAACCCGACCGCTACTACGAGCTGCGCGAGCGGTTCAACCAGTCCAGCGAGGCCGCCGAGCGTGCGTCGCTGCTGCTGTACCTGAACCGTCACGGCTACAACGGGCTGTACCGGGTCAACAGCAAAGGCCGCTTCAACGTGCCCCACGGACGCTATCGCAAGCCGCTGTTTCCGCAGCCTGCGATGCTGGCCTTTCGCGAGCGCGCCAAACGGGCGCAGATCAGCTGCATGCCGTTTGACGAGGCCATGGACTGCGCCGAGCGAGCGGACGTCGTCTACTGCGATCCGCCGTACGTCCCGCTGTCCGCGACCGCCGACTTCGTCAGCTATACCGAGGGCGGCTTCGGCCCCGCCGACCAGCGACGCCTGGCCGAAAAGGCGCGCGAGCTGCGCAGCCGAGGCGTGGTCGTAGTGATCAGCAACCACGACACACCAGAGGCGCGATCACTTTACGAGGGGGCTCGCATCGTCGGGTTCGAGGTGCGGCGAAGCATCAGCCGCAATGGCAATAACCGCGGCATGGCGCCCGAGCTCCTGGCGGTGTTTGATGTTTGAAGGCTACGCATTTGTCGCGCTGACGACGACCAACCTGGACGAGGCGCGCCGCTTCTGGATCGACGCGCTGGGCTTCCCGATCGTGCAGGAGAAGAAGAACTACTACTTCATCGTGGACGCGGCCGGTCTACGGCTTTGCATCGACACCGCGGACGGCAACGCGCACATCGCGGGCAGCACGGACCCGGTGATCGGCCTGCGCGTGAAGTCGCTTGCGCCCGTGCTCGCGCAGCTGACGCGAAAAGGCATCACGCCCGAGGCCGACCCCGTGCGCACCGAGCGCGGTGCGTGGGCGATGATCCGGGACCCAGATGGACGCTGTGTTGTGATTACGGAGACCGAGTAGCCGCGGTCAGGACGGGTCGAGCAGCCCCAGCTCTGCGGCGCAGCGAACCAGATCCGCGCGGCTGCGCGCGCCCAGCTTCTTGCCCAGGCGCTCGCGGTAGCCCTCGACGGTCTTGACGCTGATCTCCAGCTCTTCGGCGGCCTCGCGATTGGTGAAGCCACCGCCCACGAACCGCAGCACTTCGCGCTCTCGCTTGCTCAGCTCAGTAGTGGGATCGAGCACCCCCACGGCAGCCTGTTCGCTGGCCAGGACCTCGTCCAACCCACCCTCAGGCAGCGTAGCGTCCACAAAACGCCGGCCCTTGTGGACGGAGCGTATCGCCTTCAGCATCTGGGACCCTGCCGCGCTCTTCACGACGTAGCCGATAGC
This sequence comes from uncultured Myxococcales bacterium, assembly GCA_964545715.1. Taxonomy (GTDB): domain Bacteria; phylum Myxococcota_A; class UBA9042; genus CAZJHX01. Next base: position 61,914 of record CAZJHX010000022.1, read on the forward strand.
GCCCGCCTGCAGCGCGCGTCGCAGGTAGGCCGTGTTGTCGTGCATGGTGAGGACGAGGACGCTGACCGACAAGTCCGCCGCCCGGATGCGCTCCAGCGCCGCCAGCCCGCCGCCGCCCGGCATGGACAGATCCAGGATCAGCACGTGGCAGCCGGTGCGCTTCACCGCATCGAAGACCTCGCCGGCATCCGTGACCTGCCCGACCACACGCATGTCGCGCTGAGCGTTGATCAAGATGCGCAGACCGTCACGCAGCACGCCGTGGTCGTCAGCGATCAGCACCCGCACCGTCTTGGTAGCAGCCTTCGGCACGGCATCAACCTACCGGATTGGCGCTTACAGTGGCAACGTCACGAAGACCGTTGTCCCCACGCCGCTGCTCGACTCAAACCTGACATCGCCGCCCGCCAGCGAGGCGCGCTCCCGCATGCCGCTCAGCCCCAGCCCCCGACCGACCGGCGGCTCCCCGTCCTCGCCAAGCTCAAACCCGCGCCCGTCGTCCTCGACGATCAGGCGGACGCGCCCGGGACGACACGCGATCAGGATGTCCACGCGCGTCGCCTCGCTGTGTTTGGCCACGTTCGTGAGCGCCTCCTGCACGATGCGGTAGAGGGTGCTCTCCACGGCCGGCGGAAGCCTCTCCCGTGTGCCGACGCCCCGGATCAGCACGTCGGTCTCGATCGGGTGCTGCCGCTTGAACTCCAAGGCCTGCTGCTGAAGCGCCTCTACCAACCCGAGCTCGTCCAGCGCAGGTGGGCGCAGGCGGTGGGCCAGCGCAGAGGCCTCCCGTGTCGCCTCCTCCGCAACGGTGAGCGCCTTTTCAAGTCCGTACCGCAGCGGTCCCTCGGGCGCCTGGTCAGCCAGGCCGCTGACATGAAGGCTGAGCGAGGTCAGCAATTGGCCCAGTGAGTCGTGCAGCTCTCGCGACACACGCGCCCGCTCATCCTCCTGCGCGCCGACGACGCCCTCGACAAAGCGCCGCTGCTGGGCCAGGTGGTGCTCCTCGTCCGTGACGTCACGCGCCTGCCACATGACGAGCGCCTCCTCGCGCCACTCCAGACGCGTCAACGTCAACTCCACCGGGACCGTACTACCGTCCTTTCGGTGAAGCCTGCCGCGACTTATGACCGACGTGCCCGGCTGGAGCAGGCGCCACTGCGCCGCTACGCCGTCCACATCGATCGCGTCGACCGACGCCACCATCAGCTCATTGCGCGTGTATCCGAGCCGCCGGCACCCGAAGTCGTTGACGTCGCGCACGATGCCCTGCAAGTCGTGGATGAGGAAGATCCGGCGCGGAAACAGCGTACGCAGCCGCACGCGAGGGTCCAGCAGCGCGCGCTTTACATCGCCCGACTCGCCCACCGCCGTCACCGACAAGACCACCGCCTGCAGCTGGCCGTCGGGACCCGCAACATTGGAGCGATGTACCGCCACCGGAATGTAGGCCCCGCCCGGGCTGCGGATTCCGGCCGCCGAGATCACAGCGGACGTCGGACTGCCGACCAGGTCGTCGTTCGACTTTCCAACCAGCTCCAGCAGCGCCGCATTGGCGCCCCGGACGCGCCCGTGGGCGTCGCTGATCAACACCGCCTGGGCGACGTGCTCGAGCAGCGCGGCCACCAGCGGCGTAAGGGTCATTGCGCGAGAGGATTGCGACTCTGCTGGCGGTTCATCACCGGCCAGGGCGTGTCGCTCAGTTGGACGCCGCTGAGATAGCCAAGGCCGTGGACCACACCGTCGGCGCCACCCACAACCAGCGTGCCGTCGTCCAGCACGACCGGCGACGTCGGTGACTGCCCGGGGATCGGCACCGAAAGCGCCACTGCGCCGTCCTCGATGCTCAAGAACACCAGCGTATCGGGATGCGCGCCGAGCACCAGATGCCCGTCGTTGAGCGCGGTTACACCAACGCTCAGCGCGGTGCCGCCGGTCGGAGCAGACCACAGCACGCACGCCTCGGCCGTACCGTCACACGTCGCGGTATTCAACGCCCAGATCGAGTCGCCCGCGCCGACGATCAGCGCGTCACCCCAGCCCAGAATCGGCTGCAGGGCCGCCAACGGGGTCTCGAGGTCGACGGTCCACATCGTCTCGGCCGCGTCGCCGTTGTCCTTCAGCGCGCCGACAGAGGAGCCGCTGACGTAATAGAGTGCGTCCCCTGCCACCACCGGGGTCGCGCGCACGTCTGCATCCGTGTCGTGTTTCCAGCGCGCTCCGCCGCTTTGATCCAGCGACAAAACGCCGCGCGGAATGCCGCTCTGGCCCACATACAGGGCCGAGTTGGCGCCGACCACGACCGACGATCCGATGTACGTGGACTCCAAGTGCCACGCCTGGGTGCCGTCCTCGATGTTTATCGCGTAAAGCCCGGCCTCCACGGTGGGCGCCAGCACGACGGCATCCGCCTCGGTCGGAATCGACAGGATCCGGCACGGGTCACCGGGGCCGGGCACACACTCGCCGGGCACCGGGAACTCCCACTGCAGCTCGCCATCACCCGCGCTCACGGCGACCAGCCGCGAGACGGACTCATCGCTGACATCACCCGCGTACAGGCGCGAGCCGTTCTTGGCGATGACCGGGCTCGGGGTCGTGACCCCGTTCACATCCGCTGACTCCCACACCTGGGTGCCGTCGGTCGTCAGGGCGTAGAGCTTGCCCGCGGCCAGGTACAGCGCAGCGCCGCCTCCATACGCCGCCGGGCCCGTGATCGCGCCGCCCAGAGTCGCCTCCCAGGCCTGGCAGTCCTCCAGGGTCGCGGCGTGCTGGCAGACGCCGTCCGCGCACGAGTCCGCGGTGCACGCGAGCTGGTCATCGCACGGGTTGGGCTCTCCACCGCAGACGTTCTCGGTGCAGAGGTCGTTGACGGTGCAGCCGTCGCCGTCGTCGCATGCCGCGCCATCCTCAAACGGCGTGACCTCGGAGCACTCCCCGGACTCAGGCAGGCAGACGGACACCGACTCGCACGGCCCATTCTCGGGGCAGACCTTGTCCAGGCCGGCGCATGCGCCCTCCGTGCAGACGTCGTTTTCCGTGCACAGCACCCCGTCGTCGCACTCCCCGCCCTCGTTCTTTGCCGGGAAAACGCAGGCGTTGGTCAGCGTGTCGCACGTCCCCGCTTCCTGGCACTGGCCGGGCTCCGGGCACTGCGTCGGCTCACCGCCCTGGCATTGTCCGGCGGCGCAGGTGGAGCCGACGGTGCAGCCCAGGCCGTTGTCGCACGCGGTGCCGTCGTCCTTGGGCGGCTGCTCTGAGCACGTCCCCTCGGCGCACGCGGACGCGCCGAGACAAGGGCTCTCAAGGGCGCACCGGATCGGCTGCTCCACACACCCCAGGAACGGGTTGCACACGTTGTTGATGCACGGGTCCTCGATCGGGTCGCAGGCCTGGCCTTTGCTGCACTCTGGCGCGAAGGGCGGCGCCGCGCAGCTGAGCCCCGGGCCCAGGGTCAGACTGGAGACGGAGCCGATCATCGCGCCGCCGGTCACTGCCATCGCCAGCCCCGCGTGCTCCGGCACCACCGCGACATTGTCGGCCACTCCCTCGACGACCAGGCTGCCGTCGCCCTTCAGCAGCTTCAGGTTCAGCCGGTTGATCTGGGTCGTGAGCCGCAGCGAGACACGCAGGAACTCGATCGGGTTGGCCTCCACCTCGGTGACGACCTCATCGTTGACCAGCGCCCTGGCCAGCACCGTGCTCTCGGTGGCCCGGACAAAGGCGATGCCGGTGCGCCCCACCGGCGGCGTAGGCGCCTCGGTCCCCGACCACGTGCCGATGTACAGCTCTGCGCCCGGCGACAGCTTGGAGAGCACCAGCTTCACGGACAGCTCCAGATCACCGCGCCAGGGGTTGGTCGCAAGCCAGACCACCGTGTCGGCATCCGGGTATCCGGCGAACAGGACGAGCCCGCCGTTGTGGTTCAGCACGCCGTTGGGCGACGTCCGCACCCAGCCATGGGCCACGCTGAAGTTCTCGTCGACCTTTGGCGGGCCGCCGTCCTCATCGATCTGATCGTCGCAGTCGTTGTCGATGCCGTCGCACCAGTCGCCGCCCAGCGGATCGGGCACGCACGGCGGCGGCCCCGCGTCGACCATGTCCGGCACGTCAGCCTCGACGTCCTCGGCGTCCACCTGCCCGTCGATGGTCTTGTTGGCGTCCTCGACGTCCGGCGGCGCCACGTCGGGTGGCTCGACCACGCCTGCGTCCTGGCGGGCCGCATACTCATCCGGGTCGAGCTTCTCCGGCACCTCGATGCAGCTGACCACGACGGCGGTCAGCGCGAGCAGCGCGATTGATGAGCGCATCCGCATCAAAACCTCAGAATCGCCGACGCGCCGGTCGGAGCGGGGACGATGCGCCACTGAACGGGCGCCTTGACGTCGGACTTGGGCTCCATCATGTCCAGAACCAGCAGCGTGGTGCCGGTGCCGGCCATCGCGAGGCCCAGCCACAGCATGACGTGGCCGCCGGTCTCAAGCCCGCTGATGCCGGAGACCGCTTCATCGTATTTGTCCGAGTATTCAGGGAAGCCGGAGAGGTGATTGGCGTTGAGGTCACGCGCGTCCGCTGCCTTGCCGGACGCCGTCGCGACGGTGACGATGCCCGCGATGGTGAGCACGCCGCCGGTGCCGGCCAACGTCCAACCCCAGAACTTCGGCGTCTTCATCAGCTTGACGAAGTCGCTGTCCGACGGCTCCAGGTTGACGGTCACACGTGTGGTCTTACCGGCGGTCACCGTGACGAAGCGCTTGTGCGTGATGAACTCGGGCGCTTTCTGAACGCTGATCGGATATCGGCCGGGCTTCAGCAGCTTGGTCGTGCTGGACGGAAAGCGGCCGACCTGGTTGCCGTCCAGCAGCACCGCGGCGCCGTGCGGCGTGCCCGAGACCGTGATGCGGCCGTAGTCACTGGCGGCCGTCAGCTCGAGCTCGCGCTCGTGGCGCTTGCCCTTCACGTGGTGCCAGTTGAACTCGTGGCGGATGTAGTCGGGGTGGATGACCACGATCTGGCTGAAGTTTTTGTCGACCCACTTGTTGTACGGCGGGAGCCACTGGCGTGAGTTGATCCGCACGTCTGCGTTGTCGGGCACCCCGATCAGCTCGACGTAGGCGTGCCCCTCCAGCAGCGCGTTCTCGACCTCCACCAGGAAGTTGTCGAAGCGGCGCCGCTTGTTGGCCGGCACCTCATATTCCTGGGCCCGCTTCAGCGCGCGCCAGGCCAGCGGCAGCATGCCGGCCTTGAAGTGCCCCTTTGCCAGCGCGTGCGGGTAAACCCACAGTTGGTGCAGCTCTTCGGCCTGCGTGTAGAGCTTGGCTGCCTCGCCCCAGCTGTTCTTGCGCGCCAGGCGTTTGGCCTGTCGGGCCAGGTTCTTTGCAGCCCTGATGTCCTCTTTGGGTGGCGGAACCTGGGCGGTGGCCGACAGACAAAGCGTGCACAGCAAGGCTGTTATGAGCGCTGCGATTCGCATCGGCTGCAACCTACCAGAGAAGCCCGGCTGGGGTATAGTCCCACGATGCCGCGCACCACATTGGTCCTGCTGCTCTCGATCGGGTGCTCCGACCCCGCGCCCGCGGTGTCTGGGGACGCACAGCCGGTGGTGGCGCCGGATGTCGTAAACGCATCGCCCGATGTCGCTGCGCCGCCCGATTTGGGGCCCGCTGAGGACGCCCCCAAGGACGTAGACGTGGAGGACACGGCCCAGCCCATGCCGGCGCTTTCGCTGAACGCCGTCGCCTGCGACAACATGGCGTACTGGCCCCACCAACTCGCCTCCGAGACGCGCCCGTTCATGGTGCACTACCAGCAGGCGGAGGACCTCGCGTTGGCCGAGGAGATCCGGGGGCACCTGGACGCGGCTTGGGGCGCTGAGATCGACGGACTCGGCTTCCGGGAGCCTCCCCCCGATGAGGGCCTTTGCGGACCGGACGCGCGCCTGGACGTGTTCGTGTGGGCGGGCCAGGAGTCGGCGTGGGTGGATGTGCTCGACGAGTATTCGCCGACGCCCTTCAACGACCAGGTGCCCTACATGGCCGTCGATCCGTGGAGCGAATACGGCGGCGCGCTGCTCAAGCCCACGCTGTTTCACGAGCTGAACCACGCCTTTCAGGCCGCTGACGACTGGTTTGAGCCCGAGATCGCCTACGAGATGACGGCGACCTTCGTCGAGGGCTTTCTGGTCCCCGACAACGACGAGTGGCGGTTTGTGCTGGACGATTTTCAGGCGCACCCGGACTGGACGCTGTTTCGTAGCGACGACTATGAGACCTGGTACATGTACGGGGCTTCCCTATACCTGCACTTTCTGGTGGAGACCGTCTTTGACGGGGACGCCTCCTTCACCGGCGCGATGTGGAAGGGCATGCGCGGTCCGCCCAAGTTCACCGACGCCCTGGACGACCTGCTTGCCGGCAAGGGCTCGTCGCTGTTCGAGTCGGTGACCGGCTTCGCCGCGTGGCGATGGTCTCAAACGCCGGCGCCGGCCGTGACGGGAGCGGAGATCGAGCCGGAGCCCATGCTGCTGGGCAGCGCGTATGTCGAGGTACCGGCCGGGGCCAAAGTCGAGATCGTCGGACCCGACCACAAGGACGTCGAGTGGGTCCTGCAACAGCTGGACGGGGCGGTGGTCATCACGGCCGTTCCGACCGGCCCATACAACCCCTCACAGACGGGCGACAAGCGGTACGAGGTCGCCCTGAACGTGGTACAGTAAGCCTTTCATGGCTCCTTGGGCAGGCAACATCGCACGGTCAGCGTTCATCACCTTTGTCGGGATGGTGACTGTGCTGGCGTACGCCGTCCTGCGACTGGGCACCTTGTTTATCTTCGACGCAGACAAGCGCAGGCACACCGTGCGGAAGATCCGCGGGCGCCTGCTGCGGCTGTCCATGACGGTGCTGGGCGCGACGTTCATCAAGCTCGGGCAGGTCATGTCCACGCGCCCCGACCTGTTCCCGCCGGAGATCATCGCTGAGCTGCGGCTGCTGCAGGACCAGCTGCCCCCCTTTGCGTTCCGCAGGGTGCAGGCCAGCGTGGAGGCTGACCTCAAGGGTCCGATCACGCGCTTCTTTCAGGCGTTTGATACCACGCCCGTGGCCGCCGCCAGCGTGGCCCAGGTGCATCACGCGGTGCTGACTGACGGACGCGAGGTCGCGGTCAAGGTGCTGCGTCCCAACGTGCGGCGCACTGTCGAGCGCGACGCGGCCATCCTGCTGTCATTCGCGCGCCTGTTCGCCATCAACGCCACCCTGCGCCAATCCGATCCGGTCGGCCACCTGCACTACTTTGTTCAGGGGATCATCGCGCAGACCGACCTCCGCCTGGAGGCGACCAACTACGAGGTCTTCCGCAAAAACTTCGCGGACTTCCCGCACCTCAGCTTTCCCGCCGTGCACAGCGAGCTGTGCGGCGAGCACGTTATGACCATGGACTTCTGCCGCGGCCGCAAGATCGACAATCTGGGCGACGGCGACCACAGCAAGACCGCCGAGACGATACGCAACTGCTTCTTCAAGATGTGCTTCGACGACGGCTTCATGCACGCGGACCTGCACCCGGGCAACATGCTTGTCACGGAGGACGGCGACGTGATCGTGTTCGACGTCGGCCTGGCGCTAAGCATCGACGACGCGCTGCTGGCTCAATTCGTGGACTTTGCGCGCTGCATCTCCTTTGGGACGGGCAGCGACTTCGTCAACCACCTGCGCTCCTATCACCAGTACATGGACAACGTGGACTGGGACGCGATCGGCAAGGACGCCGAGGCTTTTGTGCAGAGCTTCCGCCGCCAGAATGTCTCGGAGCTGGAGTGGAGCGAGCTCATCAATGACGTCTTCGGACTGGCGCGCCGCCACAACATCCGCCCGGTGCCTGAGATGGCGCTGGTTCTCGTAGGCGTGGTCACCGCCGAGGGGCTCGGAAAGCAACTCAATCCCAACGGCAACTCCTTCCAGGAGATGGCCCAGTTTCTGATGCCGATCCTGGCTCGACGCGGCATGCTGAACAGTCCTGTACCCCTACAAGCTTCAAATCTCTGATGTCCGCCGGTATCCTCGCTACGCAGAATCTCGGAACTGACAAGGGCCTGTAGGCGGTAGTGGCAAAGGGCAATAAGTTCGGGACATTTGAAGGTGTTTTCACACCTTCAATCCTGACGATCCTCGGCGTGATCATGTACATGCGCCTCCCGTGGGTCGTCGGCAACGGCGGGCTGCATGTGGCGATCGGCATCATTTTTGTCGCCCATGTCATCTCGATCACAACCGGGCTCAGCGTCTCGTCTATCGCCACGGACAAGTCGGTCAAGGGCGGCGGCCCGTACTACATAATCTCGCGCAGTCTCGGCCTGCCGCTGGGCGGCACATTGGGCCTGGCGTTGTGCGTGGGCCTGGCCTTCAGCATCAGCTTGTACATCATCGGTTTTACGGAGAGCCTGCTCGCGTTCCTGGACGAGCCCGTCACGCGCACCAATATCCGCTTCTATGGGTCGATCACCCTGTGCCTGCTGACCGGCCTCACGTTCTTCTCGACCAAGCTCGCGATTCAGCTGCAGTTTCCGATTCTGCTGGCGATCGTCGCGTCGCTCTTCGCCATCTTGCTGGGTCCCAGCTTCGTCACGCTCTACGGCACAGGGGACGCGCTGGTCGCCACCAGCACTGCCACCGCGCCGTTTGAAGGCGGCAAGGACATGGCGGTCCTGTTTGGGATCTTCTTTCCAGCGGTCACCGGCTTCACGGCCGGCGTCAACATGTCCGGCGATCTGCGCGATGCCAAGCGGTCGATCCCCCGCGGCACGCTGGCCTCGATCGGCGTCGGCATGCTCACCTACATCGGTCTGGCGATCTGGCTGGCCGTCAACATCCCCGCACATCAGCTGGTCAACAACCCGCGCATCCTGCTGGACATCTCGCTGCACCCGTTTGCGGTCTACGCCGGCATCTGGGGCGCTACGCTCTCCTCAGCGCTGGGCAGCATTCTGGGCGCACCGCGGATCCTGCAGGCGCTGTCCAAAGATCGAATCACGCCGCGCTTCTTCGCACGCGGGTACGGCCGCGCCAACGAGCCGCGCAACGCCCTGCTGCTGGTCTTCTTGATCGCCGCCAGCGGTATCGCTATCGCGGAGCTGGACGCCATCGCGCGCATCGTCTCCATGTTCTTCATCGCCACATACGGCTTCCTGAACCTCAGCGCCGCGGTCGAGCGCTGGGCGAGCCCGGACTTCCGCCCCGAGTTCAAGATTCCCGTCTGGGTCAGCATCCTGGGCCTGGTCACCTGCATCCTCATTATGATCAAGCTGGACCTGGGCGCCATGCTCGGCTCGGTGGTCCTGCTCACCGTGGTCTTTGCCTGGTTGAAGCGTCGCGAGCTGCAGCTGGAGTCGGGCGATACATGGGCGGGCGTGTGGAGCTCTGTCGTACGCTCAGGCCTGCACCACCTGGAGCAGGAGAACCACCACCGGCGCAACTGGCTGCCCAACATCATCTGCTTCAGCCGGGACGGCGCCGAGTCGCGCGCGCCCCTTCTCGATGTCGGCCACGCGCTCGTAAGTCATCGAGGCGTGCTGACGGACTTTGAGTTGACCGAGGCGGACGCGCCCAAGCCCAAGCCGGATCCCGATCGCGAGAACCCGCTGGGGCTGTTCCATCGGCGCCTACCCACCGAGAACGCCTACGACACCATGGGCGCGGTGTGCCGGTACCACGGCTTCTCGGGCGTGGAGCCCAACACAGTAATGCTGGACTGGAACGAGCACCGCGACAGCACGGAGGGCTTCTACTCGCTGCTGAACGCCGTCGAGGAGCGCGACTTCAACCTGCTGGTGCTCGCCCACGACGACCGGCGACGCTTCGGCGGACGCGAGCGCCTGGACGTGTGGCTCACCAACCGCGGCGGCAACGTGCCGCTCAGCTTGAACCTCATCCGCTTCTTGACCGCGTCGGATGAGTGGCATCGCACCGCGATCCGCTTTCTGGTGCTGAGCGACAACAAGACGAACTCGGACCGGCTCTACGCAACCACGCGCCGAATGCTGGACGAGGCCCGAATCGAGGCGACGGTCAAGGTCATCAACAACGCGTTTGGCGAGCGCCCCTGGGCGGACTGGGTGCGGGAGGAGTCGGCCGACGCGGATCTGACCGTGGCGGCACTGCCCGGCGAGCTGAACGGCGATGCCGCGATCTACTCCGATACCAACGACCTGATCGACACGCTGGGCAGCGTGCTGCTCATCCGCGGGTCCACCGCGTTTGAGGAGACGGCGCTCTTTGACGAGTCCGCCGCCATCACCACGGCCGAGGTCGTCATCGATCAGGACGCGCCGGTCCTCAAGCCCCTGACCCTGCCGCAGTGGCCCGACGCCGCCATCGAGGTCAAGCGCCTGGCGCACGCGCACGAGGCGCTGATGAGCCGCTTTCACGAGCGATCTCTGGGGCCCATGTACGGCGGCCACGCGGCCCTGCTGGAGCGCTTGAAGCAGACCTCTTCGCGCTACTTCACGTCCGTGATCAAAGCGCTGGACATCAGCAACACGCCACGGCGCGTGAAGATGATCGCGCGCGCCCGCAGCCAGTTCATCTTTCACGCCAGCAAGGCCATGCAGAACTTCCAGCGCACCGACATCGTGGCGATGCGCACCGAGCTGAGTCACAGTATCGGCCTGCTGCTGAAAGAGTGCGAGCTGATCAAGGCGGGTGGCGCCTCGACCATCACCGTGGTGCGACCGCCGGAGGAGTTTGCTCCGGACGCGCGGGACTCCTCACCGGTGCGCTGGTTCAAGCGCCGGCGACGGCTTGCTGCCTGGATCACACGCGAGCCACCGTCCTATCAGGTGCCGACCGAGCCGCTGCTGGCGTACCTGTTGGAGCACCGCACGCCACAGATCGTTGACGGGGCCATGCGCAGCGCCGCCCGCCACAGCTACGAGACGGCGGTCGAGATCGGCAAGCTGCTGAACGCGATCAAGGCGACGCTGGGCGGAGCGCGTCGGGAAGAGACGCTGTCCGCGGACTTCCTGGCGGCCGAAGAGGCGCGCATCGCGACCCGGGTCGGCGAGCTGGTCGAGCTGAGCAAGCGGCAGGTGCAGGGACATCGCACGTATCTGCTGACCGAGTCGCGGCGGCTGGCTCAGACCCTTAGCGACGATCTGGTGCGCATCGACGTGCTGTCACGCACCCGCAAGCTGCGTCGCGTTCCGCGATCGGCGGCCGCGCTGGCGGACCAGCTGCGCGACATGCCGACAGGGTGGTCGACAAGCCAGCATCTGGTGCTGCGGCGCGCGGATCTGACGCTGGCGATGGCGGGATTGCAGCGCCGCTTCATCGCCATTGTGCATCGCATGAAGAGCGCGGTGGTGCAGGAGCTGAACGCCGGCATCATCCGGGAGTACGAGGCGCTGCTGGCAGCGCTGCGAGCGTTTCTGACCGAGCTGGAGACCGACGGCGGCGCGCGGCTGACCCGGACGCTGGATTTTCGCAAGTACTTCAATGCGCGGCGGCTCATCAACGGACTGGTCCGCGAAACGGACTCCGTGCTGGAGGACCTGCCGCAGACCCTGAACACGGTGAGCGACGAGGCGATCCGACGGCTGTTGGAGGACCCGTTTGACGAGGCGGACGCGACCACGTTGTCGGTGCGGCGGCTGGTCCAGTTTCTGATCGAGGCGGAGTTCATGGGCGTGCTGCAAGGCGAGCTGGACGCCATCCCGGAGGCGGAGCAGCGGGCGGTCGGCACGGCGCAGGACGCGCTGCGGCTGATCCAGTTCAACCAGAGCGACTTCGAGTCCCATGGCGACGCCGAGGACGGCGCCTTCCGCGCACAGCTCACGCCCGTCGTGGAGAACAGCATCGCGCGCGTGGAGGCGGAGCTGGAGGCCATCACGGCGCTGGAGCCGAGCGTCACGGACCGCATCGACCGGCAGCTGCGGCTGATCCTGGAGCGGTGCAGCGCCTACGCGATCACGGGCTCGGCGGACAGCCTGAAGCAGTACGTGCGCGGCATCGAGGGGCAGCGCGTGCTCACGACTGTCGGCAAGGGCACGCGCCGGGTCACCGCGGTGGCTCGCACGCTGCTGGCCGACGCGATCTATCGGCGCAGCGCGGGCATGATGCTGGCGCGCAAGCTGGGTGAGACCGCAGTCAAGGGCGAGAACATCATCGACCGTGTACTGCGCCTGGTGACGCACTACACGCCGGCCCCCGAGGTGCGGCAGTCGCTGCCGTTCTATTACAGCCAGCTGTTCTTGGGTAAGAGCGCGATGAACAAGGCGTTCTGGGTCGGGCGTACGCCCCAGCTGATGGAGGCGGAGCGAGAGATTCAGAACTATCGTCGCGGGCACGGGGGCGCGTTGATGGTTATCGGCGATCGCGGCAGCGGCAAGTCCTCGCTGTGCCAGCAGATCGCGGCGACCTGGTTCGATCACGAGCGGATCTACAACATCTATCCGCCGGCGGGCGGCTCGATCGACCCACAGGTGTTCAAGTCCCGGCTGGAGAAAGAGGTCGAGTTCCAGGGCGACTACGCGGACATCTTCCTGACCCTGCCCGAGGACAGCGTCATCGTGCTGCACGGGCTGGAGTCGTGGTGGGAGCGCAGCGCCAACGGGACGCAGATCATCGATATGATCTCCTCGATAATCGACCAGCACAGCGATCGGCACCTGATCATATGCAATATGGACGTACACGCGTTCGCGCTGCTCAACGCGCTTCAGCCGTTTGCGGACCAGGCCCTGGGCGTCATCCGATGTGGCCCGCTGAGCGCACAGGAGCTCAAGGACATCATCACGCTGCGGCATCGATCGACGGGGCTGCGATTCGAACTGGGCGGGCGCACGGAGGGCCAGCTGCATCAGTGGCGGCTGGCGCAGCTGTTCACGGCGCACTTCGACACGTCGGGCGGCCGAATCGGTACGGCGCTGCAAAGCTGGATCGCGCACGTGGAGCGGGTTGAAGGCGAGACCATCACGGTGAGAAAGCCGCTGATCATCGACCGCGAGATGCTGGACGAGCTGAAGATGGAGTGGGTCGCGCTGTTGCTGCAGTTGGTGTTGCACCGCTCGGTGACGGTCGAGCGCTTGGAGCGCATCACTGGGATGCCGTTGGGGGAGCTTCAGGTCCACTTGCGCACGCTGGTCCGGATGGGGCTGGTCGACGCGGACGCTCAAGGCATCGTAGAACTCAACCGATATGTGCAGCATCTGATCGTGGACCACCTCAGAGAGCGGGGGATGCTGGCGTGAACATGGACTACACGTTCGAGGTCTCATCGTTCGGCCTGGTGCTGCTGATCCTGCTGGGCATCCTGCTCTTCGCGCTGATGCGGTTCTTGCGGCGCGCGTCGCGCCTGATCCAGATGAGCAAGTCGCGTCGCGCGGCGTTTGAGCGGGCGCTGCCAGTCGTCGAGGCGCTGCTGGGCCTGGTGTACCTGTTGAGCGCGGTGCCGATGGTCTTCAAGGACCACCCACAGTACTCGCCGATCGGGCTGGCGCTGGTGCTGCTGGGCTTTGCGTACGTCAGCTGGTTCGCGATCCGCGACTTCATCACGGGCGCCTTCTTGAAGAGCGGGCAGCTTTTTCAGACGGGCGAGTACATTCAGCTGGAGCAGATCAGCGGCAAGGTGACGCGCCTGGGTTACAGGACGCTGAGCATAGAGACGGAGAACGGCGACGAGGCGATCATCCCGTACAGCCGCGTGTCGCATGAGTCGATTGTGCGCACACCGCTCATCGACGGGGTCTGCCGTCACAGCTTCACGATCACGACAGAGCTGACGTCGCCAACGGCGGCGGTGTCCGAGCTTATTCGCCGGGCGGCGCTGAACCACCACTGGTCGTCGGTGACGCACGAGCCGCAGGTGCGGTATGTGGGCGAGCGGACCTTTGACGTCGTGGTCTTCGCCCTGGCCGCGGCGCGCGGTCATGACATTCAGATGGCGGTGCGGGACGCGGTGGGAACACCGGCCGGATGAGCTTCGCAACACGTCGGCGCAGGCTCTCACCGGAGCGGTTTATCGGCCAGACGCTGCCCGGCGGGGTGGAGCTGCAGGAGTTTATCGGGTCCGGCGCGTTTGCGTACGTCTATCGCGGGGTGGAGAAGGGCTCGCAGGTCGCCGTCAAGGTGCTGGTGGACGTCCAGCCGGCCGCTCGCAAGCGCTTTGACCGCGAGCTCAAAGTGCTCCAGCTGCTGACGGACAATCCGTACGTCATCCGCTACATCCGGCGCGGACGCACCCGTGAAAACCTGCCGTTCATGGTCATGGAGTTTGTCCAGGGGTACACGCTGCGACAGATGATCGACTCAGGCCACACGCTGGACTCGGACAAGGTCGCCACGCTGATGTTGCAGCTGTGTCAGGCGTTCACCGGGCTGCATCGCCTCGGCGTGACCCACGGCGACGTGTGCCCGTCTAACATCATCATCACCGGTGGCGGGAGCCGCGCCAAGGTGTGCGACTTCGGGCTCGCGCGCGACTCGCAGGGACTGCTGAAGTTTTTCGAGGAGGAGCGAATGGTCGAGGGCGACGAGTTCGCCGAAAACATCGACCAGGGTGTGCTGATGGGCACGCCGGCGTACATGGCGCCCGAGCAGATCACGGACGCGCTGTCGGACGACCCGAACGCGCAGGACATGACCGACACACCGGCGGACGTGTACGCGCTGGGGACCCTGATGTACGAGCTGCTGGCGGGGCAGCCGCCGTTCCCGTTCAAGCCGGCGGCGCCAAGTGGCAACAAGTATCGCAACGATGCGGTCGCGTACCTCACAGGCAGGCTGGCGACCCCCAACGCATCCCAGCCGCAGCTGGAGATAGAGCCCGGTCTGTGGACGATCATCCAGCGCGCGATGATGTGGGACCAGAAGATGCGGTATGGGGACGCGCGTGAGATGCAGGCGTCGCTGGAGCGGTTTCTGGGCAACGACTCAGGGCCGGAGCACGTGATCGGACTGTCGGACTCCACGGTTCGTCGGACGACGACGGTGCCCGGAGCCGACAAGCCGAGAGAGACCAGGCCTACCCCTCACCAGGCGGTCAGCGCAGAGCTCGATATCCACGTGCACACGGTCAAGACCAGGGCTGCACCGGTGCCCGACGACGTGCCGGAAGCGCCCGCAGAACCGAAAATGACGCCGGCCCCGCCCGCACCGAGCTGGCGCCGCCGAGCAGTCGGCGTGTTCTCGTTTGCGGTGGGCGTGATCGTGGCGCTGATGATCCTGCGAGCATTCGACATCTAACGCCGGACCCGGTAGGACCCCCACATGGCTTCGCTCAGTGCACAGACAGTCGCCAATTGGTTCAAGAGTCGGCAGATCTTCTGGATCATTCTGATCGTGGGGTTGATCGCTGACCTCGCAAGCAAAGAGTGGGCGGAGAGCGCGGTACAGCCCAGCGGCTGGGAGTACGGCCAGCTCACGGCGCCCATCCCGGTCATCGAGGGCGTGCTGGCGTGGAAGTGGGCGGTGAACGTGGGCGCCGCGTTCAGCATCTTTGCGGGACAGGTGTTCATGCTGGCCACCATCGGGCTGATCGCTCTGGGCGCTATCGGCGTCTTCGTCTACCGGACGCCGCCGCACCACAAGGCGTTCATCGGGTCGCTGGGTCTCGTCGCGTCGGGCGCGGTGGGCAACATCTACGACCGCATCCGATTCGGCTGGGTGCGTGACTTCATCTACTTTGACTTCGATCTGCCGTTCCACGACAGCGTCGGCTTCATCCCGCAGCGCTATCCGGTCTTCAACGTGGCCGACATCTCGATTCTTATCGGCGTCATCATCCTGTTCATCACGAGTCAGAAGATTGAGCAGGAGAAGAAGCAGCAGACTCAGCCCGGATAGCGGCTGCAGCGCCGGCAGCGAGGGCCTTGAGATCGGGGCTGGCGCGATAATCGCCGGCGATCGTGGTCAGGGCGTCGAGAGCGGCCGAGGTCCCGTAACTGCCGAGCCCAACGGCGGCGGCGAGGCGCACAGGCTCTGACCGATCCTTCAGCAGCTCCATCAGCGTGGTCTCGGTGCCGTCGCCGCCCAGAACCAGCTCAGGACGTGCCTGCCGCAGCGTCGTGAAGACCGCATCGCGGGCGTATTGAGCGTCGTCGGCGCGCGCGAGCAGCAACGCCAACGCACGGGATCGCACGCCCTCGACCTCATCGTCCTCGGCGATTGCCGCCAGGCGGGCGCCGTAACTGCGACCGTCGCCGACCAGGGCCGCGCCCATGCGGATGGCGCCGCGCGTCAGGGTCGTGAGCACGTGGGGATCGCGGATGTAACCAGGCCGCTTCACCTCGATCACGCCCTGCTGGATCGTGGCGCCCAGCTCACAGATGACGTGCTGGACGGTGTTGCGAGCGTGCACGCTGAGCAGGGGCAGCACGTCGCCGGGAGCGCCGATGGCGACGACCTTGTTGTCAAAGGCGGGGTCGCCGGTGACAACGGCGGTGTCAGACAGCGCCCGCCGAGTCGCCTGCGAGCCGGTCTCGACGGCAAAACGAACGCCGTCAGGCAGGTCCGCCCAGACCGTGATCCGAGTGTAGGCCAGGGTGTTGCTCAGGTCCGGCTCGTTGCGAAAGCGGGTCAGCATGTTGGTCAGGTTGCCCGGGGTGTGCCGGCACTCGACGGTGACGCGGACGCCGCGTGCGTCCCCGGCGACGCGGGCGGGCTTGAAGAGGGTACCGGGGTAGTAGCCCAGGCCAAGCGAGTGCGCGGTGCGCTGCAGTGCACCGTCCAAGCGAATATGCAGCTGCACGTACCACGAAACGCCGAACAGGACGCCCGCACCGAACAACAAACCGCTTAGCAGACCGAGGAGGTCGAACATTGGCTGGGACATTACCGCAGCGACAGCCCGCCGTGAAATCCGTTGCGACCACCGCTCGGACACGTGTACATAGCGGGGCGATGGCCACGACCGAGACCCGCTCGTGTCCGGTGTGCGCGGCGACGACCGATGACGTCGCTGACTGTTACCGGATCAACGTTCTACCCTCCGAGACGCTGCCGCGGCACAGCTGCGCGGGGCTGTGGAGCTGCGGGTCGTGCCGGTTCCGGTGGATCGACCCACCGCCCCCGCTGGACGAGCTGCTGGCCGGCTATCGGGAGACCGACGCGGACCATTGGGGCGACTTCGGTGATGCGCAGGCGATCGCCGAGCCGCGTGACTATGCGGGCAAGACCGCGCAGATCATGCAGTATGCGGCGGGCGGCCGGGCGCTGGACGTGGGCTGCTTCAGCGGGGAGTTTCTGCTGGCGTTGCCGGACTCGTTCGATCGATGGGGCATCGAGCCGTCACGCGGCGCGGCACAGGTGGCGCGCAGTCGCGGCATCACGGTCGTGGAGGACGACGCGCTGAGCGCGGAGCTGGAGCCGGCGTCGTTTGATGTCATCTACTGCTCCGATGTCTTCGAACACCTGGTCGACCAGAAGGCCCTGGCGGAGCGGCTGTCGGCGTGGCTGGCGCCGGGCGGCGTGCTGGTGGTGGAGACCGGCGACGCGATGGCCCCATTCGCGCGCCTGATGGGCGCCCGGTGGCACTACTATTCGCTGCTGGAGCATGTGTGCTTTCACTCGGCGCGCTCACTAAACCTGCTGTTGGCCGAGACTGGTCTGAAGCCGGTCGTGACGGAGCGACGCCGCCATGAGCAGCGTCAGGGTGCGCTCAAACCGCTGATGCAGCTGACAAAAGCCGTGGGGTTTCGCGCCGCGACGCTCGGTCTGGGCGCCGTTCAACGCCTGGCGCCGCTGCCGGCTCCGCTGCGCAGCGTGTACGAGCGACACCCGCCCACGCACTGGACACGCGACCATCTGTGGCATTTCTACGCGCGAGCGTAGCGCCGGCCGTCAGCGAATGAAGATGGAGCCGCCGATGCCCCAGGAGTTCGACATGAAGAGGTTGCCCAAATACATGCCCTTGTTCGGCGAAGCGTTGCAGGTGGCGTCCTGAAGGAAGTTGCCGGTCACCTGCGCGCCAGTGCCCAGGAAGAGACCGTATTTGGCCCCGCCCTCCAGCTGCCAGCCGAGCAGCGCCGGGCCCTTGGTGGCTGCGCTCACGGGTACCGACTCGACGGCTTGGAACGGGCCGTCGTTGACGCTGGCCTGAACGCTGTACTGCGCCAGGTTTGACGAGTTGATCTCGCCGGTCGCGACCTTTGCCCAGGACCACTCTGCGTGGTTGGACTTGAGTACCGCGTGCCCGGCCTGGGTCGTCACGAGCAGCTCTTTGGCGTCGAACGGCATCTTGGAGACCTGAGCGGGCGGGAGAATGGTTGTGGTGGCCGGCTCTTTGAGCAGGTCGCCCGCGACGCCCAGACCGTCCAACACGCACACGGCGGTCTCGCCGACGAGCGCGGCGACGCGAATCCAGCCGCCGCCGGCAAACGACATGTCACAGTAGACCTGCATCTGGCCGCCCGCGATCTTGATCCAGTAGGGTGCGCTGACCGCGGCCGGGTTCAGCGCTTTCAACGTGGCGCAGCTGTCGGCCGGCTGGTCCTCGGTGCCGAGCCCGCACGCCGGGACGCCGGGTGCGCATGCGCCCTGGAAGCACTTGTCGCCCTCGGTGCACGGATCGCCGTCGTCGCAGGCGCCGCCGGTCTTGTCGATGGTCTGGCAGCCGCTGGTCTTGTTGCAGACCTCGGCGGTGCACACGTTGCCGTCGTCCTGGCACTCAACGTCCGATGTCTTGACGCAGGTCCCGTTCTTGCACTCGGTGTTTGTGCAGGCGTCGTCGTCGTTGCAAACGGCCCCGTCGGCGGCTTGCTCCAGTACGCATTTGCCCTCGTCGTTGCAGACCGGGCTCTCGCAGGGGTCCGCGTCTTCGGACAAGAACTGACAGTCGCCGGCCGATTCGCAGGTGCCGTCGGTGTCCGGCGGATCGGTGGTGCCGCCCTCGTCTTTGTCCGTGTCTTTGGGTGCGTCCGTGTCTCCGGTGCCACCCGTATCGCCCGCGCCGATGTCGGTCAACGCATCATAGCGCTGCAATCCGTAGTCAGCGATGTCCACGATGTCGTCGTTTTCCGGGCAACCGATCACCATCAGCGCCAGGAGCATGCAGGTCGTCAGCGTTCTGCTCATCGGCACATCATACTCAAACCCCGGGTGTTGTGACCAATTTCGGGCCGGCGGTCCATCGCGCTGGACGTCAGCCGTCGTCATGACGAAAACCAACACCTCCAGCTAGTGAAGAATTTGGGAGACATCACATGACTGGGAACACTTCTTTCGCAGGCCGCTTCGTCTGGCGCACCCTTCTGACCACCCACGGTGACTGTGGCGTTCTACAAAGCCATGTTCGGCTGGGAGACGCAGTCGGCTGACGTACATCTCCAGCGACGACGTAGACGCCACGTGCAAGGCCGGCGGGCAGATCATCTCCGCGCCGTCGGACATCCCCGAAGTCGGACGATCGGCGCTTGCGGCGGACCCGCAGGGCGGCGTCTTCGACGTATTCAAGGGGCTGGCCCCGGGCGCTACGGACACGGACGCGCGCCCGCCGGAGTTCAACTTCTGCTGAAGCCAGCTGATGACCTCGGACATCGAGGCGTCGGTCGCGTTCTACACGTCGTTGTACGGCTGGGAGCCGCAGGAGCTGCCGGGCGAGCTGAAAAGGCCAGGGAGCTGGGCGGCGCGCACTACAAGTCGCCGACGACGATTGTGGGCATGGGCCGGTTCTGCGTGATCGGCGACCCCGCACACGGCGCCATCGCGCTGTGGAAGGACCTGAGCCAGGGCTGAGTTGACGAAAGAGGCTTAGGGCGCGGGATCCGGCACGTCCGAGGGGGGCTCGACGGGGGCATCATCCTGGACGAGTCGGACCGAGCCCAACGCGGTGGACCACGCGGCGTCGACGCTCTGGGTCGTGGTCTCTTCGGTGACGCTGGCCATGTGGTACCAGGCGGCCTGCATGCGCTCCGGGGTGACGTCCACGACCATGTAGCCGCGCCGGGTGACCTCACCGTACTTGATGTGCGGGTTCAGCTCTTTTGCCAGGTCCACCAGGCCCTCCTGCAAGGGGAAGCCGGACGTGATGCCGGGCGTGACGAGCTCGATCAGGCGGGCGCCGTCGCCGGTTTCCGGATCGTAGTCGGCGGCATCGCGGGGAACTTCGCCCGCCCAGGAGCTGTGGATGTCGCCGGTCAAGACGACCACGTTGTCCGCCGCCAGCGCGTCAAGGCTGTCCAGAAGGCGGTCGCGCGCGGCCTGATAGCCGTCCCATTGGTCGTTGTTGAGCACCTCGCCCCCGGCGGTCAGCGGCGTCATCACCACCTGCTGACCGAGCACGCGCCAGGTGGCGGCGGACTCGGCGAGCTGGTCATCCAGCCACTTCTCCTGCTCGAAGCCGAGCAGCGTGCGTGCGGGATCGGCCATCTCGATCGGATCTTTGGTCTGCTCGTCGCGGCCGTACAGGCGTGTGTCGAGCATGACGAGGTCGACCAGGTCGCCGAACTTGAAGGTGCGGAAGATGTGCCGGTCGTCGGTGTCTCGGATGGGTAGCCACTCGAAGTACGCCTGGATGGCGGCGGCCTTGCGGTCGACCCAAGTACCCTCACCCGGTGGATCGTGGTTGGAGGCGCCGTCTTTCCAGGAGTTGTTGGTCGTCTCGTGGTCATCCCAGATCGCAATGAACGGGTGCTGGCGGTGCGCCTCCTGCAGATCGAGATCGGTGCGGTAGTTGGCGTAACGTGCGCGGTAGTCGTCCAGGCTGACCGGCTCGTAGGGCGGCAGGTGGTCGCGCCCGGCGGTGAACCCTTCGACGTTGGACTCGTAGATGTAGTCGCCCAGGTGCAGCACGGCGTCCAGGTCGGGCTGCTCGGCTAGATAGCGGTACGCGTGGAAGTAGCCGGAGGTGTATTTGGCGCAGGAGCAGACCCCCAGGCGCAGGCGATCGAGCGGGCCGTCGGCGGTCGTGCGGGTGCGGCCGACCGGCGACGTGCGACCCAGGGATTTGAACTGGTAGTAGTACGTGCGGCCTGCGTTGAGACCAGTGACGTCGATCTTGACGGTGTGATCGGCGTCGGGGCCCGTGGTGGCGGTACCGACGGCGACGCGCTGGATGAAGTCCTTGTCGACGGCGATCTCCCACCAGACGTCGACGGACTCCGCGGCCTTGTCGGCGCCGACGGAGGCGCGGGTCCAGATGATCACGGCGTCAGCGAGCGGATCGCCGCTGGCTACGCCGTGTTGGAAGAGCGTCTCAGGGCCCGGGTCGCCGTCGTACTGATAATCCTCGAGATCGTCGGGCTCGAGCGGCGTGTCGGCGCCGGTGTCCGTGCCCGGGTCGCCGCTCCCGGGATCGGCGACCACGGCGGCATCGGCCTCAACCGATCCGCTATCGCCGCAGCCGATGACGACGCCGCTGATGGTGACGGCGCCCGCCTGCTTCAGAAAGTCTCGACGCGTGGGTTTCATATATGGGTGCTGCTCCTGTGGCCGGGGCGAATCCTACTTGGAGGGCGCCCGATATGTCACGCCAAGGTGCTCGAACAAGAAGGCAAAGGCGTCCGCGGCCTTGTTTACCTTCTCGTTGAGGCCCGCATCCCGCCCGTGCCCGGACTTGGAGCTGGTGCGTAGCAAGATCGGCGCCTTCCCGGAGGTGGCCGCCTGAAGTCGGGCGGTCATTTTGCGCGACTGCATGGGATCGACTCGCGGATCGTTGGCGCCGGTCAGCAGAAGAGTAGCGGGGTATGCCGTGCGGTCGGCGACCTGGTGGTACGGCGAATAGGCGTGGAGGGCGCGAAATTGAGCCGGGTCCTTCACCGTGCCGAACTCGGGGATATTAAACGCCCCGTTGGACGACAGCTCGACACGAAGCATGTCGTAGATCCCAACGTACGTGACGACCGCGCGCATCAGCTTGGGATGCTGCGTCAACAGCGCCCCCATCAGCAGTCCGCCGTTGCTGCCGCCGACGATCCCGAGTCGCTTGGAGCTCGTGTATTTGCGGTCGATCAGGTGCTGCAAGACGGCCGCAAAGTCGTCGAAGACGTTCTGCTTCTGCGTCAGCGTGCCCTCGCGATGCCACTTGGACCCGAACTCGCCGCCGCCCCGCAGATTTGCCACGGCGTACACCACCCCCTGCTCCAGGAGCACGGTCGTGGTCGCGCGCAGGCGGGGCTGCAGGCTGATGCCGAAGCCCCCGTAACCCGTGACGATGCAGGGATTATCGCCGGTCAGCTTCACGCCGGGCGGCACCAGAATGTTGACCGGCACCTTCGTGCCGTCCTTGGAGGTCGCGAACTCCCGCCGCACGTCGATGGCCGCCAGGCTGTTGGTCGCCGGCCCGTCCGGCTTGTAGAGCCGCGCCGTCGCGCCCTTCTTGGCGTCGTAATGCATCCAGAGTCGCTGCGTCGTAAAAGACTGCTGCACGAACGCCAGCGAGTCCCCGGCCAGCGGGGTGAGCCGATGCACGGCCGACACAGGCGTCTGGATGGGCGCCCCAGCCAGCTTCCCGTCAAAGTTGTAGGCCCGGATCTCGGACGGTCCGCCCAGCTGCACGGTCACGTACAGCCGGTTCGGGGTCGCGACGTAGGGCGATGGCCCCCAGAAGTCGTCCACCAGCGTGTCTTTGCCCTCGGGCACGATCGTGACCGCCGCCGCCACGTCCGGAGCCGCGGAGCTGGTCCGCACCAACTTGCCGCGCGGCGCCCCCTGACGAGACAACACAAACAGCTGGTCGCCAGGCCCGAAGACCGCCTGCACAATCTTGTCTCCAAAGCGGCTGAACTGCTTCCATGCACCGTCCGGCGCGCGCATGTAGTGAGCAAAGCGCCCCGAGTCCCCGTCCTGAACGGTGGCCAGCACGCGCCCGGACGGCTCATGCACATCCAACATGATCTCCGCGATTCGCGGCAGGTCCTTGCCCAGCTCGTATCGATCGGCAGCTGTCGCTGTCCCAAGCGCGTGGAAGTAGACCTGCATGTAGAAGGCCATGTCCGCCGGCTTCCGCTCACCGGCCCGCGGATAGCGTGTGTAGTAGAAGCCGCGCCCGTCGGGAGCCCAGGCCAGGTCCCCGCCGGCCGTGCCGCCGTTGACCCGAGGGACGACCTCGTAAACCTGCTTGCCGCTTGACGTCTCGAAGACGTGCACGTCCCCGGCTTCGCTGCCGGCCCGCGACAAAGAGACGGCGATCAGCGCCCCATCCGGAGAGGGCACATACCAGTCGATGACGGTCGTGCCGGTCGTGTCGATGGCGTTCGGGTCCACCAGCACCGTCGGCCGCTCGCGCTCACCCCAGGCCGCCCTGGACAACACCGGCTGCTGCTTGTCCGGATCCCGAGCCAGACTAAACAGAATCCCGGCCCGAAACACATGACTACGCGGCGCCGTCGCGTCCTCCGACAGCACCCGCCGAATCGCCTCCCGCAGCCCCGCAACAGCCGGCAACCGCCCCAGGGCAGCGCGCGCATAGCTGTTCTGAGCCGCACTCCACGCCTTGACCCTGGGCTCCGACCAATCCTCCAGCCACCGATACGGGTCCGCCACCGACACCCCATGATAGGTATCCGAAACGCCCCCAGCAGCAGTCCCGGGCGGCGCCGCCAACCCAGCCAACAAAATCAAACCAGCAATCACTTATCCACCCGCCGAAACGCCTTGAGCGCCCCCACCCAGTCAAAGACACACCGCCCCACGTAGGGCTCCTCCCGCGTGCTCCCCAGCGGATCCGCAGAATACGCCACGCAAACCTCCCTGGCAGCGTCCGAATCCGCCTGGCAGAAGCTCACCGACTCCACCCCAGTCACCTGATCGCGCAGCCGCTGAATCGACCCAAGCCGCAGCACCCGGCCACCGACCAAAGCGAACGCCTCAACATCCGTCCCGTCATCGGTCTGAGCCAAAACCAACAGGTGCTCACCAGCCGGCCCAAACGCCCCCCGCCGAGCCAAAACGACCTCGTTCTCCGTAACCCCATCGGGCACCGCCACCTCATCGGGCACCGTCACCTCATGAGGCGTCGCCGCAGCCGACGCAACAGCCTCCACAGGCGCGCTCACAGGCGCGGCCGGCGCAGCAACCGGCGCCACAGGACGCTCGGGGGCCGCAGCCTCCTTCTTACACCCACCGGCCAGAAGAACGACAACCAGGAGAACTCGCATCGCGGCGAGCATACAGGTCCCTTCCCGCCCCACACCACCGCTCACATCCCAGACGCCGATTCACACCCGCCAAAACCCAGCGCCACGGCCCGATTCTCCCGAGGATGATTCATCGGAGGCGAAATCGAGCGATCAACCGCTCGATTTTCCCGAGGATGATTCATCGGAGGCGAAATCGAGCGATTAACC
>CAZJHX010000023.1:0-83983 GCA_964545715.1 uncultured Myxococcales bacterium
CTGCTCATCAAGCCGTTCGCCGACAACTTCGACACGGTCATGTACCTGTACCGCCGCGACCCGGGCGAGACGAAGTGGGGCTCCTACAAGAAGCGCAACGACGACTTCGGCGACGAGATGTGGTCGCGGATGGACCTGGCCCTGGGCGCCGGCGAGTACCGCGTGCTGGTCAAGACCTACAAAAAGTCCCACCGCGGCCACTTCGGCGTGGTCGGGGCGTGCGAGGGCGGCGGCTGTCCGACGGCCGAGGCGCCCGAGGAGCAGCACGTGCTGCCCTCCGAGACCAGCTTCACCCCCACGTGCCTCAGCGCGCTGGCCGCGGTTGTCGGCTCCCCCGCGCTGTCCAAGTCCGAGGGCACCATCACCTACGAGACCGACCGCGCGAGCCTGACCGGCACCACGCTGGTCGCCGTCGACTACTACAAGTCTTACTGGGACGACCTGGGCTTCGGCTGGGAGGAGTTCGCCGAGGAGGACGACTTCGAGGGTGAAGGCGGCCAACACGTCCTGGACCTGGAGACCATCGATCTGGGCGACGGCGGCAGCATCGTCACAGTAGCCTTCTCCGCGGGCGACGAGGTCACCGTCTCGTTCGTCTTCGACGGCGCGGGCGCCCTGGTCATGTACTTCCACAGCGAGCAGTCGCCGCGCGTCGGCTGGTTCTGCGCCCTGGACGACGAGCCCCTGGCCGAGGATCCGGGCGAGTTCTGCGCCGGCGCGTACATCCGGCACACGCCGCACGCCAGCGACGCGATCCACACCGACCACGTCTCCCTGATCACCGGCGAGTCCGACGACGAGATCGACGCGCTGGTCACCCTGGCCGTCGCCGATTACCAGAAGCACACTGAGCTGGCCGACGGCGAGACCGTCGAGGTCGAGTACGCCACGTGGGAGAGCATCGACTGGGGCACCGGCGCACACGTAACCGTCTCGCACGACGACCACACCGCCCGCACGTATGACCTGGGCTCCGGCGGCTTCGGCACCACGTGGATCTTCCTGGGCGCCGACGGCGACGACGCGCCCACCTTCATCTGCGAGGAGTCCTTTTAGTGGCGTCCGACGCCGCGCGCGAGGCCGTTCCACAGTGGCTTTTGGACCTGGTCCGGTCGTACCGGAACCTGGACCGCATTCAGCTCGAGCCCGACGAGCTCCTCAGTGAGATCTACCTGGAGCTGCTGCGCCGCAACGCCAAAGCGGCTGAGCAGGGCCGTCCGGCCTACCCCGCCGGACACCCCGACTTCTTCAAGTACGCGCGCCTGATCATCGTGGACGTGCTGCGCGCCTACGAGCGCCGCTGGCGACGGTCCGCGCCCATACGAGCCGAAGCGCTGCGCCAGCCACGCGACAACCCAGAGACCGCGACGCTTCGACAGCGGCGCCGCCAGCGCCTTCTCAGCGCGCTGTGCCGCCTCAGCCGAGAGGACCAGCAGGTGCTGCGTCACTGCCTGATGGAAGGTCGCACGCAGCGCGAGGCCGCACACCGGATGCGGGTCGGTCGCGCTACCGCATCACGTCGCTGGACCCGCGCCCGGCGCGCTGTTCAAACCGCGCTGGACGCCGAAGACTCAGACACCTGATTCGCGCGCCACAAGGCGGCGATAAGCAGCACACAAAGCGTCCCCCAGCGGACCTCTACCAGGAGCGGCCGCTCCGTCGAGGTCCGACACAGGAGCCAGCTCTTTCAGCGTCGAGGTGGCGTACAGCTCGGTCATCGGCGCCGTCAGCGGCAGCGGCGCCTCGGCCACAGCCAGCCCCTCGGCCAGCCCGGCATCCAGCAGCGCGCGACGCGTCACCCCGTCCAGGATCCGTCCATCCGCGGGGGGTGTCACCATCACGCCCTCCACCGCCGCGAAGATGTTGGACCGGGTGGCCTCCGTAAAGCAGCCGTCACGCCCGACCCAGAACACCTCGTCCGCGCCCGTCACCCGCTTGATGGCCTCGCCGCCCGCGCGGCTGCCGTGCTTGATGCTGCCGTCCAGCCATGCCGGCGGCTCCCACTCCCGCGTCACGACCCGTAGCGGTCTGGCGACCATCGACAGGTCCAGCGGGTTGACGTGCATGTACCGCGCCCCGGGCGTAATCGTCAGGCGCACCTTGACGTCGGCGCTCAGTCCCTCCACCGCCCGCTCAAACTCGACCCGCAGCTGCGGCACGTCCGGACAATCGACGCCCACGACCGCCGCGCTCTTGCACAGACGCTCCAGGTGGTGGTCAGCGCGAAACAGGCGTCCATAATAGGTCCGCAGGGTCTCGAAGGCCGTGCGTCCCATCGTCAACCCCTGGTCGGTCGCCGGCACCACAAACTCGGCCTGTTCAACGGGCCGGCCATCGATGAAGAAGCGCTCCATGCGCCCTCTATATCACGATAGACCTCAAGTACTGCCCGCGATGACCCGCTTGTTTCTTGCAGGGGGTGGGAGATGCGCCGAATGACGCTGACACGCGTAGGAATCATCGTATCCACGGTCATCATCATGTCCGTCCTGGTGCTCGGTAGCGCCAGCGCCGGCAAGAAGACCACCGTCGACGTCCAAAAGGACGCGCCGATTCAGGCGCCCGTCGAGCCGGTGCCGCTGGGGATCTCCTCGCCGCACTGAGAGAGATCGACAAGCCACGCGTCCGGCATCCCGGACACGATGCCGCTCGTCAGATCCACACCGCCGGCCAGCCGATCGAGCAGCGGCCCGTCCGCCGTCGCGCCAACCCAACCCGACTGTGACAACCCGGCCAGCGCCGTGTCCGCTGAGTCGACAAGCTCCACCCGCATCCCATGCTCCCGAATCGCTGCCGCGACCCTACCGCTGTTAGACACGGGCCGATCCAGGTACCAGCAGACGTCCTCGGCGCCCGCCAGCTCAGCCACCAGCAGTCCCAGCGCATCAGCGGTCTCAGCCACGCGCCGATACGTGCCGTGAATGCTGGACATGTCGCGCAAGAGCCCATCCCGCCCGCGCAACAGAACCGCGCCCGAGAGCGCCGCCTCGACGGTGATCAGCACGTTGAAGCCGTCCACGGCGACCCGTGCGTCCGCCACCGGGCGCCGGGTCGCACGCCGGTGTGCCCTGGCGGCGTCTGAGCAGGCCGCGCGCATCACCGCAAGCCGCTGGCGCCGCTGAAGCTGCAGATGATCACCGACCAGCTTCAGCGCGGCCTTGTCCGCGTAGCCACGGGTCAGCAGCCAGCTGAGATCCGCAGTCCCACGACGCAGCGCAGCGGTCCGCTCCACCGAGAAGAGCGCCGTGTCCCGGGGATGCGGGCCGCGGTGCTTACGCGGGTCCGGCACTGTAATAGCGCTCGGGGAGCTCGCCGAACATCGGGATGCGGCCCGTGTAGATGTCCCGCATCATCACCCAGTCCGACATGAAGCTCCACCAGGGGTAGGTCCAGCTGGCCGGCTTGTTCTTCTCAAACACGAAGTGGCCGACCCACGCCGGTCCGTAGCCCGCCACCGGCAGCGTCACCAGCAGCCACCAGGTCTGCGTGGCGAGCGCCGAGATCAGAAGCAATACGACGCTGGTGCTGCCGAACACATGCAGCGCTCTGCACGTACCGTTGCGGTGCTCGGACAGGTAGTAGCGATAGAACTCGGCGAACGTCTCAATCCGTGTGGTCATGCTCACAGCCCCCGGTCAAAGCGATCCATAAACGCAACGACGGCGATCAGGTCCGTCGCCGTCAGCTTGCCCTCGGTCACGGCCTCGAGCTGGTCTTTCAGGCCCAGGGCCAGCCGGCGCCACGTGCCCGTGTCGGTGGTGACCGTCGTGATCGGCTCCGGCGTCCCCGGCAGCGCCTCGCCCGCGACGACCTCGGCCACCCCGTGCCGCACCGTGACCACAAAGGTCTCGGACGTGTCGGTGAACTCAAAGACCGCGGACTCGAAGACATCCATCGACTCAGCCGTCTTCAGCCGCGACGGCAGCGCCTCAAAGAAGACCTTTACCGGGATGGCGTCGATGAACACGTCGTCGATCTTGGGCGCGCCCCCGGTCGGTGGCCCCTGCGTCAGCGCGCGCGCCGACTCCACGAGATAGGCGCGACCGTTGCTGTTTTGCACGCCCAGCCCGATCGCCTCGTACGCCGCCGCAAGCTCCGGCTCCAGCGCCGCCGCCTCCGCCAGGCCGCTGTCGCGCAGCTTGCCCAGTAGATGGGCCGCCCAGCGCGCGTCTCCGTCCTTGCGCGCCGCGGTTGCAGCCGCCAGCACCGCAGGCGCGCCACCCATCAGCTCGATCTCACGCCGAGCGGTCTCATCCGGCGGATACAGCCGGTCCGCGCGGCCGTCAAACCAGCCCAATTGGTTGCTGTAGATCGCACGTGCGGACCAGTCGACCTGGCCATAAAGCTGCTGCAGATAGGACTGATCGGCCAGATGCGCAGGCAAGGCGATGCGGCCCGCCAGCGAGTCCACGTCCTCCACCGCGTTGGCCCAGCGCACGACCTCGTCGCGCACCCACTGGATCGCGTCGCGATAGTCGATCAGCACCGCCTGAACCGCGTCCGCGCCCTGGACCGGGCTGGTGTGAGACGGCACCAGCACATCGGGCGCACGCGCGCGCATAGCGTCCAGGCTGTCGATCCAGCGGTCGACGGGCCGGGGCGACGTCCCGCGAATCGTGTACAGGTTTGGGAAGGTCGCATAGTAGTTGTCGCCGGGCATCAGGGCCCCGAGGCTGGGCACGTGAACAAACAGGTGGTCGTGGGTCTCACCATGCGCCTCGACCAGCTCGATCTGAACCCCGCCGAACTCCAACATCTTCTCGCCGCTGAAGGTGTGCGTCGGCGCGCGCACGCCGGTCTCCAGCGCCGCCTCGACGTCCAGCCGCTTGCCCAGCGACGAGCACGGCAGCTCCTCCAGGCTCAGGCTCTGGCCAAACTGAAGCAGCGACCGCGCAGTCTCAGCCCGCCGGAAGGCGCCGTACTGCTTGATCAGGTGCGGCATGAACGCGTCCGTCGCCCAGATCTGCGTATCCTCTTCCGCCCACACGCTGGCGCCCCCGATGTGATCGGCGTGGCTGTGCGTATAGATGATCGCCAGCGTCGGCCCGGGGGCCACCGCCATCAACGCGTCCTTCATCTCCTGCGCGCGCACCGGGCTGCTGCCGACGTCGATGACGACGTTGCCGGCGTCCGTCTGCAACACGATGGTGTTGGCCAGGTCGTAGCCGATCGCCACAAATAGAGAGTCTGCAACCTCCTCCACACGCGGCGCGCCGATCTCGGCCACACAATGCTCGGCCAGCGCCCCCTCAGGCGCGGGCGGGTCCTCTTCTTCGGGCGATTCGGGCTCTTGCTCGGACGTGGTCGCATCGGCGGCCTCGTCGTCCTCGGGCGTATCTCCGCAGGCACAGAGCGTTGAGGCGATGAGCACGAACAGCATCAGCAAAAAACAACAATCACTGCGCTTCATCGCGACCATTGCTATCTGGCCGAGATGGCGTCAGTCAACGTAAAAACGAGCAATTTCTGGCGATTGCACCATCCTTGGCTAAAAGTTGATCCCGGCAGAGTCAGTCCGGACAGGACGCTCATAGATAGGGGGTAGACGGGTGGAATTGATGAGAGGAGTCGACGTTCCTACACAAGGCAAGCTTTCCAAAGTGCGGGCGATCGTTCACGCACTGCAGCAGGGTGTTGAGCGCACCGTGTTGCACGACGCAGCCGGCCTGAGCAAGCGAGAGACGTCGTACACACTGCACGCGGCACGCACGCTGGGCTGGACCCTCCAGGAGGATGAGGCGTGGACCGTCACCGACGCGGGCATCGAGCTTCTGCGGCGCCAGAACGGCAGCCCGGAAGAGCAGCAGTGGATTCGCAAGTGCATTGAGGGCAGCCCCACGATGGATCTGATGGCTCCCGCCCTGCTGGACGTGGAGGCTCCGTCGGTTAAGACGCTGACCGAGTCCGTGGCGCGCGTGAGCGGCCTGTCCGCCAGCACCGCACGACGGCGGGCGCTGACGCTGCTGAGTTGGCGTGACCAGGCGCTGCCCAACGTCGAGGAGAACACCAGCGCGTCGCCGCTGTTCTTGGTCCCGACCGAGCTGCCCAACACCCAGGCGGAGGCCCAGCTGGAGCAGGAGCTGGAGTCGGCGCTGCTGGAGCCGGACGTCATCGTGGATGCCGAGCCGATCGAGGAGCCGGTCCTGGCCGCGGTGCCGGAGCCGATCATCGACGCCGAGCCGATCATCGACGCCGAGCCGATCATCGACGCCGAGCCCATCGAAGAGATCGAGACGGCGACCGTCGAGACAGCGCCGATCGAGGAGCCGGTGGTCCACGAGCCCGATGCGCCGATCACCTCCTTCAAGCTGGAGGTCGAGATCTGCAACACGGAGCCGGGCGACAGCGTGGTGCTGCTGGGCAACCTGCCGCAGCTCGGCGACTGGGACGCCAACAACGCGATCGAGCTGACCGCGCACAACTGGCCCATCTGGTCCGCCAACGTGCTGCTGCCCGCGGGCGCCACCCTCGAGTACAAGCTGGCCATCCGCAAGTCGGACGGCTCGCTGCTGTGGCAGAGCGGCGACAACAAGACGCTGACCACGCCCAACAACAAGGTGGCGCTGCGCTTCAACGTGGAGCACGAGGACACGACCGTGGGCGACACCGTGGTGCTGGTTGGCGGGCTGCCCGAGCTGGGCAACTGGAACCCCATCAACGGCATCGACCTGGGCGCGCACGCGTGGCCGCAGTGGTCGACGACCGTGACGCTGCCGGCGGGCGTGTCGCTGGAGTACAAGCTGGCGACGCGTCACGAGAACGGCGACGTGTCCTGGCACGACGGGCCCAACCGCACCCTGCAGGCGCCGTACGGCGAAAACGACGGCCGCATCCAGCTCAACTGGTGATCCGCCGCGCCGCCTTCCTTCTAGCCGCATGCGCGCTGGCCTGCCCGGCGTGCAGCGACTCCTCTTCCGACAAGCCCGCACCCGCTGACGCCGAGGTCGCCGATGTCCCCGATCAGGACGTGGGCGGCACTGGCGACACCGGTGACGTCGAGCAGCCCGTCGACGTCGCCGAAGACGTGGACGACACCACAACGACGGGCGACGAGGATGTCGATACGCCCGACGAGGGCCCCGCGGACGTGCCTGTGGTGGAGGACACCGGGCCGGTGGACACCGGACCTCAGGACGTTGAGGAGCCCGACGCGGCGGCCAACTGTCCCAGCGATCTGGAGGGGGCGATCGGCGGTCCCTGCACGCTGGACGGCCAGTTCTGTGCCGATCCCGACTGCGGGGCCTGCGAGACGTGCGTGGTGCTGCTGTGCAACGCGGGTGTCTGGGAGGGGCTGCCGACGTCGCCCAACCCCAACTGCCCGGATACGGCGGACGATCCGTGCGCCAACGTCGGGTGCGCGGAGACGCCCCTGTGCGACGTGGGCTGCACCGCCGAGTGCGGCTGCTGTGGGTGCCCCAAGGGCGAGGCGACCTGCATCACCGCGGACGGCGTGCCCGCAGTGCAAAGCTGCAGCTCGCTCAACTGCTACAACGTGTCCAAGTGCGACGCGTCAGATGTGTGCGTGGACGGCGGCCCGGTCGCCGGCACCGGGTGCGTGCAGGGCATGGGCACGTGCGAGGGCGTGCAGGCCGCGTATCAGTGGCTGATCAGCGGCGACGACAAGACGTGTGAAGACGACACCGACTGCCACATGCTGAACGGGCAGTGCGGGTCCGGCCTGGGCGGGTGTTACGAGGCGGTGACCTTGGACGTCACCGACGCGATGCTGGTGGCGCTGGGGAAAAAGTACGGGGCCCTGGGGTGCATCTCGGCGGTCTGTGACTGTGGGCCGCCGCCGCCGGCCGTCAAGTGTCTCGACGGCAAGTGTACGTTCTAGGCAGGTCGCTGGCCGGCATCGTAACGATGGGCGCGGCCTTGGTGTCGGTAAACTCCGCCAGATAGTCGCTCAGGCGCGCCTCGCCGCCGGAGTGGAAGTCCAAGAACTTCAGGCCCACGGCGTCGTCGGTGACGCGCACGATGCGACCCAGCGCGTAGATGCGAGCGGGGACGCCGGGCAGCGCCACGCGAACGGCGCAGACCGTGCCGGGCTCCAGGCCCTCTTCCATATCGATGAACGCGCCGCCGTCGGCGATGTTGCGGGTCAGCGCCGGGGCGAGGCCGGGCGGCTCGATGAACTCGACGGGAACGGCGGCGTTGAAGCGGGCGTCCCGGCGTTGGTCCATGGCGGACTGAAGCCCGTCGAGGAACTCGCTGTAAGCCGGGGGCACGTCGATGAGACGTACGCCGAACTCAAAGCGGCAGCCTTTGACGTAGCCGTCGGACAGCGGGCGGCTCCACAGCACCTCCCCGGTCAGGGAGATCTCCGCGCCGTCGTGCGTCTGCACGCTAAACGCGAACGAGGTGCCGCGGGGGCGAACCTGGTGGACGTACATGCCGAACTGGTCGGGGCCGAGCGTGTGAACGACGCCGCGTCGCGAGTCGTCGTCAGCGAGGCGGGCGGTGAGGCGATGTCGAATGGGATCCATACAGATTCCATTCGACACATTTACACTGTTATATAAGGCGCCTTTTGGCGAATAGACGTTATTCGATCAGGCCGTTCAACTCGAAGCCGGTGACGGTCTCTGTGTCGCCCGTTTGGGTCGAGATGAACGTGATGCGGCCGACCGGGTGCTCCTGGCTGACGGCAACACGCTCCGCCTGCGGGATGTAGACGGCGTGGCGCGGCGGTGAGCCCAGCGCGATCGGGGTCGCCAGCATGGCGCGCAGGTCGACCTCGTCCACGCCGTGGGCGCCGTTGGCGGCCGGGATCAGCACGTAGGCCTTGAGCCCGTCCGGAGTCATGGCGACCTCCCCCGGCTGATCTTCCAGCAGCTCCAGCTTGGCGAAGCCTGTTGTGACATCGACCACCGAGTAGGCGTGCGACTTGTCGATGAAGTCCTCCAGCTCTTCGCCCTGAACGGGTGCGCCCTCGGCTTTGTCGTGCACCACCAGCACCGTCTGGCTGTCCGGCGCGGGCGCCACCGAGCGCACGCCTTTCTTGAGGGTGTGCACCTCGAGATCGCCCGTCTCCAGCGTAAGGACCGCCAGCCACTCGTGACCCGGCAGGGTGGTGTGCAGCAGCGCCTTCTTGCCGTCGCGGGTCAGCGTCACCAGGCCGGCGGGCGTGCCGCTGAGGTCGATGATCTCCAGCTCGTCCGGCGCATCCAGCGGGATGCGCACAAGCTGCTGAACCTCGTCGCGGATGACGACCAGCGCCTCCTCTCCGTTGCGCGACAGGTCGACGTCCGTGGGAGCGCCGTCCAGCGCAACCTCGACGGTGTCGGACGTGTCGAGATCCACGATGCGCAGCTCGTTGACGCCGCCGCGTCGCACGACCGCGGTCGAGCCGTCCGGCGTGATCAGCACCTCGCGATCGAACAGCGGCTCACCCGGGTCCGGGGTGACCGCCACCGTGGTCACAAAGCTCGGACCCGTCAAAGCCGCCATGTCGATGGGCGACACGCCGTCCTCGGTCACGACATAACAGTGGGGGCCGCCCTCCTGAAACGTGACCGACAGCGGGTGAAAGCCCACACCGACCGGATACACGGCCTCTTCACCGGCCGACAGGTTGAGCACCAGCACCTGCTGCAGCTCGCCAAGCTCGTCGCCCTCCGGCTCGAACCAGGCGACCGCATGTGCGCCGTCCTGCGTGACCTCCAGCCGGTTCACCGCGGTCGGCGCGTCCAGGGTCGTCACCGTGGCCTCACCGCCCTCGGCGGGCGTGCGCACCAGCGAGAAGTCCTGCGTGCCCGAGTTGATGACGATGAGCGCGTCCTGAGCCGGCAGCGTGCGCATCAGCGTGGGCGAGCCGCCGACCTCGATCAGGTCGACCTTGAGCGTCACCGCGTCGATGCGAACGACCGCGTCCAGGCCCGTGCTGACCACAAAGACATAGCGCTCTCCACCCTGCGGAACCTGCAGCGCCACCTGGATCTCGTCCTCGGGGACAAACGGCGCAGGCCCACCTTCGCCCGCATTGTCACCGACCCCTTGACCGTGTCCTGGTCCAGACGTGGCAGCTGGATCCCCTCGCTCCGCATCATCCGAGCAGCCGAACGAGAGCACCAGAATCGCTGTGTAGATCAGTGGATGCTTCATTCGATCAACCCGTTGAGTTCAAAGCCGGTCACGGTCTCGGTCGCGCCATCTCCGGTCGAGATAAACGTGATCCGGCCCACCGGATGCTCCTGATTCACCGCGACGCGCTCGGCCGCCGGCACATAGACCGCATGCGTTGGCGGCGAGCCCATCGGGATCGCCGTCACCAGCAGGGTCTCTAAATCGATCGCGTCCACGCCGTGGCTGGCCCCAGCGTCATCCGCGATCAGCACATAGGCCTGCGCGGAGTCCGGGGTGATGGTCACCAGCCCGGGCGCGGTCGGCAAAAGCTCCAGCTTGGCGTAGCCGCTCATCACGTCCACGATCGAGTAGCCCTCGGACTTGTCGATGGTGTCGTCCAGCGTGTCCTCGGGGGTCGCGGCCTCGTCCAGCTTGTCGTGCACGACCAGCAGCGTCTGGCCGTCCGGGGAGGCCGTCACCGCGCGGATGTCCTTCTTCAACACGTACTTCCAGATGGCGCCGGTCTCCAGCGTCAGCACCGCCAGCCACTCGTTGCCGGCCAGGCTGGAGTAGAGGATGGCGCGCTCGCCGTCGGGCGTCAGCGTGGCCAGGCCCGCCGGCGTGCCGGTCAGGTCGACGATCTCCGGCTCGGAGAACGCGTCCAGCTTGGCGCGCACCAACTGCGCCGTATCCCGGATCACGATCAGCGCCTCATCGCCCGCCAGCGTCAGATCCACATCGGTGGGCGGACCGTCCAGCGCCAGTGTCTCGGAGTCGCCGGTATCGAGATCGATCAGCCGCAGCTCATTGATCCCCCCACGCCGAACCACGGCCCGGGTTCCGTCCGGCGTGATCAGCACCTCGCGGTCAAACCAGGGCTCGGTCGGGTCCTCGGTGACCGACACCGTGGGCACGAAGCTGGGCCCTTTGAGCGACGCCATATCGATGGCCGACACGCCGTCTTCGGTGACCACGTACACAAAAGAGCCGCCGGTCTCGAACGTCACGGTCAGCGGGTGGAAACCCACACCGACCGGGTAGACGGCCTCGGCGCCCGGGGTCAGGTTCAACACCAGCACCTGCTGCAGATCACCGACCTCGCCCGGCTGATCCGGGTCGTACCAGGCGATAGCCCACATGCCGTCGACCGAGGCCTCCAACCGGTTGACCACCACGGGCGAGTCCAGCGTCTTCACATCCGGCTCCGCGCCGTCTTCGTTGGACCGCACCACCGAGAAGTCACGCGTGCCCGAGTTGATCACCACCAGCGAGTCCTCGCCCCCCAGCGTCTGCATCAGCGTCGGGCCACCACCGACCTCGATCAGGTCGACCACCAGCGTGACCGCGTCGATGCGCACTACGGCGTCCAGGCCCTCGCTGACGACGTAGACAAACCGCTCGCCGCCCTGCGGAACCTGCAGGTTCACGACCTCTTCTTCTTCGGGGATAAACGGCTCTTCGGGCGGCGCTCCCGGGTCCGCGTTGTCATCGCCCGCCGCGGGACCCGCGCCACCACCGCCGGAGCCGCCGTGACCGGACTCGTCGTCGCTCTTGCCGCTGCGACCGCCACCGCCACCTGCGGCGCCGCACGCGACCAGGCTGAGGATGGCCAACGCCATCATGAAGTTTCTCATGGTGCGCCCCCTACCACATCGCCGTCAGCGCGATGCGATACAGCGCGCCGTGCAGGTTGAGCGATCCGAGCGCCGTGCCCTTGTCCGAGAACTCCAGCGGCGACCGCCAGCCGTAGCCACCGGCAAGATCCAGCCCCACCGTGAAGCGCTTGCCGACCAGCATGCCCGGCGGCAGACGCAGCTCGATACCGGCCATACCGGCGGCCATTCCACCCCAGACCGTGTCTTCTATGTTGGCGTTTTTGAAGTTGATCTCGCCCTGCACCGCGCCCGCCTCGATCTCCATGAAGGGCCGCAGCCATTTGAGGATCTCGATGTTCCAGCGCGCCGTCGCCAGCAGCTCGAGCGTGCCGACGCTGCCGTTGAGATCGTTGATGGCAAAGCCGGGCTCACGACCCGTCATGCCGCGGATCCGCGCGCCGACCAGAATGGACGCGCCGACCTCGGCCATGAAGCCCAGGTCCGCCCCGCTGATCCAGCCGGAGTCGGTGGTGGCCAGCAGGCCGTCGTCAAAGATGCGCGAGGCGCCGCCGCCCAGCGTGATCCGGTACTCTCGGGCCTCAGCGGCCGCTACTGTACTAAAGAACTCTGTCAGAAGAACCAGCGCGATGATGATGCTGCGTCTCATTCTTCCACCCCCTCCTCGTCCAGAATGCCGGCCAGGCCAAAGCCGCGAATCAACGTCGGCTCCCCGTCCTCGATGTCGGCACCGCGCACCAGCGTCAGAGCGCCCGCGCTGCCGGTCTCGTCGATCAGGATGAAGTCCGCCGCCGCCAGTCGATGCAGAGCCTTGGCGCTGGTCACGTCCGTCAGGTTCATGGTCTCGGGGTGCCCGGTCGCCACGTCGATGACGCTCAGCTGCGTCGAGCTGCCCTGTTTGGTCAGCAGGAAGATGCTGCTGCCGTCCTCGGTGACCATCTGATCGACCACCTGCGCAGAGCTGGTAAACGGCATGATGCGATTGCCCGCGCCCTCCACAAGCGTAACGGCCGTGCTGCCGCCGGAGTGCGTGACCAGGAACCAGGCGCCGCCCGCCACGGTCTCGATGCCGCCGATGGCGCTGACCAGCGACTTGGTCGACACGGCCTTGGACTTTTTGACGGCCAGGTCTTCCAGCGCCACCCGGTGAAACTGCGCCGATGCGCCGCCGTCCGAGTAGATGAGCGCCTCGCGCGTGCCGGACGCGCCGTCGTACATCAGAACCTTGTTGACCGCCGTGTCCAGCGCCACGGTCGTGACCTGCGCGCTCTCCACGTCGATGACGGTCATATCGCGGCTGCCCGCGTTGACCGACAGCACCCGCAGCCGGTCGTCGGTACCTCTCCACGTCGCCAGATCCACCGGGCTCACGCCTGCGGCGAACTGGTTCAAGATCGGCAGCGGCGCCCCGTCCTCGTTGCTGCTGCCGTCAAAGCTCAAGTGATAGATGTCGTTGAGGCCGGAGACGCGAACGAAGACCTCCAGCGTGTCGGCCTGCACCGCAAACACGACCTGCTGGGGCGTCACCGACGCGCCGCTGCCCGGAGAAACCAACGGAATCGAGCGCGTGGCGCCGGTCGGCTGGGTCAGGTCGATCGCGGCCAGGTGGTTGGTCGACCGGACAAGCGCGATGCGACGCCCGCCAGGCCCGAACGGCGGCGAGACGTCGATGCCCGTCGGAGCGCCACCCGCAGAGGCGATCGTGCGCGTGGTCGGGTTGTCGTCGGACGGGTCCGCCGTCAGGTCGACAACCGCCACCTCCGCCGCGTTGGAGAGGATGCCGGAGCCGCCGCCCGCAAAGCTGGTCAGCGCAAAGCCGCCGTCGTCACTGAGGCTGAGCCCGTCAAAGCCCGAGTGCAGGTCGTAGGTGACGACCAGCCCGCTGTTGACGTTGATGATGTCCAGGGTCTCCGACTGCGGAACCAGCACCGCCAGCTGCGACTGACCCGGGACCTCGATGCCGGCGCCCAGTGGCGTGCCGCTCAGTCGCGCGACCGTAAAGTCCGCGCGCTCAGGCTCCAAAATCAGCGCCGCCTGCCTGCCGCGGCTCAGATACACCGCGCGGCCTTCGACCACCGTCGGGCCGGCCAGTCCGACGCCGGTGTCGTATCGCTCAGCCCTGTCCGGACAGCCCACGAGGGCGAGCAGACAGCTCACCCGTACAATCCACCCCATCGCTGACTTCAAGTTTGTTCCCCCCACTGATGTGCCGCATTCGTCCGTGTCCGCGCCGCAGAACTATTGCGCCGGAACACTATAGCAACGGTTGTGCCACGCACGCAGCACCCCATTTAGCGTCGATGTTCGATCCCAGAGGGTGACGCGGGTGTCAGGGTTGAACGGATTGGAGGCGTTTGCGCACCATATCGGTCAAGGTCATGTCCATGCCCTGACCTTGAGCCTCGTCAGCCTGAACCAGCGCGTCCTGCACGCGGCCGGCAGCGACGAGCGACTTGATCGCATTCAAGCGCCACTCGATGTGGTCCGGCGCGCTCTCCAGGCACTGAGCGAGATCGGTGACCGCGCCATCGTGATCCCCGGCCAGCGCCCGCAGCCCTGCCCGCATCGAGCGGACAAAAGCGAAGTGCGACATGCGCGCCAGCACCGCGTCGCAGTGGGCCAGCGCGTCCGTCTCGCGGTCCGACCAGGCCAGGTGCAGCGCCAGGTGTCCGTTGGCCGCCGGATGGTTGGGCGCCAGCTCGATACACCGGCGCAGCAGCCGCTCACCCTCGGCGAAGTCGCCGGCGCGGAGATACCCCAGCGCGTCCAGGATCGGCGCATGCCGATAGCCGGTCGGGTCAAAAAAGCCGAAGCCGGTCTTGCCGCCGTCACCGATGTGCACCGACGTGTCCAGCAGCGCGCCAAGCCAGGTGCCCGACGCGGTCTGCGTCGCCTGAAATGCGGCGATGGCGGCGTCCCGCTGCCCGCTGAGCCACAGCGCCAGAACGTGGTTTGCGGCGGCGAGCGCGTTGGT
Organism: uncultured Myxococcales bacterium; assembly: GCA_964545715.1. Taxonomy (GTDB): domain Bacteria; phylum Myxococcota_A; class UBA9042; genus CAZJHX01. The sequence continues at coordinate 14,653 of CAZJHX010000023.1, forward strand.
CTCGACCAGCTCTGCGCCCTTGGCGGCGCGCTCCCAGGACCGCTCCGTATTGCCCTCGACGGCATCCAGCCACGCCAGCTGGCACACCGACTGCCCGTAGGGCGTCTCGCCTTCTGCGGCCGCTTCGTAGTGGGTCCGCGCGGCGGCCATGTCACCGTCCAGCTGGGCCGCGTAGCCCCGGTAATGGGTCAGCCAGCCGGCCTCCAGGTCCGCGATCTCGACCTCCGCCACGCGATCGAGCAGCAGCGGCAGCCCGGCGCCGTCCACGACGGCCACAGCGGCGGCCTCGAACACGGTGTCCGCTGTGACGCCGGTCAGCGCTGTGTCGACTGCCTCCGCGTCGCCGGCTCGGAGCGCGGTCACCAACGGCTGAGCGTCCGCACCGACCACCGCCCCATGGCCCAACGTCATCTGGGGTACGCCCAGCTCAAACGCCGTATCCACGGTCAGCGTGCCCGGCCCGCCGGCGATGTCGCCCAGCAGTACCACGGCGTCGACGTCCAGCGCTTTTTCCCCGCTCCACTCGATCTCAGTCGTCTCCGCCTCGGCCTCGGCCTCACCCTCCTGGCCCTCGTCGGCCTCGTCGGACTCCGCATCCTCCGCAGGCGCCTCCGGCTTGGCGGCGGGCAGGATGCCGCCAACCACATCCGAGGCGACCGTCGGCCCGATGACATCCGCCAGCGGCACCGTAGCGCCCAGAAGCACGCGCGTGCCCTCGTCGTCGGTGGCCTCGACCACGATGGGCGACTCCGACGTGTGCGCGATCTCCAGCGTGCCGACCGTGAGCTCCTCGGGCAGTGGCTGCCCCTCCACGTCGGCCGTGCCGATCACGTAGAGCGGCGCCCCGGTCGCGCGCATGGCGTCCCGCAGCGCATTGGTCGCCAGCCGTCCGGCGTGCTCGCCGATGACGATGACCGCGTCGACCGTCTCTTCAGGCGCCAACACCGGCGGCCCGAGCGCACCCGGATCGGCGCTCCAGACGGGGAACAAGAAGGCGACGAAGTGCCCGGGACCGGACTCGACGAGCGCACCCGAGCGAAACGGTCGCACGGGCCCCGGCGCACGCACGTGCGGATCCAGCGAAGACAGATACGACGCCAGGCCCTCGTTGCGAAAGAGGTCGTCCAGACCCGACACGCGCGGTGAGTACGGCGTGGCGACCTCGGACAACGGAAACCAGCGGTCCCGCTTCACAAACTCGTCGCGCAGCGTGTTGACGCCGCCGGCACTCAAAGAGCGACGGGCGCGCCACAAGTAATCGAGATCGTCGTCGTCGATACCGGACCATGGACCGGGTGCCGGTTCCGAGGACAACAGCCGCTTGAAGAAATCTCCGATTCCCATGGGGCGCGACGTTAGCATACCCCAACGGTGTGTGAATGGCGCGGTCCTGGCGCCCCGATCGGGGATGCCAGACCGTGCCATTCATACACCGTTGGGGTAGACTCCGCTGCGCTATGGAGAGCCATTTCATACGTTTGTTCCTGGCGGTTGGGCTGATCGCTTCGGGATGTTCGGACCCCGCGCCGCCGCCGACCCAACCGCCGGCGGTTGAAGACGTGCCGGACGTCCACGCCGAGACGACCGATGAGGGGCCTGCGACCGATCCGGGGCCGGATACGGCAGAGAACAAGCCGTGTGTCGGCGCCGGCTGCCCCGGTCAGGCGTGCCTGGAGGACTCGGACTGTCAGGTCGGCTCCTGCGTGTGGCACATGGGCGGCAAGGTGTGCTCCGGACCGTGCGGCGAGAGCTGCCCCGACGGGTTTGAGTGCATCGAAGACGCGTGTCTATCCGAGACGCCCATGTTGTGCCGCCCGTGCAATGAGGACGCCGACTGCGGGTCCGCGCCGTGCCTGGACTACGGCGCGCAGGGGCGGTTCTGCGGCGCGCCGTGCAGTCCTGAGGTGCCCTGCCCCGGCGGGTTCTTCTGCGACGCGGGGCAGTGCAAGAGCGACACCGACACCTGCACGTGCTCTGCCGCGTCTATCGCGCTGGGTGACAAGACCGTGTGCACGATCACAAACGACCTGGGCAGCTGCAGCGGAGAGCGCACATGCGGCGACGCGGGGCTCAGCACGTGCAGTGCGACCGAGCCGTCCGCGGATGTCTGCGACGGCGTCGACAACAACTGCGACGGGACCGTGGACGAGGTGCCGTGCAACGACGACAACACGTGCACATCGGACAGCTGCGCGGCGACCGGCTGCGTCTTTGATCCGCAGGTGGGCCAGGCGTGCGAGGACGGCGACAGCTGCACCGCGGAGCAGGGCGCGTGCGACGGCGGCGGGGTCTGCGTGTCCGAGCCGATCGACTGCGACGACGGCGATCCATGCACCGCCGACACGTGCCTGCCCGGTCAGGGATGCGTCTCGGTCGATACCATGCTGTGCGCCTGCGAGGTGGACGATGACTGCCCGCCGCCCGAGGACCGCTGCCTGGGGATGGTCAAGTGCACGACGACCGACGAGAAGCCGTGGCTGCATTGCGTGCAGGACCCGGAGACGGCGGTGGTGTGCGTGCTGGCGCCGGACGCCAATCCGCAGTGCCAGGAGGCCGAGTGCATCCCGAGCACCGGAGAGTGCGTGTATCCCGCGATCAACGAAGGCGAGCCGTGCGACGCGATGAGCGCCTGCCAGGTCGACCCCAAATGCGTGGCGGGGGTGTGCCTTGGAGCGCCGATCGTCTGCACCGACGGCGACGACTGCAACGGCGTGGAGGTCTGCGATCCGACGACCTCCGAGTGCGTGGTGACGCCGCCGCCGCCGGGCTGTCCGCTGGAGGTCGATGCGGGCCCGGACGTGGCGATCGAGCTGGGCGCCAGCGCCACGTTGACCGCGACGGCCAGCGGCGGTGATGGGTCGTACTCCTTCTACTGGTCCAGCCCCGGCGAGGCCGAATTGGAGGGCCAGGTGGTCGAGGTGTCGCCCACGAGCAGCCAGACGTGGACGCTGGAGGTGCAGGACGGCCTTGGCGCCAGCGCCACGGACAAGGTCACCGTTCAAGTGCTTGGCGTGCCGCTGAGTCTGTGCGACTGGCCGCAGATCAAGTTCGACCCGGCCGGTCAGACGCAGCCGGCGGCCATCTGGATCTTTGATGAGCTGTGCACGACGGCGGTGCAGACCAAAAACGCCAAGCCGTCAGTGCTGCTGTCGGACGTCGACTTTGAGTCAGGCACGCTGACCGGCGCTTTTCACGTGGACACGACCGACGACGACGACCTGATCGGCTTTGTCTTCGGCTACCAGAGCGAGAACGACTTCTACCTGATGGACTGGAAGCAAGGCGGCCAGGACTTCTGCACGGCCGACGTGTTCGAAGGCGTCTCCCTGAAGCACGTAAAGACCGCGGGCGAGCCGCTGGTGTGCGTGGACTTCTTCGAGTCGCTGGGCACCGACAAGACCGAGACCCTGGTGAAGGCGCAGCCGCCGGGCTGGAAGGACTTTGTCACTTACCAGTGGACGCTGAGCATCAACGAGGACAAGGTGGTGCACATCACCATCCACGAGGGTGAGAAGAAGCTGCACGACATCACTCACACGCTGGAGGAATTCTCGGGCGGCAAGTTCGGCTTCTACAACAACAGTCAGGATTCGGTGATATACGAGTTCTTCAAGTTTACGGGGCCTTAGAACCACACCATGGCGCGCGATTGGGAAAAGCTGGCGGGAGAGCGGGGAGCGGACATCCCGGCCGGCCGGATGGATCGCATGTGGCGCGTCGGCAAGCTGGGCATGGGCGTATCGGTCAAGACCGCGCTGCTGAAGGCCGGCAACGTCTTCCGGGCCAAGGGCGATGCGCGCGACGAGCGGGACCGCCAGTTCTGGATGCGCCAGGCCGAGGACGTAACGGCCGTGCTGGGACAGATGAAGGGCGCGGCGATGAAGCTGGGTCAGCTGCTGTCCACCGATCAGGACCTGGTGCCCCCCGAGTTCTCGGACGTGCTGGCCAGCTTGCAGAAGGACTCGCCACCCATGACGTGGCGGCAGGTGCAGGACCAGATCGAGAAGAACTTCGATCGGCCTGTGGATGCCATCTTCTCGTACTTTGACCCCGAGCCCGTCGGGTCCGCCAGCATCGGCCAGGTGCACCGCGCGCGGCTGACCAGCGGCGAGGATGTGGCGGTCAAGATCCAGTATCCGGGCGTACGCGACTCTCTAGACGCGGACATGAAGAACCTGCGCACGATCCTGACGCTGGGGCGCGTTGTTGCCGAGCGCGACCGGCTGGACGCGTGGTTTCAGGAGATCAAGCAGGCGATTATCGAGGAGTCGGACTACGACACCGAGGCCAAAAACCTGGCGGAGTATCGCGATCTGCTGGCAGAGCGTCCGGGTGTTCGCGTGCCGCGGCCCTATCCGCAGTGGACGCGCGCCGAGGTGCTGACCATGGAGTACGTGCCGGGTCGCAAGATCGACGAGGTGCTCATGGAGCTGCCGCGCGGGGCCGAGCGCACCGACCTGTGTGAGCGGTTTGTCGGGACGTACAGCTGGATGCTGCACGACCGCTACCAGCTGCACTGCGACCCACATCCGGGCAACTTCCTGGTGGGTGAGGACGGCGAGCTCGTGTTCCTGGACTTCGGCTGCGTCAAGGACTGCGATGTGCGGTTCACGGACGGTATCCTGGATATCTTGGATGCGTGCTGGCAAAACGACGACGATCGGGCGGCGGCGCTGTATCGCGAGCTGGGCTTCGGCGGCTCAGACCCCGACCCCGGCCTGTTCGACCCCAAGGTGCTGCGCAAGTATCACGAGATCGCGCTGGCGCCGCTGATCACGCCGGGCGTCTTCGACTTCAAAGCGTGGCAGATGCGTCGCGACCTGCAGGAGTTCGTGTTCAAGCACCCCGTGTTCTTCAAGTGGGTGCCGCCGGCGTCAGGCCTGATGACCATGCGCGTGATGGGCGGCATCAAAGGGCTGTTCCACAAGATCGGCGCGCACGTGGACGTATACACGATGGCTATCGACACCGCGCGCCGTGCGGGGCGGCTGACCGCTCGTCCGCCGGCTTAGCGGCCCCATCCTGTCCAAGCGTCCCGCGCAAGGACACCGCTGAGCGGAAGGTTCAGTCCTTCGAAGTCCCGGATTTCAGTAGGGAGCAACGGCCATAACGAGCGAACTTCTTGTCGAACGTAACGAGTTGATCCGAGCCCCGGCTCTCCCCCAGGTAGTAGATAAGATAGTCCGCAAAGTCAGCAGAACCGTCCCGATACGCATCCACTGCTGCTTGCACTGCCCGAGCATCATCAATTACAAAGCAGTCGACTTCCAACACGGTCTTGAGGGCATTCGCGATGCTCTTGCGATCATAACTGTAGCCGCGTGCTTTTTTCAGTACCCAACAGAACTCAGCCAAGCAGACTGTTGTTATGAGAAAGTCATCGCCGTTTGCGACGCCCTGTTGAATCAACGACTTGGCTGCCGCCTGTTGCTCAAGATTGTCACTTACGACGAGGCGAACCAGGACGTTGGTGTCAAGCGTCGTCCGCATGAGCGCGCTCTTCAAACATGCGACCGATGGCGGCATCCATGCCTTCGATCGAGACTTCTCCTTCCGCCTTGCCGAGAATCCCGACCAAGTCATCGAGAGTCCGATGGTGGATTCCCCGGTCAGACTGCATCGCGAAGGGGGCCACTGTTTGGTCAAGGTCGCCCGGCGGCGGGTGGACCAGGACACAGACCAACGACGCCGCGACCGTCACGCCGAGTCCGCGAAGGGCAGTAGTGAACCCGTTGATCGCCCTCTCGTTCGATTGACTGACGTACGCCGTCGGATCAGCGAGCACAGGCTCCTCGGTATGGGGTCGGATTTCCACGACTGCACCAACGTCTGTTGCCTCTTTCAACCCATGAGCTTCCAACTTCCTACCCCTGCGTCGCGCACGCTTTCCAATCAGCCAACAAGTCGCACAGTACTGCAGACGGCATTGTGACTTCCACCAGAGGATTCAGCCACAAGTCATCGACCTTCCCAGCAAGAACTTCATGCCGATTCCAGGCCTCCATTCCAGCGAAGACGATCGCAGCCCTGTTCCCACTCCGAATCATCAACTCCATATCCGCGTCGATTGTCGCGCACGCAACTCCTTCACCGCCCTGGCTGATGCAGCCTTCGAACAACGCCTTGGAAGCATGCCCGACGGCTTTCTGTCCAACCTTCAGGAGCCAGGATTCCAGTCCCGAGCGGAAGGCGTCGTTCTCGTCAGCCCGACATCGAAATTGCTCCGGCGTGTATCGGATTGCCAACACACGCGTGAGCGTATCGTTTAAGCGATGACACTGAGCAAATTGCAGTTCCGGGTTGCCGTACCGGTTTACAGCTCTTGCGGCATCGGCAGCAAAGGTGGCGCTCGGTTTTGGGAATTTCGACCAATCCACGGCGGCGCGGACAACGTCGTGGTCCTGGCGGTCGACGCGAACTAGCAAACCCGAACCAGACGCGGTAGCCGGCGCGGCAGGACGCGTCGATGTGCGGCGTCGGCGAGTTCCCGTCTTTTTCTTAACCATCGTCGGATCATAGGGCAAGGATGAGACTTGGCAACCCTTCGCCCCGCGAGCTTGGCGTCGACTGCCTAACTCAGAATCACCGGACTCGCGCCCCCCGCTGGGCGTTGTCCGCCAGCAGCTACGCATTTAATCTCTCAGGTCCAACTCCACCATCAAGTCGTTGGCGATGTGCTCCAGTGTGGCGCCGAGGGTGTCCAGGGACATGCCCGCCGGTACGCGCAGCTCGGCGAGCGCCTTGAACAGGGGATCGCCGCTCATCGGGGCGGCCGCGACCTCGGTCTGCAGCTCTTCGACGTTGACGCCGTGGCCGGCCAGGGCGCGGCTGATCTCGCTGACGATGCCGGGACGGTCGTTGCCGATCAGCTCCAACACGACCGTCTGAGACGCGGCCGGGGCCTTCTCCTCGCTGCGCGCGACCAGCACTTTGATGCCCTGGGACTCCAGCGCGTTGAGCGCCGAGACCAGCGCCTCCGCGTTGTCGGAGGACACGCTGATGTGCAGCAGACCGGCGAACTTGCCCGCCAGCTGAGCCATGCGGCTCTCCAGCCAGTTGGCGTCGTGCTTGGCGATCGTATCGGACAGGACTTCCACCAGACCGACCCGGTCTGGACCCAAGATCGTGAGGACGAGCGAGATCATGCCGGGACCATACGGCGTGGTAAGGTTCTGCGCAATGAGACACATCATGACGCTTGCGGCCCTGTTGGGCTTGCTGTTGGCAGGTTGCGGCGACGATGGGACGACCTCCCAGCCGCCCGCTTCCGATGTTGCCGTCACGACAGATACCGCGGCTGAGGACGTACCCGTCGCCGATGAGGGCCCGCCGCCCGACGAGGACACCGGGCCACCGCCGTGGGAGCCGCCGCCGGTCGCGCCGGACGATACGCGTGAGGCGATCGTCATCGAGAAGTGGATGGTCACCACCTTTGCCGGCGGCAGCCCGATCGGCGACGCGGTGGATGCCGGGACGTTTACGTATCCCAAGCTGGGCTCGGATCAGGGCGCGTTCTGGACCCAGATCCCGACCGGCGAAAACGGCGCGATTCCGGTGCCTGCAACGGCACCGTACTTCTACATCATCGGGCAGCTGACCTTGGACGAGGCGACGTCGATCATCGTGCGCCTGGACGGGGTCTTCTCGCTGCGCGTCGGCGGCGAGCGGCTGCCGGGCGACCCGTACAACAGCAAGCGGCACCGCACACCGCTGCGGCTGGAGGCGGGCGAGCACCTGCTGATCATCCAAGGGGCGCTGCGCGGGTCCCCGCCGCAGATCGAGTTGGAGAGCACGCAGCACGAGGTGGTGTTCAACCTGGCGGACGTGACCGCGCCGGACCTGGAGCCCGAGCCGCCGCATCAGGAGCTGGTCGGGCTGCCGATCCTGAACTTCACGGGCGCCACGGCGCTGCCGGTGTTTGCACGGGTGCTGGAGGACGACAACGTCGAGGCGTCGGTGCTGGAGATCCCCAGCGTGCTTCACGGCGCGTCGGTACAGGTGCCGTTTGAGCTGACACCCAAAGCCGGGTTCGTGGCGGACGGCGAGCCGATCACGATTACGCTGCGCCTGGAGTCGCCGTCGCTGCAGTGGTCGTACGAGCAGGCGGTGGAGATCCCGACGCGCGCGGAAGGAGACGGCCCGGTGCGGCGCACGTTCCGGTCGCGCATAGACAACTCGGTGCAGTTTTATGGGGTGCGCGAGCCGCCCGAGATCGAGCCGGGCAAGCAGTACTCCCTGCTGCTGTCGCTGCACGGCGCCGGGGTCAACGCCAAGGGGCAGGCGGGGTCGTACTCGCCCAAGGACTGGGCGTTCACGGTGGCGGCGACCAACCGGCGCGAGTTCGGCTTTGACTGGGAGTCTTTCGGCCGGCTGGATGGGCTGGAGGTGCTGGACCTGGCGCACAGCGCGCTGCCGGTATCCAAAGAGCACACCTATCTGGGCGGGCACTCGATGGGCGGGCACGGCTCGTGGCAATTCGGGGTGCTGTTTCCCGGCAAATTCGCGGTGGTGGGCCCCAGCGCGGGGTGGATCGACTTTGAGCTGTACGCGGGGCCGGCGCTGCCGACGGGCATCTTCGGGCACGCGGCGATCTCCAGCCACACGCTCTACTACAAGGAGAACCTGGCCAAGCGCGGCGTCTACATCATCCACGGCGACAAGGACGACAACGTGCCGGTCAAACACGCGCAGCAGATGTTTCAAGAGCTGGAGGGCATCGTCGAGGACCTGCACTACCACGAGGAGCCGGGCGCCGGGCACTGGTGGAACGGTGACAAGTCGGAGGGCGCGGACTGCGTGGACTGGCCGCCGTTCATGGAGCTGATGCAGGAGCGCACGCTGGACCTCACCGAGCTGGATTTTCAGTTCATCTCGGCCACGCCGGCCGTCAACCCACAGCACTCGTACGCGACCATCATGTCCGTGGAGTCGGCCGCTGAGACCGCCAAGCTGGTGTCCGCCAACGACGCCGGGACGGTGACGCTGACGACGACCAACGTGCGCTCACTGGTGCTGGACGGCGACGCGCTCAAGGCCCGTGACGTGACCGAGATCGTGGTCGACGGCACCAGCCACGCCGTGGACGGCGGCGCCATCGAGGTGGGCCCGCAGACCGGCAAAAAGCCGCACATGAACGGGCCGCTGGTGCAGGTGTTTCAGAGCCCGTTCTGCCTGGTCTGGGCCGACGGCTCGCCTGTCGAGTTCCAGCGCTATGCAGCGTTTCTGCTGTCGACTTGGAACATCATTGGCAACGGCACAGCCTGTGCGATGCCGCTGTCCGAGCTGACCGACGCGCACCGGGCGGAGCACAACATCATCTACCTGGGCGTGCCGATGGAGCAGGTGCCGCTGCCCGAGAGCATCCCGATGGCGTGGGACGAGCTGAACGTAACCGTGTACGGCGTGGACCGCCCCGCGGCAGCGCTGGGCTTCATCTTTCCCGAGGGCGACCGTCTCGGCGCCGTCTTCACGACCACGCGCACCCACGAGTATCTGCTGTTCAGGCTGTCGCCGTTCAACTCTCGCTTCTGGATCCCCGACTTCCTGGTATGGGCTGACGGCGGCGCTCAGGCAGCGGGCTTCTTTGACTCGGACTGGAACTTCAACGCCGCATTGAGCTTGCCGTGAGACGACCGCTGGTTTTGACAATCCTCGCCGCGTGGACCCTGTCCTGCGGTGCTGAAGACGCCACTGAGCCGACGACAGCCGGGGACCTTCAGGCGCTGACCTCCCCGGACGGCAAAGCGGACAAGGTGGGCGACCGCAGCGTGCTCTTCGACCTGACGGGCGAGCCGTCCATCACCGGCTTCGGCTACGTCGGCATCGCGGTTGTGAAGGATATCGACGGCGAGACCATGAAGGTGGAGAGCGAGCGCATCGTGCTGCACCCGCGGCCGGACGAGACCGTGGAGATCACGGTAACGCCGATGGGCGTAGTGGCCAGCCACACCGACGATCTGCAGTACACGCTGTACGTGCGCGGCGAGGGCGAGGCATGGTGGTCTCTGCAGCTGCGGTATCCGGACGGCGAGGCGGTCTCGCGCTATGAGCAGGTGTCGCTGGATCTGCCTGACAAGCGACTGTCGTTTTACACGCGCAACGGCGACGGCGACCGCCTGCAGGGCGACGTCTCGCTGGAGGGTCTGCTGGGCGACCACACCGAGGTGGCGGTAGCCGTGTCGCCTTACGCCACATGGTTCAGCCTGGTCGGCGCCTACGACTACACATTGGACGCCGACTGCAGCGGACGCGCCTGCACGGCCCCCAACACCGAGGGCCTGCTGGAGACGTACGTGCTGTCGCGTGCGGACCAGTTTCCCGAAGGCGGCGTGTACGACTCCCAGTCGCGCTCCTTCTTTGTGGGCAGCCTCACGGACGCCAGCATCACGCGCGTGTCGGCGGACGGCTATGAGCGAATCATCTTCGCGGGCGAGGACGGCGCCGGCACGCTGGGCATGACCATCGACCAGGACGAGCGGCAGCTGTGGGTCTGCAAGATCCTGGACAACGACACGCTGGACGGCGCGATCTGGATCTTTGACCTGGACACCGAAGAGCGGGTGCACAACATCGATCTGGCGCAGGCCGCCGAGCACGCCAACTGCAACGACCTGGTGATCGCGACCCCGGGCGTGGCGCTGGTGGCCGACCGCGAGCTGCCGCACATCTATCGCGTGGACGGCGAGCGCGAGACCGTAGAGATCTGGGCCAAGCACCACCTGTTGGAGTCGCATCTGGTCGGCACCAACGGCATCGCGATCACACCCGATCGTAGCGCCGTCATCGCCACGAACTACCTGCCGGCGCGCCTGATGGTCATGCCGATGGACGACCCTGATGACGTCCAGAAGATCGACCTGCGCGGCGACGCCTTCTTCGACGGTCTGGGTGGCGCCGACGGCATCGTCTTCTACGGCAACGCGCTGTACGTGTCGTTTCCCAACAAGGTCGCGCGCGTCGTCCCCGAGGGGCGGTCCTGGCTGGACGCGCGCGTACAAACCGCCAAGCTGCCCGAGGGCGGCTACTCAGCCGTCACGCTGGCCGGCACCGACCTCTATCTGATCCGCGGGCAGGTCGTGAAGTACGTGCTCGGGTCCGACCCGGACCTGCCTTTCAAAATCCGGCGCTTCGACTGGAGCACGTTCGACTAGATCCAACGGGGACGTGGCGCGTCTACGTTCCCCATGCTCGATCAACGCCTCCCTGCTCTCGCTCTGATCATCACACTCTGCCTCGTGTCGTGCTGCCGGCGGACCTGCCGTCAGGCTAAACTAAAGCAGTGGGAACCGGGTCGCGCTCAGGTGCCCGTCATCGTCCGTGGTGAAGTGCGCGCGCGCTCCCTCGGGCAGCAACGTCTCGTCGACGGTGCAGGCGGCATCGAAGACGTGGGTGACCAGCACGCGCGTAACCTGTGACGAGCGGTTCTCGAAGCTGCCGTGAAACGTCAGGCAGTGGTGCAGGCTGACGTCGCCGGGCTCGAGCTCCACCGGGATCGCGGCGTCCAGCTCGGCCGGCGAGAGATCGGCGACCGCGCCTGGCGCGATGATGTCGCCAAAGACATCCGTATCGCCTGACCACGGGGTCTCGTGGCTGCGGCCCAGGACGTACAGGCAGCCGGTCTCGACGGTTGACGGGGTCAGCGCCAGCCGCACCGAGATCGTCGCCGGGGGGCGCAGATACCCGGTGTAGGTGACGTCGCGATGCCACTCAACCCGGTGGTCCCCGGGGGGCTTGAACAGCAGACCGTCCTGCAGCAGCTGGACGCGCTCACAGCCCAGCGCCTGCGCCCCCAGGCGTCCGACGTGGGCGCCCGGAGCAAAGACCGCGTCGAGCGTGCGTGGCGCGGGCAGCTGGACCAGCGCGGTGGGTGTGGGGACCAGCCGGGTGGCGGCGACATCGAGGGCGGCGACAACTTCCGGCGCCACCGCTTGACGGACCACAGCCCACCCGTTTTTAGCAAAGAAGCGCTCCATCAGCGCTGGGGGAGCTTGATGTCGACCGTGCGCGTCTTGCCACGCTGCAGCTCGAACCAGCGCGAGGGAAACGGTGCGCGATGGGGCAGCTGCACCATGACGCGGTAGGCGCCGACCGGCAGCTCCTTGAAGCTGAAGCGGCCGTCGGTCAGGACCTGCTCGCCGTAGGGCTCCATCAGGCGCTGCAGCTCGACCACGACCTCACCGGTGATGGGCTGGCCCTGAGCGGAGAGGACACGCCCGGTGAGATTGCAGTCGCCGCGCGGCCGCTCGACCACCGGGTCTGACGGCGTCACCACCTGGGGGCTCGAGCAGCCTGCGAGGAGGACGAGGGCGACGAGTGTGAGGCGCATCGTGGGCATGATACGGTGCCGCGATGGCCGAAGAAAGCCGGCTCGAGTTCGAGGGCGTCCGCGACGGCGACGAGGCGATGGAGACCTTCCTCGAGTGGGTCATGGCGCGCGGGATCGACCTGTACGAGGCCCAGGAAGAGGCCGTGCTGGAGCTGTTTGCCGGCAACCACGTCATCTTGAACACGCCGACCGGCTCGGGAAAGTCGCTGGTGGCGGTGGCCATGCATTATCGCGGGCTGGTGCGCGGCGAGCGGTCGTTTTACACGTCGCCGATCAAGGCGCTGGTCAGCGAGAAGTTCTTTTCTCTGTGCGAGACCTTCGGCGCCGACCACGTGGGCATGCTGACGGGAGACGCGGCGATCAACCGGGATGCGCCGATCGTGTGCTGCACCGCAGAGATCCTGGCGAACATCGCGCTGCGCGAAGGCAGTGAGGCGGACGTGGACCACGTCATCATGGACGAGTTTCACTATTACGCGGACCGGGACCGGGGCATGGCGTGGCAGATCCCTCTGGTGACCTTGCCGCAGGCCACGTTTTTGCTGATGTCGGCGACGTTGGGCGACCTGACGGACATCGAAGAGAGCATCTACGAGCAGACCGAGCGGGACGTGTCGGTAGTGCGGTCCAACCAGCGACCGGTGCCGCTATCGTTTGACTACCGAGAGTCCACCATTCACGAGACGATGCGGGAGCTGGTCGACCAGGGGCGGGCGCCCATCTACGTGGTGAACTTCAGCCAGCGCGAGGCTGCCGAGACCGCCCAGGGGCTGATGAGCGTGGACTTTTGCTCCAAGGAGGAGAAGCGGGCCATTGGCAAGGCCCTGCACGGCTTCGAGTTCAACAGCGCGTACGGCAAGGACATGAGCCGGTACGTGCGGCACGGGATCGGGCTCCACCACGCGGGGCTGCTGCCGCGCTATCGCCGCATGGTGGAGCGGCTCGCGCAGCAGGGCATGCTGAAGGTCATCTCGGGCACGGACACGCTGGGCGTGGGCGTGAACGTGCCGATTCGCACGGTGCTGTTCACCAAGCTGTGCAAGTTTGACGGCGAGAAGGTGCGCATTCTGACTGTGCGGGACTTCAAGCAGATCGCGGGGCGCGCCGGGCGCAAGGGATACGACGACGAGGGCTGGGTGGCGGCGCAGGCGCCCGAGCACGTGATCGAGAACAAGAAGCTGGAGTCCAAAGCGGCCCAGCAGGGCAGAAAGCGCTTCAAGCGCAAAGAGCCGCCCAAACGCGGGTACGTGCCGTGGAACAAGGCCACCTTCCGCAAGCTGATCGACGGCGATCCGGAGCCGCTCACCAGTGTGTTCGACGTCGATCAGGGCATGATCTTGAACCTGATTCAGGGCGGCGACGGCTATCGAGGAATCATCGATCTGATCGACGTCGCGCACGTGCACGCGGGCGCTAAGAAGCGGCTGCGGCGCCAGGCGGCCAAGATGTTCAAGGCCCTGCGCGCGGCGGGCATCGTGGTGGTCGACGGACGCGACGTCTCGGTGGCCGAGGGGCTACAGCGCACCTTCTCGATGCACCACACGCTGTCGCTGTATCTGGTCGAGGCGCTGGGCCGGCTGGATGAGTCCAGCGAGACGTACTCCATGGACATCATAACGCTGTGTGAGTCCATCCTGGAGAACCCGCGCGCGATCCTGCTGCGCCAGCTGGACAAGGCCAAAGGCGACCTGATCAACCGGCTGAAGGCCGAGGGTGTGCAATACGACGAGCGCATGGCGGAGCTGGAGAAGGTCACCTACCCGCGCCCCAAGAAGGAGTGGATCTGGCAGACCTTCGACGAGTTCATCGAGCGCCATCCCTGGGTCAGCACCGAGAACATCCGCGTGAAGTCGATCGTACGGGAGATGATCGAGCGCTACATCAGCTTTGAGGACTACGTGAAGGACTACGGCATGCAGCGCATGGAGGGCGTGCTGCTGCGCTATGTCAGCCAGGCGTACAAGACGCTGATGACGGGCGTACCCGACGCGCTCGAGACCGACGACGTGGTCGACGCGCGCGCGTTCTTGCGGGCCATGCTGGCACGTGTAGACAGCTCGCTGGTCTCCGAGTGGGAGCACATGCGCGACTTCCGCGAGCAGGCGCCCGACGACCCGTTTGCCGAGGTTCGTGCGCGGGCACCGGACACCGACCCACGCGCATTTCGGGCACGGATCCGGGCAGAGCTGCATCAGCTGGTGCGAGAGCTCTCCCGCCGGGACTACGAGGCGGCGCTGCGATCGATTCGCCACATGCCGGACTCGCCGTGGACCGCGGACACGCTGGAGAGCGGACTGGCGGACTTTTACGAGGACTACGAGGCCGTGCTCTTCAACCACGCCGCGCGGCTGTCGGACAAGACGATCATGCGCGAGGACGGACACCGGCGCTGGGCGGTGACGCAGAAGCTCGTGGACCCCGAGGGCGACAATCTGTGGTGCCTGGAGGGCGTGATCGATCTCAACGACATCGCCGACGACGACCTGGACGGCCCGCTCACGGAGCTTGTGAGCATAGGCGTCTAAGGCAACAGTCGGCCGAATCTGGGGTCTGAGCGCAGCGGCTCCAGGTCGGGATCGGTGTCCAACAGCTCCTGCTCTTCAAAGCCGGCGGCCACCGCCTGGGTGAGCCGGGCCAGGGCGTCATCCACGCGACCCGTCCGCGCCAGGGCGCAGGCCGCGTTGTAGGCCAGCGGGGAGATCGCGTATGGCGTGCGCGCCTCGAGCAGCAGCGCTTCAAAAGTGGCGATGGCGGCGGCGTTCTTGTCGTCCTGCAGCAGCCGGATGCCCGTCTCGGCCGCCTTGAGCAGGTCGCCGTCGCGCGCCAGGTCGGCCATGTCGCCGTACTCGGTCAGCCGCTCGACGAGCTGGCTGGACGGCTTGTACGGGGCCATCTGCAGCGCCGCGGCCGAGGCCTGCAGCGGGTCGCCCTGATCGAGCTTGGCCCACGCCAGCACCTCCAGCGCACTGGCACGCAGATGTTTGGACTGGGCCTGCTCCAGCAGCTGCCCACAGATGGTCTCGGCCTCATCGGCGCGTCCTGCGCGCAGGCGCGTCCAGGCCTCGTCAATGCGTGCGAGCAGTGGCTCGTCCTGCGCGGATTGGTGATGCTCCTTCAAGCCGGTCCAGCTGATCCAGCCGCAGTAGCCCGCCACCAGGGCAGCCCAGGTCCAACCGGCCGCCAAAGCCGCGATCACCGCCGCCGCGGACACGGCGATGGACAGGCGCTGAGCAGGGCGTGTGCCCGAGCGGCCGGTCACCATCTCCCAGCCGGCTTCGACGACGTGACCGCCATCCAGAGGCATGATCGGCAGCAGATTCAGGGCGCCCCAGCCCAGGTTCACCCACAACAGCTGGTAGACGATCCAGCGGCTGGTGCTCTCGCGCGGCAGGTCCAACAGCGGCGCCACCAGCAGCACTACGCCTCCCGCGACGAACCCGGCGCCCGGACCGGCCAGGCTGATCAACATGCGCCGCCCGGCGGTCATCTGGTCGGAGACCGTAAAGGACGTCAGGCCGCCAAACGCGTACAGCTGGATGCTGGCCTTACAGCCGAAGCGCCGCGCCGCGAGCGCATGACCGAGCTCGTGAAGCAGCACGGAGACGGTGACGACCCCGATCCAACCCACGACCTCCGCGAGATCGGCGAGCCCCATACCCAGCAGGCCGGCCATCATGAAGAAGCCGATGTTGATTTTGAGTGGAAACCCGAGGATGGACATCAGGCTGGATATCTTATCGCTATGCGATCTTCTCCAACAGCGTAGGGACGTGCTCGGCGGGCAAGCTGGGCCGGGCGAAGTAGTAGCCCTGACCAAACTCGCACCTCAGACCCTTGAGCCGGTCGAGCTGCGCGGCCTCTTCGATGCCCTCGGCAACGACCTCCAGCCCCATGTTTTGCGCCAACGCCAGGATGGCGCGCACGATCTTGAGGTCCGTGGATCCTTTCATGATCCCGTCGACCAGCGAGCGGTCGATTTTGACGCGGTCGATCGGGAAGCGACGCAGGTAGCTCAGGCTGGAGTAGCCCGTGCCGAAGTCGTCGATGTCGATGGCGATACCGTGATCGCGCAGCCGCTGCAGCATGCCGGCGACCTGATCCTGGCGCGTCATCAGCAGGTTCTCGGTGATCTCCAGCGTCAGGCAGCGCGGCGGCAGGCCCGAATCGGCCACGATCTCGAGGATGCAGTCGACAAAGTCCGGCTCGCGGAACTGACGCGGCGAGAGGTTCACGCTGATGGTGACCTCCTGCCCATGACGCTCGTTCCAGCGGCGCATCTCCTCGCACGCGGACTTCAGGACCCAGTAGCCCAGCGGTACGATCAGGCCCGTCTCTTCAGCGATGGGGATGAACGCGCCGGGTGAGACGAGCCCGCGCTCGGGGCATGGCCAGCGTACCAGCGCCTCGAAGCCGTTTATGGCCAGGGTGCGCAGGTCCATGATCGGCTGGAAGAAGACGACGAGCTGCTCCTGGCGCAGGGCATGGCGCAGCGCGTTCTCCAGCTGCAGGCGCTCCATGGCCGACGCGTGCAACGCCGGGTCAAACGTCACGTGGCAGCCACCGCCGGCGTGCTTGGCGCGATACAGCGCGATATCGGCGTCCCGCAGCAGGTCGCCGGGCCCCGTATACGCCAGCAGGCTGTGCACGATCCCGATGCTGACGCTGGTAAAGACCTCTTTGCCGATGATCTCGATCGGCCGCGCAAACACCTCGTGAATGCGCTCAGCAGTGCGATGGGTATCGACCGCCAGGCTCACGTCTTCCAGCAGGATGGCGAACTCGTCGCCGCCGAAGCGCGCGATGGTGTCGCCGGGGCGCAAGCAGCCGCGCAGACGGTTGGCGACCTCGGTCAGCAGCTGGTCGCCCGCCACATGGCCGAGGCTGTCGTTGATGACCTTGAAGCGGTCCAGATCCATGAACAGCACCGCAAACCGTTCCCGGCGACGGCCACGCATCCGGTCGACCGCCGCCTGCAGCTTGTCCTCGAACATCGTGCGGTTCGGCAGGCCGGTCAGCGGGTCGTGCAGCGCCTCATAGATCAGCTGCTCTTCGGTGCGCTTGCGCTGAGTGATGTCCGACTGAGACCCGGCCATCCGGTAGGGGCGTCCGTGTACGTCGCACACGGCGAGGCCGCGGCACAGCATCCAGCGGTAGGTGCCGTCCTCGTGCCGAATACGGTACTCGAACTCCAGGTGCTCGGTGTCACCGTCCACATGCGACTTCACCGCCGCCGCCAGCGCCGAGCGATCGTCGTGGTGGATACGGGCGTGCCAGTCTGTCGGCGAGATGCGGTCGTCCTGCTCGGGCAGGCCGATCATCGCCATCCAGCGCGCAGACACGTACAGCACCTCGGCGCGCAGATCCCAGTCCCACAGACCGTCGTTGGCGCCGCGGGTCGCCACCGCATATCGCTCTTCGCTGGCGGTCAGCTCCTGCTGGATCTTGCGTCGCTCCAGCGCGTAGTTGACGGCGCGGGTGAGGCCGACGGGGGTGATGCGATCCTTGACGATATAGTCCTGGGCGCCGTTGCTCAGCGCCTGGATCGCCAGCGTCTCCTCGGACATCCCGCTTTGCACGATGATGGGAAGAAGCGGCGCCGCCTGGCGCACGCGCATGAAGGTCAGCAGGCCTTCGCTGTCTCCAACACACAGATCGATCACGCCCACGTCGTAGGCGCCGGTCTCCAGCTTGCCCAGCGCCTCGGCCAGGCAGACGGCGTGATCCACCTTAAACCCGGACGTGCGCAGGATCCCTGTCAGGTACACCGCGTCAGGACGGTTGTCCTCCAGCAGCAGTACATTCGTGTGCGTCATGCAGTTCCCCCGGCGCAAGTGTCCGTTTACTTTGGGAACTGGTCAAAAAACTAGCTATTTGGTGATGGTCGCGGGCGGCCGGGTATCCAGGATCTCCCAGGTCGGGCTGGCGTGGTGCATGACGGCTGTAGTGAACAGAATGCCCCAGACGAGGGCCGCGGCGAACATGTTGCGCGCGACGGTGCCACAGAACCCGCGCCATGCGCGTCGAGCGGTGGACGGCGCGGTCGAGGCGGCCGGTTCAGCGGTGGACAGCGCCTCGAAGTCGCCGGTGGCGGCCGTGCGCAGGTTGATGCCGCGGGGCAGAGCACTGCGGGACCGAGACGCAAAGCGGGCGCGCTGGTCATGGGAGTCCCAGTCGATTTGGGGGCTGTTCAGCAGCTGATCCAACGCCGCGATCAGCGCGTCGGCGCCGCGGGGCCGATTGCGGGGGGACTTGGCCAGACAGCTCTCGATCAGGGTGGCCAGCTGCTCCGGTACGGGCGCCCCGGTGGCGCGGATGGAGGGCGGGTCTCGATCGACGTGGGCCATCATCACCTTCAGCGGCTTGGCGCCGTCGAACGGAAGCTGCCCGGTGACCATCTCGTAGAGCAGGACACCGACAGCGTAGATGTCCGTCCATGGGCCAATCTCGTGGCCGCCGATCTGCTCGGGCGACATGTAGTGCGGGGTGCCCGAGGTGCCGGCGTGCTCGGTCTCGGCGGCGGTGCCGCTGGCGATCCCGAAGTCGATGAGCTTCACAAAGTCAGGCTCGCCGTGGATGTCGCAGATAAAGACGTTGTCGGGCTTCACATCGCGGTGGATGACGCCGTTCACGTGCGCCTCAGCCAACGCCTTCAGCGCCTGAATCGCGATGCGCACCGCGCGGGAGGGCTCCAATGTGCCGTTCTTGTCCAGCACGCTCTGCAGCGACGTGCCCGAGAGCAGCTCGGTGACCAGGTAGAGATCGCCGTCGGCGGTTTCGCCAAAGTCGTAGAGTCGGACGGTGTTGGGGTGCTGCAGCTTGGCGACCGTCTTGACCTCGGCCAAGAAGCGCTGCTGATACAGCGGCTTCTCGGTGAGCTCGGGTCTGAGGACCTTCAGAGCGACGCTCCGCTCAGCAATGCCAAGCTGCGTGGCCTGATAGACGTGGCTGGTGCCGCCGCCGCCGATCATGCGCTCGATTCGATACCGTCCTTCGAAGACCGCGCCGGGCTTCGAGGCTCGCTTCACACTGCCGATGCGACTGATAGATTTCATGCGACTCCCACCGTCTGAATTCGGCGCGCTCGCACAAAAACTTTACATAGGCTTTGTAAAAAAAACGCCGCTGCCGGTCTCGGGGGAGTCCGGCAACGACCTGACCTGCTTAAGGCCCGGTCAGCGGTCGGCTACACGGGGTACAACGTGATCAGGGGGAGATTCAGCTCGCCTCCGGGCCACGGGCCGCCCACATCTTAGCAACTGCCGGAACAGATTCGGGATTTTTCCAACGTACCGATCGTTCTGGAAAACCCTTGAAAAAAACACCCGTCCGGTTTATTGCTCGTCTTGTGAAATACATACAGCGCTTGCTCCTCCTGATCTTGCTGATGTCGATTGCGCTGACCCCTACGGCCTGTACGTCTGGTGAAGACGTCGACATCCGCGACAACGTTAACCCTCATGGCGCCGTGGACGGTGAGATCACCATCCTGGTCGATGACATGGGCATCCCCCATATCTATGCGGCCAACGATCTCGATCTGTTCTGGGCTTATGGCTACCGCATCGCCGCCGATCGCATGCTGCAGCTCGATATGTTTCGGCGGCGCGCTCACGGCCGGCTCTCGGAGGTGCTCGGCGCCGAGACCACCATCGAAGACCAGCAGGCCCGCATCTTCAACTGGAAGCACTGGGGCGCCCTGGATGCAGCGCTCATGAAAGACCAGGAGCCCGATCGCTACGCGCTGATCGAGGCCTGGGTCGCGGGCATCAACCGGCGCGTCGCAGAGGTGCGCAGCGGTGAGGTCGCCCTGCCGTTTGGGTTTGGTCCAGAGGACCTGGACTACCTGCCCGAGGTGTGGAGCGTGGATGACCCGTTCATCATTCAAAAGATGGCGGGGTTTGGGCTGGATCAGACGATCCAGTTCGAGGTCTTTCTGACCTTTGCCAACACGCTGCTGCCCGAGAAGCTGGCCGCGATCGAGCTGTTCAAGCCGGGCCGGCGCACCACGGGCGTGCCGCCGGAAGACAAGCCGCAGACGGCGTCGATCACGCTGCCCGCGCAGCCGGGGATGTGCCGCGTGGACGCCCTGCCGCCGCGGCGTGTCGGTCCCGAGCAGATCGCGCAGCTGCGCACGCTTGCGCGGATGAAGCCGCTGGGCAGCAACAACTGGGCTGTTGATGGGCGCTTCACCGACAACGGCATGCCGATGCTGGCCGGCGATCCGCACCTGGGCTACGACTTCTCGGGGCTGCTGTACGCGGTGCACCTCAACTCCAAGGCGGCGGGCGGCACGTTTGACGTGATCGGGTTCTCGTTCGTAGGCGCCCCGGGCATCGCCATGGGCCATAACGACAAGGTGATCTGGTCGCCCACGTCGGCGTTTGCGGACGTGATGGACATGTGGGAGGTGGCGATCGCCGACGGTGAGGCCAGCGTGGGCGGCAAGACCGTGGCCACGGAGACGCGCACCGAGGTGATCGTGCTGCGCGGGGACGGCGACAAAGCGGGTGTGGGCGAGGAGAAGACGGTGGAGATCACCGACGTGCCGGGCTACGGCGTGGTGATGCCGCCGAGTCTGGTGGGCTCACCGATCCCGATCGCGCAGGGCGGCAAAGAGGTGCTGGTCGGCTGGACGGGCTTCAAGGCACGACCCGCGCGCTGGTTCCTGGAGCTGGACCGGGTGCAGTCGCTGGACGAGTTTGACGCGGCGGCGCTGCGGATGCCCGAGATGACCTACAACTTCATGGCCGCGGACGCGACCGGCATCACCTATCGCGTGGGTGTCGAGGTCCCCGATCGCAGCCCGGTCGCCGAGGGCCGCGAGCCGTGGCGGACCATGGACGGCGACGATCCCACGGCGCTGTGGCCCACGACGCGGTTGCCGCCTGAGAAGCTGCCGCACAGCCGCGCCGTGGAGCGGGGGTGGCTGGCGACGGCCAACAACGATCCCTTCGGCTTCACGGACGACGGGGTGCTGGAGAACGATCCCTGGTACTACGGCGCTTTCTTTGCGCCGGGGTGGCGGGCGGCGGCCATCGAGGAGGGCGTGGCCGAGATGACCGCGGCGGGCAACGTGACGCTGGAGAAGATGCAAGCGCTGCAGCTGAATGTGCACAGCAACCTGGCGGACGATCTGCTGCCCGTTCTGGCCGAGTCGTGGGCCGCGGCGGCGACCGATCCCGCGCTGGCGGACTATGCCGGGCGCGAGGATCTGCAGACCCTCGTGACGCTGATGGTCGACGACTGGGACCGCGAGATGACCCGGGACTCGGCGGGCGCGCTGGCGTTTCACGCGTTTGCGCACCTGGTGACCGGCAGCGTGCTCAAAGACGACATGAGCCTGCTGTACGGCATCGTGATGGACGCCCAGCCCGTGTACATCCTGAAGATGGCCATGAACGCGCTGGCGGGTGAGTACCCCAACGGCGACAAGATCATCCAGGGTGGACGCGACCTCGTCGTGCTGCATGGGCTCGCCGAGACGGCCGACTGGCTGGCACAGCGCTTCGGCTCGGTGGATCCCGAGGGCTACCGCTACTCCGACATGCGAAAAACCGCCTTCTACGGCGGCTACGGGCTGGGCATGGACCTGCCGACCGTGCCGACCGACGGCGGCGAGAGCACCATCAACGTCGCTGCCGCCACGTTTTTGGAGAGCGGCGAGATCGCCGAGAGCTGGGTGTCACACTGGGGGCCGATCGAGCGGATGACCGGCGGGTTCGACGATGCTGGGACGCCCGAGGCGTACGTAAACTTTCCGATGGGCAACATCGCGGACAAGGCGAGCGGCCACTTTGACGATCAACTGGATGGGTGGGTGAACGGCACCTACAAGAAGCTGCGGTTCACGCGCGAGGAGATCGAGGCGTCAGACCCGGTCGTGGTCAAACTGACGCGGTAGTCATAGCAACCGTGGTCAGTTGTCACCATTGAGACGGTGCGCCACCCAGGCGCAGCCGGAGAGATACGCGTTCAGCACACGCTCCATGAGGTTGCTGTGTCGTGATTTGTGGTACATGGATGCCCCTCGGGTCGAATGTTTCTACGTCGACGTGAGAGCAACATTCGGGCCAACGCGGCTCGAACTTTAGCCGGGTGATCCCAAACCGCAGATGAGCCTCATTGTCCTGGAGAACGTATCCCTCGGATTCGGTGCACAGCGCATCCTTTGGGACCTGAACGTGCGCATCGGCGAGCAGGAGCGGATCGGCCTGATCGGCCCCAACGGCGCGGGCAAATCGACACTGCTGCGTGTCATGATGTCGGAACAGAGTATCGATTCTGGACAGGTGCGACGCGCCAACCGCTGCCGCATTGGATATCTGCCGCAGGACGTGCAGGAGCTGGCCGCTGAGAGCCTGCTGCTGTCGGTGTTGCATACCGTGCCCGGGCGCGCGGACGTGGAAGCGCGGATCGCCGCCGCCGGCGATGAGATGGACGCCGCCACCGACGTGACGCGCCAGATGGAGCTGGCCGATCAGCTGGCTGAGTTCGGCGAGCAGCTGGACCACCTGGACCTGTATTACAGCGAGCGCCAGGCGATCCGAATCCTGAAAGGGCTGGGCTTTCAAGAGAGCGACTTTGACCGCCCCACCGCCGAGCTGTCCGGCGGCTGGAAGATGCGCGGCGCGCTGGCCGGGTTGCTGTTTCAACAGCCCGATGTGCTGTTTCTCGATGAGCCGACCAACCACCTGGACCTGCCCAGTGTCATGTGGCTGGACAAGTTTCTCAACGAGCTGCGCAGCACGATGATCCTGATCTGCCACGATCGGGACTTCCTCAACCGCCACATCAAGCGGGTGCTCAGCTTCGAGCCCGAGGGCCTGCGCAGCTACAACGGCAACTACGACAGCTATCTGGAGCAGCGCGAGGCCGAAGAGGAGGTGCTGTCCGCGCACCGGCGCAATCGGGAGCGGGAGCTCAAGCGGGCCGAGACGTTCGTGAATCGGTTCAAGGCCAAGGCGACCAAGGCACGGCAGGCGCAGAGCCGTGCGCGGCGGGTCAAGCGACTGCAGACCGAGCTGGAGGCCGATCGGCCGCTGGGGCGGCGGAAGGAGCTGAACTTTCAGTTTCCGGAGGTCAAGCGGTCCGGACGCGACGTCGTTCGGTTGGACGGCGTCTCAAAGGCCTTTGGCGACCTGCGCCTGTACAACAACCTCAGCAAGGCGATCTACGCGCAGGATCGGGTGGCCATCGTCGGCGTCAACGGCGCCGGCAAGACCACGCTGCTGCGACTCATCGCCAAGGAGCTGGACGCCGACGCCGGCACCATAGAGTACGGGTCCAACGTGCAGCTCGGCTATTACGCCCAGCACCACAACGAGCAGCTGACGGATGAGCGCACGGTGCTGGACGAGATCCGCAGCGCCGGCGCCAACACCAGCGAGAGCTTTATCCGCGGTGTGTGCGGCGCCTTCTTGTTCTCGCGCGACGAGGTGGACAAGGTCGTGGGCGTGCTGTCGGGCGGCGAGCGTGCGCGGGTGTTGCTGGCCAAGCTGCTGGTGAACCCGGGCAACCTGCTGCTGATGGATGAGCCGACCAACCACCTGGACCTGGCGTCATCGGAGGCGCTGGCCGAGGCGCTGGCGGGCTTCGGCGGCACCCTGGTTTTCGTGTCCCACAACACCACGTTTGTGAACCGCCTGGCCACACGCGTGTGGGACATCGAGGGCGGCGAGCTCATCGACTATCCGGGCACGTTGGACGATTACATGGCCACCAAGGCCCGTCAGGCCGCGCCGCCGGCGACTCCGCCCGCTCAGAAGCCGCCGAAGAAGAAGTCCAAGCCCAAGCCGTCCCCCGGCCCGGATGCGAATGTTCGTTCACCCGCGCCGGCGCCCGCGAATGAACGTTCGCTCAAGCTCAAGGCCCGCATCGCCGCGCTGGAGGTCGAGCTGGCGGAGCTGGAGACCGAGCTGGCGGACCCGGCGCTGTTCGCGGATCAAAAGAACTTCGACGCGATCTACGCCCAGTTCAAGGAGCACGAAGAGAAGATCGCGGAGCTGAAGGGCCGGCTGCAGCACCGCGAGAGCCCGCCGAAGAAGAAGCCCACACCGCCGCCCGCGCCCGCGGCGCCCGTCGTCACGGCCCAGGAGCGCTCTCGTCGGCCCCGGCGGCGGCGGAAGCGGCGGGACTGACAGCCGCGACCAACATGCGCGCTACACACGGATCGCTGGA
Organism: uncultured Myxococcales bacterium; assembly: GCA_964545715.1. Taxonomy (GTDB): domain Bacteria; phylum Myxococcota_A; class UBA9042; genus CAZJHX01. The sequence goes on from CAZJHX010000023.1 coordinate 39,155, forward strand.
GGCCAGCGGCGGGAAGCGGCTGCCGGCGGCGATGACTTTGCTGCCCGTCTCTGTCCGGCCCGCGATGACCCGCTGATCCGAGTCGAGCAGCGCCATGCGGCAGGCGACGGGCTCCCCTGAGACGGTCGGAGCCGTGCAGCGACGCACCAGGCGCCCCCCTCGATCGGTGGCGCACACGGTCTCCCAGCCGTCCGGAGTGGCCAGGGGCTGCGCGCGTCCGGCGGCGCCGGATAGACGGCGCTCGCCGAAGATGACGGCCCACTCGAAGTTGGACACGATGCGCGGCTCGGTCTGACGGGCGGCCACGTCGGCCACGAAGTGCAGCGTGCGGCGGCGCTTGTCGATCCGCAGCTCGGGCGCTTTGACGTCGCCTGTGGACGGATCGATGACCAGAAACGTGGCGTAGCGCTCCTCGTCGACGGTGTCCTCACTGGTCTGCAGGGCCACCGTCATGCGGTTGTTGATGTGCTGTGGGGCGCGGTGAAGCGCGACCTGAACGCTTTTGGGCGCGGGGGCCGGCCAGCGGAACACGTACAGGGTGCCCGCGCCCGAGCCGACGGGATCGCCCTCCAGCGCCTCCGGTCCCAGTGTGAACTCGGTGGGGGCGTCGGCCGTGGCCAGGGTGAACTTGTGGCTCAGCGGCCGCCACTCGGCGTTGGCTTCCCGCCAGACCACGACGGGCCCCTCGATCGGATCGTCCGGCGTGGTGCGCCGCTGGGCGAGGCCGGCGGTGGCGAAGAGGTTGGCGCCCAGGGTGCGGGTGGACCAGGTCAGGTCCAGCGACGGATCCATGCTGGGCCACAGCTGCACCGACGTGAGCCGCTCGCGCTCCTCCAGCTGGTAGACGGCGTTGGCCTCAGGCAGCTCGTCAAAGGTCATGGGCCGGCTGTCGCGTGAGAAGAACTCGGTGTGGTGCTGTCGGGGGTCCAGCGGCAGCATCACGTCGTGCAGGGTCATGGGCGTAAAGGTGATGACGGCCGCCAGGCAGCCGGCCGCGGCGCGCAGCTGTGGCGTGCCGTCGGCCAGTGCGCGGGCGCCTGCGGCCATGAGCAGCGGGAAGGGCGCCAGCGCGATGAGCGTGTACGACAGCTTCTGGGCGCCGAGCTCGACGATCAGCATCAAAAAGAGCGGCAGCGCGATGAGCCACGCCAGCAGCCCGGCCAGCTTGCGGCGCGGCGTGCGTAGGGCGAAGAGGCCGACGAGGATGACGGCCAACAGCGGGGCGCCGTATGCCTGGATCAGCTCCAGCGGCAGCCGCAGCACCACTGGGAACGGGTCGTCGGGGCCGCGACTCAGCTGGTCGGCAAAGGGCCAGTTGAGCGGGTGAAAAACAAACGTCCACTCCAGCGGCGTGCCGGCAAACAGGGTCTGGGTCTGGCCCGCGTTGGCCAGCGCCGGATGCTTAACCGGCGCTCCAAAGGCGGCCGCGTTGACGTACAGCCAGGGAAAGACGGCACACGCGGCCGCACCAGTCGCTGTGGCCATGCGGCGCCAGGAGCCGACACACAGCAGCAGAAACGCCGGCGCCATCAGCAGCCCGAGCGGACGCACACCGAGCCAATGCCCCGCGATGACCCCGCACACGGCGGCTGAGGCGATGGCGAAGCGGCCGGACGCCGGGCGCAGCAGCAGCTGCAGAAGGCCCATCGACAGCGCCAGCGCCAGCATGCACTCGTTGAGCTGATAGACCGCCAGCCATCGGGAGCCGCACAAGAACAGCGCGGCGACGACCACCGGGGCCCACGCCGAGCGCAGATGTCGGGCCGCGAGCAAGATGGAGAACCCGAAGATCAGCAGATCGATCACGAACATAGCGCCGACCAGGCCGCCCAGCGACAAGAACACGAACGGCTGAGACAAGAACGCGATGTTTCCGGGGCGCTGCAGTCGCAGGACTGGCCCCAGACCAAAGCCGCTGTCCACCGGATGCGCAAACAGGTTTGTGATGTGCCGATCGCGCGCGGGGTCCCACGACACAATGCCGCCCGAGGTGCCGTCCTCCATCATGTAGAGCGACGCGTGGTGTGGACAATGCCACCACACGTAGTCCGTCTGCAGCGCGTAATAGCTGGTCGACACCGCCGTGGTCGCGCATAAGAGGACAGCCAGCCCCAGCAGCCGCTTGGACCGAAGCGCGTCGAGCATGGGCTCCTGGGGCTCACACGGCAGCCAGCGTCCAAGCGACCACCCGATCAGCGCCCACATGACGCTGATCAAGACGATCAACTCCGGGGTTTCGGGTGTGCCGAACACGACGCTGAGCAGGAATGTGGTCGGGGCGACAGAGACGATGCCGATGACCAGTGACGTGAGCGCCCGCTCGAGGGCTCCGACTCCGGGGAGCAACCAGCGCGACAACAAGAATCCGGGCACCGCCATCGTGGCTAGCCAGGCGACAAGCAAAGCCGCAGCAAGCATTGGCCCAGTTTGGGCGCTCAATCGGCGATATTCAACCCGCCGGGGAGGCTGACGATCCACAGCGGCACGCCGAAGCCGCCGTCCTCGGTGCAAGCCGTGCCGTCGCCCACGCACTCGCGCACCAGATAGAGGTTTCGCGTCTTTGCATCCCAGCGCACGCCCTCGACACGGCGCACAGGGATGTCCAAATGGCGCAAGGTGCGGCCCGCCCAGTTCACCAGGGAGACGCCGTCACGGTAGAAGCCGGGGACCACCGCCACGCCGCTGGGCAGGATGTCGAGCGCGGCCGCATAGTCGCCGTAACGCTGACCGTTGGCGCGTGTGAAGGCCTTGGAGACGCGCTCCAGCTTGCCGTCCGCCGAAAACCGCACCCGCAAGACGGCCTGGGTGGACGCCGGGGCCTCCCGCGCATCCGGGCGCACCGCCGCGGCGATGACCTCCCAGCCGCCGTCAAACCAGGACAGCCCCTCAAACTCAAAGAAGAACGGAGGGTCCGCGACATCGGTGGCCTCCTGGGTCAAGCGCGCGATGACCGCATCATCCACCAGCAGCAGGTCTTTGTCGCCGTCGCGCAGAATCACGCGCTGGGGCCCGGTTTTGTACGGAAAGACGAGGCGCCCGTCCTTCTGAGCCAGCGCCTCCACCTCGCCGAACGCGGCGACGCGCCCCTCGCCACCGACCATCTCGCCCGTCTGCGGCGACGAGTACGTGATCAGCGGCGGCGGCTCCATTTTGTGCCGCCACTCGTCGACCTCGTCGACCGTCGCCACCAGGGTCTGGCCGTCGCGCGTGATCAGCTCCAGCCCGCTGGCGTTGGAGACCCGCGAGAGCGTGACCATGCGCATGTCGTATTTGCCGCCCGACACCTGCGTGGGGGCGTCTTTTTGCGGCAGGAGCACGACCCACACCACGACGGTGCCCGCCAACGCCACAACCGCCGCCAGCGCAGCGCGACGATTCGCCGTCATCAGCAGCTGCAGGGGGTGTGCTTGCAGTAGGGGCAGCCGTCCTTGTACTTGGCCATGGCGGCCGCCTGCAGGTCGATGCCCCGAATCGACGCGAGCGTGGAGAGCCAGGCGAGCACGTCCGCAAACTCCTCGGCGAGGTTCTCCTGGTCGTCACGCCGCAGCGCGCGGGTCAGCTCGCCGATCTCCTCGGCAAACCACATGTACGTCCCGTGCAGACCACGCTCAGAGTCCTTCTTGTAATAGATGTCCTCGATGAGCTTCTGAAACTCGTTGATCTGCATGACTGTGAGGACTCCTAGAGTGCGGCGGCGACCATTTGGATCGTCTCCTGCCCGATACCGTCGTGATGTGCGTGCGGGCCGTGCGCCGGGACGACGAGCGTGGGCGGGTGGGCTTTGAGGTCCTCATGGAACTTGGCGAGCAGGCGCTTCTTGTCCTTGACGATGACCATCATCGCAAAATGGAAGAGCTTGTACCCCGGGCCGCTCTTGCTCAGCTTCCACATGAAGTTGAGAAAGGCGTTGCCGGGAAACTTCTGCCAGTTGCAGATCAGGTCCGACGCGAACCAGGCGTAACCGTCGGCGGTCTTGGCCCACGCCCAGGTCTCACCGACCTTGGTGGCGGGCGCCTCGGTCACGCCGACGTCGTCCGGCAGCAGCTCCGCCAGGGCGCTCATCGGCTCGAACGTGAGCCCCGCGGCGCCCTTTTTAGCGATGCGCGCGGCAGCCTCGGGTGCGGCAAAGTTGCGCGCGCTGGGAAACCGCTCTCGCCACTCCTGTTGCCCCAGGTGATGGAAGCCGTTGGGGGCGACGATGGCACCGACCTCGCCAAACTCAGCCAGCTCCGAAAACGCCCCCTCCGGTAGGCCCACCGCCGGGCTGATCGCCAACAGCTTGCCGTCCTTCAACCGCGTCACAAACGTGGTTGCGCGACCGCCGGCATCGTTGAACTGATACTCCTGAAACAGGACCGCGGCGTCCCGATCGACGATCGTCCAGCCGTTGGGTGTGGTCTCCATGGGTCTCCCTTCTACAACTCACACAGCTGCGTGATTTTGACGTCATCGATATAGACGCCGGGCGCGGCATTGTACAGCGCGTCGATCGAGTCGAAGCGCACCTGGATTTGGATGGTCTTCCCGCCAAACGCGCCCAGGTCGTAATCGAACGTATTCCACGTCTGAGCAGGCCCCAGGTCCGGCTTCTGCGCCAGCTCGGTCACGTCCCCGGACTCGACGTCGATCACCTCGATGAAGATCTGGTCGTAGGTGTTGCTTCCCTGGTCGCCCAGCTGGTGCCAGATCGACAACTTCAGGCCCAACGGCGGGCCGCCGGACGGCAGGGCGATCGACGGCGACTGCACCGCGCCGAAGTTGTCACCGCACTCATAGGTGCCGGTCGCCGGGTCACCCCACTTCATGGCTCCGGGCGACGACAGCGCCTCCCCGTCCGTCTTGACGTCCCACGTGCAGCCCGTGCCGTTGTCCTGCACCGTCCAGTCCCCCTGGTAGTCGTCGAAGGTCTCGACCCACAGCACCGGCTGACAGCACCCCTCGATGTCCGCATACACGTACTTGCACAGCCCGTCGACGCAGCTGTCGGTCGTGCACACCTCGTCCATGTCGTCGCAGTCCGCGTCGGCGCCGCAGCAGATCAGGCCGGGGATATCGGGGAAGTCGCAGGTGTTCGTGTCCAGGTTGCACAGGTTGCTGGTGCACGGAAGCTCATCGTCGCACGTGGCGTTCTCAGTGCAGCACGCGGGATCGGTCGCCGTCACCAGGCACTCGCCGGCGGTGCACGCCTCGGAGGTGCAGGGGTCGCCGTCGTCGCACTCGGTTCCGTCCGACGCCGGATCATGCGCACAGAGGCCGGCGCCGTCGCACTCGTCCAGCGTGCACGGGTCCTCGTCCGCGGTACAAGCCGTCTTGGCCGCCACCGGCAGGTGCTCGCAAACGCCCTCGCCGTTGCACGCATCGGTCGTGCACTCCAGGCTGTCACTGGTGCACTCGGTCCCGATGATGACGTTGGGGTGGGTGCAGCTGCCCACGCCGTCGCACACGTTCTCCGTGCAGACATTGCCGTCGCTCTCGCACTCGGTCCCGGCCTCCGTTGCGATGTGCAGGCACTCGCCGTTGCCGTTGCACTCATCCAGCGTGCAGGCGTTCCCGTCGCTTGGACAAGGCTCGCCCGGAGACCCCGGCGTATGGATGCACACCCCGGCGGCGTCGCACTCGTCGATCGTACAGAAGTTGCCGTCGCCCGCGCACGCGACGCCCTCGGGTCCCGGCTCGTGCACGCAAACCCCGGCGAAATCACATTGATCCACCGTGCACAGGTTGCCGTCCGCCTCGCACGCTACGCCCTCGTTGCCCGGCAGATAGATGCAGTTGCCCTCGCCGTCGCACTCGTCGAGCGTACACACGTTGTCGTCGGACGTGCACGCCTCGCCTTGCGGCTTGGGATCGCCCACACAGGCGCCTTCCGCGTTGCACGTCGGCACCAGGCAGTCGTACGACCCCTCACAGCTGCCGCACGTGCCGCCGCACCCGTTGGGACCGCACTCCTTTCCGTCACACTGCGGCGTGCAGGCCTCGATCTTCACGTTGTCGATCAGCGCGACCGAGTCGTACGCGGAGTCGCCGGCGTCAAACACCGACAGCTTGATGTCGAAGTTGGTCTCGCCCTCCAGCGTGAAGCCGCCGGCGCCCTCGAGCCACGGCGTCGTGTACACCCCGTTCTGGTCAAAGCCGACGTCGGCCGGCGACAGCAGGACCCCGAGACTGCCGCACTTGTCGGCATCGCAGCTGCCGTTCTCAGCGCCGCACATGTCGTCGATGCTGACGCTCAGCACCTCCTGCGCGCCCTCCTTGGTCACGATCTCCACACGCAGCCCGTCCTGGTACTGACTGCCGCAGTACTCAAGAAACTCCTCGGAGTAGAACTTCCAGTCAAAGGTGACGGCGTAAGAGCCCTCGGGCAGGCAGTTGGGCAGACTCAGCTCCCCGTTGCCAGGGGGCAGGCCCGCCGTGCCGGTGCCCATGAACAGCATGTAGCTGCCCTCGGTCGGCGTCGCCACGCCCAGGTTCTCCACAACCGCGATGCTGCCCGCGGTCTCCCAGCCGAACAGGTTGCCGGACTCGAAGCCCACCTCCGAGCACTCAGGCTGGAAATCGCAGCTCGTGCACGCGTTTCCGCACTGACCGCCGACCGTGCAGGGAATCCCGCCCGCGCACTCACCGCAGCTGCCGCCGCAGCCGTCGTCGCCGCACGCTTTGCCCTGGCAGGCGGGGGTGCACTCGGTCGTGCACGTGCTCTCCGGCGTGCAGAACTGACCGCCCGGACAGTTGCCGCACGTGCCGCCACAGCCGTTGGGCCCGCACTCGGCGCCCTCGGCACACAGCGGCTCGCAGAAGTCGGGGTCAAAACAAAAACCATCCGAGTTGCACGCCAGATCGCCCGGACACGTGCCACACACCCCACCGCACCCATCCGGGCCGCAGGTCTTGCCACCCGCGCAGCCCGCGTTGCACAGCGCTGTGCACTCGAAGTCGGCCGAGCACACCTCGTCGTCGGTGCACGCGCCGCACGAACCACCGCACCCATCAGCGCCGCACGTCTTGCCGTCGCAATCGGCGTTGCACACCTCGCAGACGCCGTCGCTGCAGACAGACCCGGACTCGCAGGCGCCGCACTCACCGCCACAGCCGTCCGGCCCGCACACCAGCCCCTCACACTGCGGCACACACGGCGGACCACAGGCGCCGTCGTTGCACACCAGCTCGCCCTCGCAGACGCCGCACGAGCCGCCGCACCCGTCGCTGCCGCAGCTCTTGCCACCGCAATCCGGCGTGCACGCCAGCTGACACAAGCCATCCGGATCGCAGTTGGGGGCCACGGCGGGACAGAAGCCACACTCGCCACCGCACGCGTCGGGACCGCACTCCTTGCCGGCGCATTGGGGCTCACACGGCGGCTGCTGGCACTGCCCGCTGTCCACATCGCAGATCAGGTCGTCTGCGCAGTCTCCACAGGACCCGTCACAGCCATCCGGCCCGCACACCTTGCCCTCGCACTGCGGCACGCACACCGGCTCCTCGCACTGACCGCTGCGGGTGCACGCGGTGCCGTTGTCGGGGCAATCCCCGCACGACCCGTCGCAGCCGTCCGGGCCGCACGCCTTGCCGTCGCACTGGGGGACGCAAACGCCCGTGTCGGTGGTGTCCTCGCCGGTGTCTGTCGTGTCGGGCGTGTCGGTCGTGTCGGTCGTGTCGGTCGTGTCGTCGCCGGTGTCGGTCGTGTCTTCGCCGGTGTCGGTGGACGTGACGTCAACGCCGGTGTCACCAGACTCGCACACGCAGGCGTCGTACTCGCCCGCCGCGTTGCACTGCTGAGCGCCCTCAGCGCCGTCGGTGCACGAGCACGCCTGACTCGCCCCGGACACGCATGTGGGCTTGTCCCCCGCGGTCGTATCCGCAGAGCAGCCAAACACAAATGCACACGCGGCGACCCCCGCCGCAAAGACGCTCACAAAACGACTCATCCTGTCCCCCATCCAGCATTGGCCCGGTCGGCAGAGCCTACACCGGCGGCGTCGGCGCATAAACCCCGTACGCAACCGCGACGGCTATTTTGTGGCGGCGGCGAACTGCGCGATGGCCGCGTCCGACAGGTCGTGCTGCCCCATGGCCTGGATCACCGGCCAGGGCAGCGTCAGGTGATGCGCGCCCGCCAGCATCGTGTCGACCGCCTCCGTGGGCGACTTCACGCTGGCGGCCAAAATGCGTGTCGGCGCGTCGTTGGCCGTGATCACCGCCCGCATGCGGCGCACCAACTCCAGGCCGTCACCCAACAGCCGCGTACTGCGGTTCACATACGGAAGCACGAAATGCGCCCCGGCCTGGCAGGCCAGATGGACTTGAGCCGCGCTGAAGATCGCAGTGATGCCGACCACGTGCGCCTGCGAGAACTCCGCCGCCAGAGCCAGGTTCTCCGAAGTACAGGCGATCTTGAGCCCCACTCGCCCCGGACGCACCGCAAGCATGCGATGAGCCTCGTCACGACGCGCCTCAACGGACGCCGACGCCAGCTGGTAGAACACCGTGCCGTGCCCCGCGTCGCACAGCTCGCCGATGACGTCCTCCGCGGGCCGCCCGGCGATCGCCATCAACGCCGGATTGGTCGTGATGCCGCCAACAAGCCCCGTCGCATATGCCGTGTGAGCGTCCTCGGCCAGCGCGGAATCCAGATAGAGCGTCACGGATGCCCCTCCTTCGCCTTGGCGTCGACCGCCTCCCGCGTAGGCAGACTGGGCTCCGCGCCCGCAACGCCCACGGCCAGTGCACCCGCGGCGTTGCCCAATCTCAGCGCGGCGGCCAGGTGCAGCCCCTCGGCCAGTCCGACCGCAAACGCGCCGCAAAAGGCGTCACCGGCGCCAGTCGGATCCACCGGCGTCGCCGCAAATGCCGGGATGTGATCCTCCGTCGTGGGCGTCACCACCACGCTGCCGCTCGACCCCAGCGTGACGATCACGCCGTGCCGCACGCCCTGCTTCAGCAGCTGCCGCCCGGCCTCCACCGCCGTGCGAGGGTCCGTCACCGCCACGCCGGTCAGCGTCTCCGCTTCAACCTCGTTGGGGATCAGCCAGTCGGTAATGGGCAACAGCTCCGTGAGATCCGACTGCGCCGGCGCCGGATTCAAGATCGTGGTGACCCCCACATCGGACGCGACCCGAGCGGCCGCCAGGGACGCCTCCACCGGCACCTCCAGCTGCAGCATCAGCACGTTGCTGGCGGCGATCATCTCGGCCGCGCTCATCACGTCCTCTTGGGTCAGCCGCATGTTGGCCTGCTGGATCAGCAGGATGCTGTTGTCCCCGTCGGGGTTGATCATGGGCACCGCAAAGCTGGTCTTGTCCTTTATCGACCGCGACACGTGCCGGCTGTTGATCGACGCGTCGTCCAGCAGCCGCAGAAACTCGTCACCGTCCGAGTCGGCGCCAACCTTGCCGACCATCGCCACCTTCGCGCCGCAGCGCCGCGCCGTTATGGCCTGATTGAAGCCCTTGCCGCCCGGGAAGACCTCAAAGCGCGTGGGCACCTGGGTCTCATGACGCCGCGGAAAGTGGTCCACCCAGACGACCAGATCCATCACAAAGCTGCCGACGACGGTTACTTTTGCCATTAGTCCAGCGAAGCCCTCACATACACCTCCATGTGTCCCGAGCCGACGTGATCGATGTCCGGACCGCCGCCACCACACTGGTGGTCGCGCCAGGACTTGAACTGCCCGTCGTTGTATTGAGGATTGAGCATGATGCCACGCCCCACCGCATTGCAACTGCAGCCGTCGGGGCCCAGGAAGTTGGTCGCGTGCTGACCGCCGCTCTCCAGCGACTCCTTCAGCTCAAATCCGTCGACCTTCTCCGTCGGGAACGGGCTCTTGTTGATGACCTCGGCTGCGCCATAACAGCTCTTTGAGCCGGTCAGCGGCACCGTGAAGTCGACGCCGTTGGCCACGATGTAGTTGCTGGAGCCGACCTCTTTGAACATCAAGTCCGTCCCGGGCCCGGACTTCAGCGCCGTGCAGCCGATGCCCCCGGACTCAGTGCTGCTGGCGATGTCGACCTCACTGCCCCACTTCTGCACGTACCGGGACCGGGTCAGCGCCGCCTTGTTGGCACGCAGGCAAAGCGTCCAGTCACCACCCTCGGTGTCCATGTCACAGTAGATCGGCGTGCCCGGCAGCGGGCCTTCGCCGTCCGCGTCCCACATATGGATACCCGTAGTCAGCCCCGGGTTCTCGGCCTTGAGGTCCTGGCACGTGCCCAGCGGCGTGAGATCGTAGACCTCGATGGTGCTCGCCGTGTCCGTCTTGCCCCGAATACGGTACAGCCGGAAGTCGGGTCCCACGGTCAGAAACGCCTTCTCCGAGAGCCCGCTGAACTTCAGCGTCTTGGTGCCGGCCAGCCAGTCGATCTCCCAGATCTTGCCGCCGTTCTCCTCCACGTAGAGCTTGCCGTGCAGCAGTGAGGCGCTCATCGAGATGACCCAGCTGTCAAACGTCGCCAGCTCGGTGACCGTGCCGCCGGCTTTGTCGATCTGCCAGGCCGTCTTGCCGCCGCCGGCGAACAGCTCCTGGGTGGGCAGGGTCGCCACGGTAACCACGAAATCGGGCACCGTCGCCACGGTCGACAGCGAGCCCTCGCCACTGGCGTCAAAGCTGTCGATGTTGCCGACGCCGCTGACGTTGCCCGCGTAGAACAGCCCGTCATGCCCCCACTCCGGGTCCGCCGGCCCGCAGATCGTGTAGCCCGAGTTGTGGGCCCAGGAGGCGCAACCGACCGGCTTGGGCACGTTGAACAGCGGCTGCAGGATGTTGGCGTCGTCCACCAGCGCGATAGCCGGCACGCTGCTCCACGCGTAGGCGCCGATGATGATCGACGCGTCCGGGTTGCTGGCCCCAAAGCCCAGGTTCCAGTTGGACACGCCCAGATAGGTGGTTTTGGTCCCGTCCGGCGCGACCCGGTGCAGGCTGTCCTTGCCGCTGATGTACTCGGCGTAATACGTGTTGCCCACCGCGTCGAAGTCCAGGTCCCAGATCGAGTGTGCATGCTGGTTGAGCACCGCGACCGGCGCCGGATCCACCTGGCAGACGAACTCATCGGTGGCCCCATCGCAGTCATCGTCGATCTCGTTGCACAGCTCCGCGCCGTCCGGGTTGACCTTGGGGTTGGTCGGGGCGCAGTCGTCGTCGTTGTCGAAGCCGTCGTCGTCCAGGTCGATGTTGGTAAACCACAGGCCGTTGGTGGTCACCCCGCCGGCCGTCGTCGCTGTGACAAAGCCGGACGGCGCGCCCGCGGGCACCAGCACCGTCACCGACGTTGCGGCCCACGACACGATCTCGGCATCCACGCCGCCAAACGAGACGGATCCCGACGCGACGCCCAACGCCAGCCCGCCGAGCACGACCTGGTCACCTGCCTTGCCCACACCGGGCGTCAGCCCAAACAGCGCCGTGCCCTGCGACGCGAGCAGCGCGGAGCCGCCGAAGGGGTCGAGCGCGCCACGGAAGCCAAACGGCTCGACAGCGCCAGGACACGCGGCCGGCGGCACCACCTGGATGCCGAACGCGCCGGCGCCCACCGGGACAACCGCTTCGTAGATCGCGTGCCCGGCGGCCGACAGCGGACTGGGCGCAAACCCGGCGGTCGCCGTCACCGAGAACACCTCCATGCCCGCCGCCGAGTAGCCGCGGATGATCGCGTCCCCGGCGCACGCGCCGTCGGTGTTGGTGTGCCAGTCGGCCATCACGTACAGCGCGCCCTGGTCATAGTCCACGTACACGTAGCCGTTGGACGCCGCCACCGGCACGATCCCGGCCCACTCATACCCGCCCAGCGCGCCGGGCGCCCAGCCCGTGAAGAGGCCGTCGACCGAGTGCGGGGACCCACCTGTGACGTTCAGAGTTGTGCCACCGTCCTCGCCGGCCCCGACCACCGTCAACGACACCACGTTGGTCGCGACGCCGTCCGCGGTGACCAGCTGCACCCCGTCGCTGTTGGCGCCCGCCGGGACCAACGCAAGCACGCTCGCAGACGACCAACTGAGCACAGACGCGGCGGCCCCGCCGATGCTGACCGTGCCGGCGGTGTCGCCAAAGGTGGTCCCCAGGATCTGCACCACCCCGCCGGGCGCTGCCGCTCCGGGATTCAAGCCCGCGATCCAGGGCACGTCGTCGTTGCCTGCCTGGTCCAGTCCGCCGCCCGCCAGCAGCCGCCCCACAAACAGCGTCGGCTCCAGCACCAGCACATCGCAGCCCGAAGACGGGCCCGGGTCGTGCAGCTGCACGGAGAAAGAGCCGGGACTGGCCGGCATCTTCAGCTCGAAGATCGTGTGGTCCTTATCCACCAGCGGGCTCAGGCCAAAGCCGTACGCGCCCTCGAAGTCGTCGCCCGATGTGTCGACCAGCTCGCCGTTTTTGTAGGCCTCGACGGTGCCCTCGGCGAAGACCTTGATCCACCACTTCTCCGCGCCGCCGCCCGTCGACGCCACAAACAGGTTGTAGCAGCCGTTCTCCAGCGCCTTGGCGTCGTTGAGATACCAGTCGTTGAGGATGTAGAGGTGCGTCCCGTCGAAGTCGAAGTAGGCGTGGGTGTACTTGCCCACCGCGTGGATGCCGTCGAACCACTCGTACTCGGCGGGCGGCGCCACGGCGTCCCAGTCTGTGAACGCGCCGTCGACCGTGTGCGGATAGGTACTCTTGGGCACGCTGACGTAATCGAAGTCGCAGGCGAAGGCGCCGGTGCAGATCTGGCTGCCGATGCAGGAGCCACAGGAGCCACCGCACGTGTCGTCGCCACAGGCCTTGCCCGCGCAGTCGGGGGCGGACGCGCCCGGATCGTTGGGTTTGCAGTCGCCGTTGTCCCCGACACCGTCCTTATCGCTGTCCGCCGACTCATCCGCGTCGGTCGGGAAGGCGTCGTCCTCGTTATCCGCGCCGTCGCCGTCGATGTCGCCGTCACAGACGTCGCCCAGGTCGTCCCCATCCAGATCGTCCTGACCGGCATTGGCCACGTCGGGGCAGTTGTCCACGTCGTTAGCGATGCCGTCATCGTCACCGTCCGTGTCCAGGAACCACAGGTCGTTTGTGACGGCGCCGGCGTCGGTCGTGACCGAGATAAAGCCACTGCCCGCCCCCGGCGGTACGACCACGGTGACCTGCGTGCTGGTCCACTCGGTGATCTGCCCGGTGACGCCGCCAAAGGACACCGTGCCCGTGACCTCCCCGAGATTGCCGGCCGCGATGGTGATCGTGTCACCGTTCAGGCCCGCCTTGGGCGTCAGCGCAAAGATCGCCGGCTTGGTGGTCGCGGTCACCGACAGCCCGCCCACGGCGTCCAGGGTGCCCAGGAAGCCGACCGACTCGATGACGCTCTCGCAGGGGTCGCCTGTGGCACCGGTAATCTGCACCCCGAAGGCACCGGCCCCGGCCTTGCGCTCAAACTCGTAGATGGCGTGATCAACGGCCGCGTACGGGCTCTTCGCCACACCCTGCCCTGCAGCCTCGACCGCCGCAGCGAAGTGCTCCATCCCGCCGGCCGCAAAGCCGTTGACCTGCGGTGTGCAGCCGGCCGCCACGACACCGTCCAGCCACGAGGACAGCACGTAGATCTTGCTGCCGTCGTAGTCCAGGAAGACGGACGCCCAGGCACCGACCGCCGGAATCGTCGTCTTCCATTCGTAGGGGCCCCCGCCAAACGGGGACCAGTCCGTGAACTTACCGTCCGCCCAGTGCAGATGCGTGGTCTGCGCGTTGAAGATGACGCCTTGATCCTCGCCTGCGGCCGTGACCTCGAACGCCACGGTGTTGGTCTCGCTGTCCTTGGCGGTTTGCAGCCGGACGCCGGATCCGTCACCGCCCGCCGGCACGATCGCCACGGCCCGCTTGCCGGTCCATGAGATCACCGTCGTGCCCACGCCGCCGATCTCGACCACGCCTTTGGCCCCACCGAGCTGCACGCCGGAGATGACGACCACAGCGCCAACAGCCGCCTTGGCGGGCACAACGGAGTGGATCCAGGGCGTCTGCCAGTTGCGCGCAGCCTGCAGTACGCCTCCGACGCTGATCGTCCCCACGATCTGCTCGGGCGCGCTGGTCACGTGCGCGCACGTGGACTCGGGTCCGGGCGCCGCCACGTCAAATGCAAAGCCGCCCGCCCCGACGGGCAGCGCCAGCTCGTAGATGGCGTGCGCCGTCTTGTCCTTGGGGCTGGAGCCAAAGCCGTACGCGCCCTCGACGCCCGCCACGGCCTCCCCGTCCTTGAACGCCTGCACGGCGCCGTCGCCAAACACCTTGATCAGCCACGAATGCGCGCCGCCGTCGGTGTACCCCGTGATCGCGCCGTAGCAGTCTTCCGGCAGGTTCTCGTCCTGGTTCAGCTGCCAGTCGTTCAGAATGTGCAGCAGCCCGGCGTTGTAGTCCAGATAGACGTGGCCGTGCTCCGCGGTGATCGGCACCACGTCGAACCACTCGTACTCAGGCGGCGGATTGAGCACCGTCCACCCGGTGAACTGCCCGTCCACAGTGTGCGCCGCCGCGCTCTGAGGCACCGCGGAGTAGTTGAAGTCGCAGATGAACGCGTCCGTGCAGTAGAGCCCGTCCTCACACCAGCCGCAGCTGTTGCCGCAGCCATCGTCCCCGCACAGCTTGCCCTCGCAGTCGGGCGCGCCCACATCCGGGTCCTGGGGCTTGCAGTCGATCGCGTCGTCCGCCCCGTCGCCGTCCTGGTCGGCAAACAGCGCGCCGTCCAGCGGATAGGCGTCGAACAGATCGATCACCGCGTCGTTATCGTCGTCCGTGTCGCAGGCGTCGCCCAGACCATCCTGGTCGGTGTCCGGACCGTCGGCAAGCGCCGGGCAGGTGCCGACCGAGCCGCCGATCGCAAACCAGATCGAGGTCTTGACCCCGCCGACCTGCACGACCAGCTCTCCCGTGATGGCGCCCGGCACGATCACGGTGATCGCCGTATCCGTCCACGACGTGATGATGGCGCTGATCCCACCGCCGAACAGGACCTGGCCCATGCCCTGGACAGCGCCGAAGCCGACGCCGTGCACGACGACGGTCTTGCCGATGGTGGCGGTATGAGGCGAGACCCCCGTGACCAGCGGACCCTGAGACGGCGCCAGCACCGCCAGCCCGCGATCGAAGTGCGTCGCGACGACCCCGACCGCGTCATCGCACAGGCCGCCCACGTCGCTGCACGGCCCCGACAGGGAGAACGTCAGCGACGAGATGTCCAGGTCCAGCTCGATGTCCGCAAACGGATGCGCGGCCGTGCCGGGTGCCCAGGACGACGTCTTCAGCTGAACGTCCGCGGAGACGACGCATTGTGGGCACGCGACCCCGTTCAGCGACACGGTCACCACACCCGCGGCCCCGAAGCTGAGCACCACGCTGTGACCTGCGGAGGTCGTGCCGGACAAGGTGATGGTGTCAGCCACGTCCCAGCCGCCGCCCAGCCAGTCGATGATCACCCGAAGCCGCCCCGAGACCTGCGGGATCACCGCCACGTTGGCGCGCGCCAGCTTGATCGGCAGCGCCTCGCCCGGCAGCTGGACGACCGCGCCCTGCACTGCCGCGACGGTCGCCTGGACGGTCGGCGCCGCGTAGCCGGACGCATCGGACAGGATGACCGGGCGCGGGCCCAGCTCCAGCACGTCCGGCACCAGCGCCTCCACGCGCGTCCCCGACCAGGAGAGCACGTCGGCGTTGGCCCCGCCGATCGTCACGCTGCCCGCCGCGTCGCCGAAGCCCACGCCACGCAGCACCAACACGCTGCCCAGGCCGATCGTGGCCGAGCCCAGCCCGGTCACAACCGGCGCATCCAGATTCAGCGCCAGCTGCACGCCCCCCGCCGCAAGCGCCGCGCCGACGACCGCCGAGTCACCCGACTGGACGACCGGCCCAAAGCCGATCCGCGCCGTGGAGAAACCGAACGCGCCGGCCCCGACGGGCAGCGACACCTCAAAGAGCGCGTGCGGCAGCGTCGGCCACTGCGGACTGCTGTGAAAGCCATGCACCGCGATCACGCTGCTGCTGGTTTGCAGCACACCGTTGAGCACCACGATGGACGAGCCGTCCGCCAAGACGGTGATGTCCCACAGATCGGCGCCGCCCGCGGTAACCAGCGAGAGGCGAAGCGCGCCCGCCCAGGTCGCGTCCTGATCGAACATCAGGTGCAGCCAGACGCCGTCGTAATCGACATATACCGGCCCCAGCGCCGTGCTCAGGGAGTCGATGTCGAACCACTCGTACTCCGCGGGCGGTTCGGCGTCGCTCCAGCCGGTGAACTGGCCGTCCGCCACATGCTGAACCGCAGAGGGGCCGACCGTGAGCCACTCGAACGCGCACACGCTGTCAGCGCCGCACACCTGGCTGGACGGGCAGACGCCGCACACGCCGCCGCACCCGTCGATGCCGCAGTTCTTGCCGTCGCAGTCCTTCACGGAGGACGCGTCGTCAAACGGCAGGCAGTCCGCGTTATCGCCCACGCCGTCCCCGTCCGAGTCCGCGTACTCGTTCGGGTCCTTGGGAAACTGGTCCACCGCGTCCACAAAGCCGTCGCCGTCGGAGTCCAGCGCGTAGTCGGTGTCCAGCTCGTTGGGCAGCCCGTCGCCGTCGGCGTCCGGGTCGCAGTGATCACCCAGCCCGTCGCCGTCCTCGTCTTTTTGCCCCAGGTTGAAGACGCCCGGGCAGTTGTCCGCGCTGTCCTTGAGGGTGTCCTCGTCTGCGTCGGAGCCGGCGATGCTGATGAAAAGCCCATTGGTCTCGCCATCCGCGTGGACAACGCGCAGCAGGCCCGACACCGCGCCGCCGGGTACCGTGACATCCACGTGATCGGCCACGAGCAGCCCCGCGCCGGCGGCCAGCTCGGCCGCGAAGATCACGTCGGAGATCCCGTCCGAAGGCGACGCATACACACTGCACAGCTCGCCCGAGAAAGGGTTGACCGGCGCCGCGTAATACAGCGTGGGCGAGGCCACCGACCGCACCAACGCACCGCCGCCGGCCAGCAGTCGTCCGGTCAGCCGGGTCTGTCCCACCCAGATCCCGCAATCGCCGGCATAGACGTCGAGACTGGCGGCGGCGCTGCCGTCAAACGAAGCATCCACGCAGCCCGGACAGGGGTAGCCGTTGTACCAGGCGCCCCCGCCATCGACCGACCACGCGTCCAGGCCACCGCGCGTGAAGAGGCGGACAAAGTCGCCGTCGCCCGTTACGCTGAGCCTCAGACCGTCGAACCCGACCGCGGCGCCACCGGCGGGCGGCTGCCACGTGCCGTCCGTCCCTCTGAACGTCAGGTGCGCTCCGGCGCTCTCAAACGCCGGTGATAGCGCCACACCGGACACCGCTGCGACCTGCTGGCCGACCGTGCGAACGATCAGGCCGCCGTCGTTGGACTGCCCGGTGACGCGCGCCACGATCTGCGTGTCGGACCAGGACAGCACCTCCAGGTCGGTGCCGCCCAGCGAGCAGGCTCCGGGCTCCGCGCCAAACCCGGCGCCCGCGATGACCAGCTCGGCGCCCGGCCACGCGATGTGCGGCGTCACGCCTCCGACGACCGCCAGCTGCGTATTGGGCAGAAACCACAGGCCCCCTTCGGCCTCCAGCGTCCCGGCGAACACGACCGGGCTGTCCACGCGATCGCTCTTCTTGGTCAGGCCGAACACCTTGATCGCGATCAACCCGGAGAGCATCGGAATCTTCAGCTCGACAAGCGCGTGCTGGGCCACCGCTTTCAGGTGCGGCGAGATATCCAGCGCCGCGCCCGACTCGACGCAATCGTCGCACACGGCGCCGTCGCGAATACTGACGTTGGCGCCGGTGCCGTCCACCAGAATCGACCAGAGCTCAGCGCCGTCGCGACCGACGATCTCCACATGGCACTTCACTCGCTCGTCCAGCTTGGACGTCCAGGCGGAGGTCTCCAACATCAAGTAGAGGTGCGTGCCGTCCCAGTCGGCGACAAACAGCCCCTC
The DNA here is from genome assembly GCA_964545715.1 of uncultured Myxococcales bacterium. Classification (GTDB taxonomy): domain Bacteria; phylum Myxococcota_A; class UBA9042; genus CAZJHX01. The sequence goes on from CAZJHX010000023.1 coordinate 57,080, forward strand.
GGGGCCCTCTATGGGCACGATATCGCTCCACTCACCGCCCTCGACGCCGCCGACGTACCCCGTGTAGCGCCCGTCGATGACGTGCTCCTCGGTGCTGGTGGGCCACGTGTCTTCTTCATAGGCGCACTGGCCCGACAGCTGACAAACGGTGTCTCCCGGGCAGACGCCGCACTCGTCATCACAGCCGTTCCACCCGCACACCTTGTCGGTGCAGTCGGGTGTGCAGACCTCTTCCGTTCCGGTGGTATCCACGTCGGGATCGTCGCCCGTGTCGTCGGTCGCGTCGTCGGGCACATCGGCGGCCGGCACGTCGGTTTGATCGATCTCCGAGACGGTGGGCGCATCGGTGGCGGGCGGCTCATCATCGGACGGGCAGCCGGCGACGAGCAGGCCCATGGCGGCCAGTGCGATTACGCGGGACATGGTCACCTCGATCGAGTGCGGTTTGGTGTAGCTGTTGGCACGCATGACACATGAGTTAGCGGTGTGGTGTCAACGGCGCTATAGTTGCCGCTCACGAATAGGGAGACAGCGATGCGAGTGCTTTCGGTGATGGTTATGGCGGCTGCATTGGTAGCCATGGGTTGCTCCCCGAGCGGGGGCGGAAAGAGCAACAGCGGCTCGGGCACGGACGACACCGGCGCCACGACCGGAGACACGACAGACACCGGCGACGACACGACGGACACCGGCGGCGACACGACGGACACCGGCGACGACACGACGGACACCGGGGTCGACACGACCGACCCGACAGACACGACCGGCGATGACACCGGCGGCGGAGGCGACGGCGCGTGCCAGAACGAGGCCGACCAGGCCATCATCAGCGAGGTCGACGTGACCGCTGAAGCGTCGTCCTGCGGGCTGGGCTGCCTGGGCCAGGGACCGGAGTGCGGCGCCAACTGCGTGGTCGAGAAGACCGGCCTGACCGCCGACTGCGCCGGCTGCTACGGCGAGTCGATCAACTGCGCCATCGAGAACTGCGTCGCGGCATGCGCGGCCGATCCTGCTGCCGAGGCCTGCGTCGAGTGCCGCGAGGAGAATGGGTGCACGCCTGGCTTCTACGAGTGCAGCGGTGAGAAGCCCAGCGAGTAGCTCCCGGGCTCTCTAACTACCCGCCACTTCGGCGCGCCGCCCCACGGCGTCCAGCAGCGCCGGCAAAAACACCAATGATGTAACCATGCAGGCGCCGACGCCCAACACCAGCGTCATGCCCAGCGTGCGGCCGCCGCCGTTGGTGGCCAGCATCAGCGACCCAAAAGCCATCATCGTGGTCAGCGACGACACCAGAATGGCCTTGCCGGTGGTGATCAATGCCATGCCGACGTCCTCGCACTCGCGCCAGCGATGGATCACGTGGATCCCGGAGTCGATTCCGATGCCGATGATCAACGGAATACTGAGCACATTGGCAAAGGTGTATTCGACCCCGAAGACGTTCATCAGCCCGATCATCCACACCCCGCCCATGCCCAGCGGCACAAGGGCCAGCGCCACATCACGGGGTCGCCGCAGGTCCAGCAGCACCAGGAAGAGCACGAGCATACCGGCCCACAGCGCGGACTGAGACAGGCTGTCCTTCATGAGGACGCCGAAGTGGATCTGCGTGATGGCGTATCCGGTGGCGTCAGGGTCGATCTCCCGCAGCGTCTCCTTGAGCCGCCGGGCGACCGCCGGATCGTCGTCGACGTTGCCGCGCGCATAGACCCGGATGGCGTACATCGGGCCATCTTCGGTCTGGGGTTGGTAGAAGGGCGACACCAGCGAGCGCGGCAGGTCATCGGGCCGCAGGGGCGCCGACTTGCGGTTCAGGAAACCGCCGAAGCGCTTGGAGATGTCGGCAAAGCGGGTCTCGAAGCGGTCCAGCCGCGCGCGCAGCTCCTGGGGCGTGCGCTCTTTCACGGAGGCGTGCAGCCGATCGACGGCCTCCACGACCGGCCCCAGCTTGTCGACCAGATCGCCCTGCCCCGCCTCGCGCAAGGTAAACGGCAGGTCCTCGCTCAAGCGCTCGGAGAGCCCGGCGATGTTCTCGGCCAATTTGTCCGTGGGCGCGGCCGGATCCCCCTCGAAGCCGATACGCGGCAGAGCGGTTGCGCGGCGGCGGATCTCTGCGACGACCGGCTCCTTGCGCGCGAGCTGTGGCGGCAGCACGTCAAAGATGGACTCGACCCGATCGACCACGCTGTCGGGGTCCTTGCTCAGCGCGACCAGGCGGTCGTATTGCGCGCGCGCCTCTTCCAGCGACCGGGACTGGGTCACCGCGTACTGCAGCCCGGACACGCCGTGCTCCTGCAGGACCTCGATGGTGCGGATCGGCATGCTGTCCTGGGGCAGGTAGGACGTCCAATCGAAGTTGAAGTCGATCGGGCGGATCGTGGAGCCAAGGCCCAGGGTCACCAGCAGGCCCCCGACGATCACCGGCATCGTCGCCGCGCGCGGCCAGACGAACTTTCGCGGGCCGGAGAGCCGATCGCTGGTCGGGCGCCCCACGATCGCGCCCTTTCGGCCCAACACCAGGGGCACGAGGATAAACGCGGCGATCATGACCATCAGCAGCCCGGTGCCTGCGATGATGCCCAGCTCGCGCGTGGCCCGGAAGCCCGTCAGCCCCATCGCGCCAAAGGCAGCGGCGCTGGTCAGAGCGCCGGTCAAGATCGCCGGCCCGGTGCCGATCAGCGCACGACGCGCCCCCTCCGGTCCGTCCGTGCCGTCTTTCCGCTCATCGCGGACGCGGGTAAACAGATGCACGCTGAAGTCGATGCCCATGCCGATCAGAATCACGGCGAAGGAGCTGGAGATGATATTCAGCGACCCGATCAGCAGCGCCGCTAAAGCCAGGGCCCAGGCGATGCCCGCGGCCAGCGGCAGAAAGACGACCATCGTGCCGCGCAGTGACCGATAAGCGATCAGGAAGATCAGCAGACAGCCCACAAACGAGACGGTGCCGGTGACCTGCAGGTCGCGCTTCAGCCCCGACCGCTCCTCCGCCACCATGACCGGCACGCCCGTGATGCCCCAGTAGATGTCGTCGGGGATGACGGAGCCCATGACGCGCTCGATCGTCGCCCGGATCGGGATGGCGTATTTGTCGTCGGCGATGTCCAGCCGGGACCGGATGCGCATCAGGATCAGCCGCCCACCGTCCGCCACCAGATAGCCGGAGTTGTCGAGGTTCAGGCCGGCCTTGCGGGTGCCGAAGCGGGCCTTGAGCCCCAGCTTGGTGCGCTTGGGATCGTCGATCCACTCGCGCAGCTCATCGATGAGGCCCACCAGAAAGCGAACGGCCTCGTCCATGTCGGCAGTCTCCGGCTTGAAGCCACCCATGCCGCTGGACTCTCCGTCCACAAAGTCATCGATGCGCTCGTTGACGTCCTTTAGCACCGCGATGATGCCCCGCAGCTGGATCGGGTCGGTGACTTTGCCGTCCCGCGCCTTCTCGATCAGGCGCATGTTGCGCAGCATGCTGTCCAGGTGCTCGAAGGGCAGGTAATACAGCGCGTTCTCTGCCAGCGCCTCCAGATCCACGCGGTAGAAGACCTCGTCGATGGAGTCCTTGGCGCGCAGGGCCTCGGCGGTGGCGTCCGCGACGTCGCGCAGCTTCTGGGGATCGTCGCCGCGCAGAACCGCCACGATGTCGTAGCCGACGCCAAAGCGCTCGTTGTAGGCGCTGATCCGGCTTTGCTCGGGGTCGTCGGGATCGGCGATGCCCTCGCGCGACGAGTTCACGCCCAGGTGCCCGGTGGCCAACCAGTACACGGCGGCCGCAAACACCACCACTACCACCGCGGTCCAAGTCGCGCGATTGTGCAGTAGAGAGTCTGCGAACCACTGGAAAAACCGACGCCGCATGGACGGCACCACCTCCTGGAACCATGAGGGAATCTCTAGTAGTACACCTGACGCATGGATGAAAGTGTCGCGCCGGTTCTCCCGCTCGAAAGACGCGTTGTCACGCCCGGATTCAACAGCCGCGTCTACGCTGTGGTCGCGCGTGTACCGGCCGGCTGCGTGACGACCTACGGCGATGTGGCGACGCTGCTGGGCTCGCCCCGGGTGGCCCGTCATGTCGGGTTTGCGCTGGCGGCGCTTCAGGATGACGGCACCCCGTGGCACCGGGTGATCAACAGTCGTGGCCGGATCAGCTTTCGCGGCGATTCGGTTCGAGGCGCGCTCCAGGAGCAGCTGCTTGTCGCAGAAGGAATCGTCTTTGAGCCGTCGGGGCGCGTGCGCGACTTCGCCAAGGTGCGGTGGCAGGGAGACCCGGCGTGAAGGCGCGCACAAACGGCATCGAGCTGGAGTACGAGGTGTTGGGGACCGGCGAGCCGCTGGTGCTCATCATGGGCATCGGGACACAGCTGATCCACTGGCCGGACGACCTGTGCGGCATGCTGGTCGACCGGGGCTTCCAGGTCATCCGGTTCGACAATCGGGACGTCGGCATGTCCACGGTGATGAGCCATCTGGGCAAGCCGCCGCTTTGGCGAATCTTGACCGCGGCGGTCTTCGGCTGCCGGGTCCGGGTGCCCTACCGCCTGGAGGATATGGCGGACGACACCGCCGGGCTGATGGACGCGTTGAACCTGCGCACGGCCCATGTCGCGGGGGTCTCGATGGGCGGGATGATCGCCCAGACGCTGGCGATCGAACACCCGGCCAGGATCCGGTCGCTGACGTCGATGCTGTCCACGACGGGCGGCCGCTTTCCCAGCGAGCCCCACGCGATCGCGGCGCTGCTGTCACGCCCCGCCAAAACGCGCGACGAGGCGATCCGGCGCGGCGTGGAGGTGTTTACGGCGATCGGCAGCCCGGGCTTCGAGCGAGACGTCGACGAGCTGGAGCGCACGTCAGGGCTGGCCTGGGACCGCTCCTCGGATCACTCCGGCTTCATCCGCCAGCTGGCGGCGATTGTCGCGACGGGCGACCGGGAGACGCGGCTGCATCGCATCAACGTGCCGACGCTGGTGATCCACGGCAAGGCGGACCCGCTGCTGCCGCCGGCCGCGGGTCGGGCGACGGCGCACGCGATTCCGGGCGCAAAGCTGGAGTTGGTGGACGGCCTGGGGCACGACATGCCCCGGGCGCTGTGGCCGTGGATGGCCGATGTGATCGCGCGTAACGCCGCGCTGGCGTAGGGCTTATCCGCCGAAGTTGATCGCGTCTGAGCTGCCGCCCTTCCGTGCTTGGGGCGGATCCGTGAAGGCGTCGATAGCCCCGGCTATGGTGGCAGCGATAACCGCGGTGGTGACCGCCCACTCCCAATCCTTCACGAAAAACAGCACGACTGCGCCGACCAGGCCCAATGCCAGGACGATCAGCGGCATCGTACGTTTCTTGGGCGCGGCGACCTCTTTGGTCTTGCCCTCGTTCTTTTTGGCGCGACGACGCGCTTGTTTCTTGCCCATTGTCTTCCCCCGGGCGCCGCCCTTCGCGGCGCGCGCCGCTCACTTTACCACACGCGCCAGTCTGTCCGAGACGGCTTCCTGACCACTGCAGCGCCGGCCAACGCCTTTTGTGACTGCATTGCACCGGTCAGCGGAGGACGGTCGGCAGCAAACATGCTCCAAGCGGCCTCACAGGCCCCCGCGATCGTGTCTTTGCTCAAGTCGACCTCACCACTGCGCGCGGCGCTCAATACGCCGCGCAGGCAGCCCCACAACATGGCGCAACACAGAGCCGGTGACAGACCGCGCGTGATGCCCTGGGCCACCGTCCTCTCAAAAAAGGCCATCAGCGGCGCCATGGCTTCGGCGTCGACCCCGGCGCTGGCGCTGTCCAGGTAGCCGCTGTGAAAGTGCAGCTCGAGGTAGTCGAAGCCGGCCGGCGACGTCTGCGCAAAACTCACGAGGTTCAGCCAGAACCGGCGAAACCAGTCCGCGGCGGGCAGCGTCGGCTCCAGTCCGGCGAAGGCGGTCGCTGCCATGGTGACGCGCTCACGCCGATACAGCTCGTTGGCCAGCTCCCGCTTACCCTCGAAGTGCCGGTACACCGTGCCGGTGGCAACGCCGGCATGGGCCGCGATGGCCGGCACCGCAGTCGCCTCGTAGCCCAGGCGCGAGAACAGGTCCAGCGCGGCACTGAGAATTGCGTTGCGGGTCGGGTGGACAACAACGGCGTCGGTCGCGGTGATGCTCATGACGTGAACCATCACCCGCGCCTGGGCGCGACGGCAAGAATTTCGCGGTCTTGCGACGACGCTCAGTCGGCGGCGGGTACCCGACTCACCAGGTCCATCACCGCCGCACGGGCCTGGACCTGCGCCTTGAGGTGACTTGTGCGCAGCACCTCGTCCAGCTGAGCGACGACGCTGATGTCCGCGATGCTCATGCGGTCGCCAACCAGCCACGGCCGGTCGGCCAGCAACACATCCAGCCGATCGATGTGCTCCAGAAACATGGCCTCGACCCGCTCACGCGGCAGGCGCCTCAGCCCCTGCGCGGTGAGCTTGCGCCGCATCATGCCGGGCACCACCAGGGAGAAGGCTTTGGTCTCCAGCGCCGAGCGCCCCTCGCACAACATGGCGGTGACGGTCGGCAGCACCTCGGGCACGTTGAAGCGCAGGTAGACCTCAAACCAATAGAGCGACTCGTCAGCCCAGTCCTCCCAGAAGGCCGCGCGGGCTCGATCGGCCGGGCTGTCCGGATACAGGGGCTCGTCGGGGTGACGCTCATCGAGAAAGCGCGCGATGTCCGTGCTGTCCTGGATGCGCCGGCCGTCGTAGTCCATGACGGGCAGCTTGCCGGTGCGCGTGAGTCGCGCCGCCTTGCTCGCCAGCAGCCCGTTGTAGTCGACAGTGGTGAAGTCCAGCCCCTTGAGGGCCAGAATGCGCCGCACCTTTCCGCAGAACGGCGAAATGCGCCACTGGTGCAGAACGATGGTGGGCACGCTCAGTACTCCATGAGCTCACCGCCACGACGGCCCGCCTTCTTCAAGACGACTTTGAGCTCACCGCTCTGCCCGGCGGTCAGCGCCCGGGTCACCGTCTTGAAGCCGCGGCGCTTGAACCGCACTTTCAGCGGCGCGTCGGGGGCGTCCAGCACCAGCGGTGTGGTGCCGAGCGACTTCCCGTCCGGCCCCAGCACGCGGGCGCCCTTGGGCGTGGTCACAAGCTTCAGTTGGACCGGCTCGGCCACGGGCTGGGGTTTGGGCGCCGGCCTGGGCTCGGGCGCGGGGGGCGCGGCGACGGGAGCAGGCTCAGGGGCCGGCGGCTCGGGCTGCGTGGCCGGCTCGGGCACCGGAGCGGGCACGGGCTCCGGTTTTGGAGCCGGCTTCGACGCCGGCTGGACCACGCGCGTGGCAGCCGGCTGAATCTGCGGCGCCGGGTTTTGAGCCACCTGCTGGGCCGGCGCCTGCTCGGCTGCGGGCGCGGTCGGAGCGTCGGGCCGCATGGCGTTGGACGCGACAAAGCCGATGCCCAACGCGGCGACCAGACCGGCCGCGATCAGGATCGGCCGGCGAGAGCCCGACGGCGCCGGAGTGGCGCCTACAACCGCCGCGGTGCCTGTCTCGAGAGCCTCTGAGCCGGGGATCTCGATGGGCACCTCGACCGGCGCGGGCACCGCCGCCACGGCTGTCTCTGAATCCAGCGTCTGCTCGAGCCCGGAGATCGGCCCCTTGGGCGTCACCATCGGCATGGCGGCAGCGGTGTCGGCCACCTCGATGTAGTCGTCTGTCGCGGAGCCCTGCCCTGTCAGCTTGCGCGCCCAGCGACCGGCGGCCTCTGCAGTGCCGACGCGCTCTTCCGGGTTCTTTTCCAGTAGCGCGGAGAGGAATCGCTGCACCTCTTCGCTCAATTGGACCGGCGGATCGAGCTTCAACAAGTCGGGCACCGGCTCCTGAAGGTGCTTCATCAGCACATTCACGACGGAGTCGCCGCTGAACGGCGGCCGGCCGGACAGCATCTCGAACAACATGATCCCCAACGAGTAGACGTCCGCGCGACCGTCCACATGCTGGCCCTGCGCCTGCTCGGGCGCCATGTACGCCGCGGTGCCCACAACCTTGCCCGTGCCGGTCAGGTTGGTGTCGCTGCCGTGCCTGCGGAAGCGGGCGACCCCAAAGTCCAGGACCTTGGCGAAGTCGCGCTCCTCCCCCATCTTGGACAGCACGATGTTTCCAGGCTTGAGGTCGCGGTGCACGATGCCCTTGCTGTGCGCCTCCGCCAGGCTCTCGGCGACCTGGGCCACGATCCGCAGCGCCCGGTCCGGCGAGAGGCGGCCGCTCATGACCAGCTGCTCTTCCAGCGTGCGGCCCTCCAGCAGCTCCATCGCGATGTACAGCAGCCCCTGCTCGGTCTGCCCGAAGTCGAAGATGGTGACGGTATGAACGTTGCGCAGCGTGGCGGTCGCGCGCGCCTCCAGCATGAAGCGCTTGACGGTGTCCTGGTCTGGTGACCCGAGGATCACCTTCAGCGCGACCGGCCGCTCCACCGAGGTCTGGACCGCGCGATACACCGCCCCCATGCCGCCGCTGCCGATCAGGGACTCGACGCGGAATCGACCGTCCACCAGGCGACCCAGCAGGGGGTCATCCTCTTCCTCCCACGTCCGTACAGCCTTGAGATCGGCCCCGTCGTCCGGACACAGAGAGGTCTCCGTCGACTCAAAGAACCGGCCACACGTTGGACAGAAGCGCATCGAGGCGCCAGTTTGACACGTTGGACGGCCTAACATAAGTCTCATCGACGTGATCAGACCCTCTCCGGCGACCGCATTTGTGGTTTGTGTAATGCTGTTCGCACCACTGCGGGCCGACGCGCAAACGCGCGAGCGCGACCCGGCGGCGGCGCTGATCGCCAAAGAGGCGGTGTCGCACTTCAAGGCGCGGCGCTATGCGCAGGCGATCACGCTGTTTGAGCGCGCCTGGTCGCTGGATCCCGACCCGCGCTTTCTGTTCAACCTGGGCACGTGCCACGAGAAGTCCGGACACCTCCCCGAGGCGGTGCAGCACTTCGAGCGCTTCTTGAACCTGTGGCCGGACGCGCCCAACCGCACCAAGGTCCAGGCCGCCATCGCCAAGCACCGCGCGTCTGTGCTGCGCACCCACGGTGCGGTCAATATCACCACGACTCCACCGGGAGCGGACATCGTGCTGGCGCGCGGCGACGTGCTTTTGGGACGCACGCCGGTCGTCGTCTGGCTGCTGAACGGCCGGGCGCGCGTGAAGGTGACGCTGAAAGATCACGTGCAGCGCGCCGAAGCGGTGGACGTGCGCGCTGGCGAAGAGACCGCCATCGCCTGGAAGTTGGTGCGTGAAGACGCGCCGGGGTTCGTCTCCTTCACCGGGCTCGAGGCGGGCGCCACCATCGAGCTGGACGGCGTGCTCGTCGGCGCTGCCCCGCTGACCGGGCCGATGACGGCGCCGCCGGGACAGCACAGCCTGATCGTGCGCATGGCGGGCCGACTGCCGTCCACGCACGCGATCCAGGTCGTGCGCACCGAGACCGTCACAGTCGACGTGAAGCTGGAGCCTGTTGTGGAGGCCGGCCCCATCGTGACGATCACCGAGGAGCCGGACGGCTTCGAGTTCCCGGTCGGCGCGTGGACAGCTCTGGGCGTCGGTCTGGGCGCGGGCGCGGCCGGTCTGACGGTCAACTTTCTGGCGACAAAGGACGCCGAGGACGCGCGGCTGATCAGCAACACGGGCGGCTCCGGCGAGGAGTGGAACGCGGCGGTCGACAAGGCCAACGACAAGCTGCTTATCGCCAACGTGCTGTATGCGACCGCGGGCGTCGGCGCGCTCACGGCCGGTGTGTGGCTGCTGGTGGCCAACCTGCGCGGCGACGACGACGAGACGGACGCCACCACCCCGACGTCGCTGCTGACGCCGACCCCGCACGGCGCCGCCTGGACCCTGCGTTTCTAACCAAGGAGCACGACAGATGAGCCATCCGCTGGAAGACGTCATTCGGGCCGCCGACGGGCTGGTGCTGATCGGACACTCGGGTCAGGGCCGCTTCCCTGCGCAGTCGTTTCACAGCTACTCCAGCGTCGGAAAGCGCTTCTACTGCCTGGATATGGGCGGGCTGACCGAGTCGCGCGGCCGGACGAAAGGCGGCAAGGTGTATGCCGCTGTGGCGGACCTGCCCGAGGATCGCGCCGACCTGGCCGTGATCTGGGTGAAGCCGCGCACGGCGGTGGAGGCCGTGGAGCTGGCCCACGAGGCGGGCTGCACGCGGGTGTGGTTCAGCTTCACGACGGGCCACAAGGCGGCGGTCCAGAAGGCACGGGACCTGGGCATGGAGATCGTGGAGATCGGCCGCTGCCCCGTGCATTACATGGCCCGGATGGCCCCCGCATGCCACGCCCATACCCTGCTGTTGAAGGTCAGCGGCAGCTACGGAAAAGCACCGCAGACAGACGAAAACGCCAAGCGCCGCGAGCTCTGGTAACCGGCCTTAGAGCTCTTCGATGCGGGTGCCGATGCGCCCGTCGACCCGATCCACGCGCTTTCGTTTCGCCTGCTCGGGCTCCTCACCTTCGGGCACGTCGCGGGATCGCAGCCCGCTGTGCGCACGCACCCACACCTGCGGGCGCACGTACAAGATGCTGTCCACGCGATCGATGAACTCTTCGGTGATCTCCTCGAACGCGACCCCGCGAAACTCCAGCATGAAGTAGACCGGACCCTCGACGCCGTAGCCAAAGTCCAGATCGATGGAGCCGAACCGCAGCCCCATCTCGTAGAAGACAGGATCGATGCCTCGGGACGGACCGTCGTGAAACACCGAGTGGCTGAAGTCGCCGGGTGACGCGTGGACCTCACTCCAGTCTTTGGCCTGAGTCTGCAGGATCTCCGTGAGATAGCCGTTGGCGCTCATGTGCATGATCAGCGCGCGCACGCCGTGCGGTGAGATGCGCATGCCCTTGCGGCCGGCGATGATGCCCAAATCGTAGCGGGGTATGGACGTGTCGCTCACGCCCCAGAGCCTATCAGAAACCCACGGCCAGGCCGGCCGAGAAGGACCGCTCGTAGACCGGCGCGTACTCGCCGTAGACCATGACGCCGCCCGGGATGTAAACGGTTGCGCCGACTGCGGCCTGGACGTGCCCGCGATCGCTGCCCTTGACCGAGCCGGTCGGGCGGTCGTGGATCACCGGCCCGCCAAAGACGCGCACGGCCAGGTAAGGCGCCACCGTCTCCCACAAGCGCCAGCCCACCGTGGCCCCCAGGCGGAGGTCAAAGGCCAGCAGGCCGCTGTTGTCCGAAACGCCGGGGGTGGTCGTGGTCGCGCCTGCCGCGGCGAAGGCGACCGACAGATCCACGAACGGGATGCCGCCGTCCGCAGCGACCGCGTGATACGCGCCGCTGATTCCGGCGATCCAACCGGCCCCGACCTCCTCGATGACTCCGCCCGTCTCAAGGTCGCCGCCCAGCACGCCACCGGCGGAGGCGGTCAGGGTCCAGCTGCCTCCAACATCGGCGCCGAAGGACGCGACGACGGTACGCTGGGTCAGGTCCGCGTCCGCACCGTCCAGCGAGAGAAAGGCCGTGAACTGGGAGAAGGCCGCGCCCACCATGAACGCGCGCTCGGTCTGTGCCGCGGGCCCCGCGGGTACGCTGCAGCCTCAGGCGCGGGCCTGACGCGGCCAGAGGACAAGGACCAATAACGCGGCGAGGCAGGGTGCTTTGAATGCTTCGTGCATCGGTAGACCCTAACAAAACGGCCTATGGAGTGGGCGGTGGATGTGGCCCGGCGTAGGCGATAGCGCCGTGGTCCGGGTTGAGGTTCAGGATGTCTCCACCCACGGCCCACAGGCCCTGACCGTCCGAGTGCACTGCGTGGAAGCTCTCGGGCGACGCAAAGTCACTCTCGTGCCAGGTGCCGTCCGGATCCCGCCGAGCGACGTAGCCGTTCAACCCGGCGATGTAGACAGCGTGTCCCGGGGCAGTCCACAAACCAGGCGACTGTTGGGGGGCGAACTCTGGGACATCCACGTGGCTCCACGCCGCGCCGTCCCAGTGGATGAGCCGCGTCTCGATGTAGCCTCCCACAGCCCACACGTCGCTCTCGGAGCGCCCGGCGACGGTGAAGAGCACCTCGTTGAAGCCCGTGTCACGCTTCTCCCACGTGGCGCCGTCCCAATGAAGCGCCAGGCCTCCCGAGCCCACGACGAAGACCCGGTCAGGGGACGCCCCCCACACCTTGAACAGGTCCTTCTGCGCCGATTCGGGTTTCGTGGCGAGATACGGGATCTCGACGCGGCTCCAGGACGTCCCGTCGTAGTGGATGATGACATCGCCTTCGGAGTCGACTCCCGCCGGCGCCGCCTGCCACACACCGCCCACGGCCCACACGTCGTCTGGAGCCGCGCCCCACACCCCATAGAGCACGCTGGTGGGAGCGCCGGAGTCCATCGGGGTCCAGGCGAGGCCGTCGTAGCTGGAGATCACGCCGCCCGCGCCGACCGTGATCACACGCTCCCCGCCCACGCCGTGCACCCACCACAGCTGCTGGTCGACCTTTGGCTCGTGCGTGGTCCAGCCCGAGCCATCGTACTCCAGCACCAGCGACTTGCCCGACCGGCCGCCGACCAGCCACATCGAGTCGTCGCCTGCCCAGGCGCTGAAGATCGCGCCGGCCGAGAGCTGCTCGGTCACCGGCGCGAGGTCCAGGGAGAGCAGGACCACCTCGGGATCTTCTTCAGGCGCAGGCGAACACGCGGCGGAGATCACCGCCAGCATCATCAGGATCAGGGATCGGTGCATGTGTAATCGCGTCCGTTTGTGCAGCTCGCGTGACAGCTCACGCACGCTGTGGGTGTGATGTCGAGGACCTGGCGGGCGCTGTCCGTCTCCTGCCAGCGCCAGTCGTCAGCCCCCGGAGGGGACCCGGCGGCCTCCTTGCGCATAGCCGTGTAGCCCAGGATCGATCCCGCGCAGTCCGGCGTGTCGTCGTAGATCGTCTTCACCAGCACGCTGCCCGCCGGCAGAGGCCAGGACTGGTCGAGATACGGCTGGGCGGCTTCCGCGCTCGCATGGACGCGCACGTGATTTCCAAACCCGTGGTCGATGGTGCTTCGGCAGTCACGCACCAGCGTGTAGCTCGACTCGAAGCTCTCGGGGAAGAACGGCTCCTCGGTCGGCTCTGCGCCCAAGTCCGAACCGCAGCCGAGCACGACAATAGCGCTGACGAGAGAGAGCCGAGACATCGCAAAACCCCTCAGCGATACACCACGCGCACGCGGTGATTGTGGGTGTCCGCGATGTACAGGTTGCCGGCGGCGTCCAGCGCCACGCCGTACGGGCGATTCAGACGCGCCTCGAGCGGATCGCCGTAGTCGCCGTCGTAGCCCTTCTCCTTGACGCCGCACCGCCCCGCGAACCTGTGGATGATCCCGTCCGGCGTGACCATGCGCACGCAGTTGTTCTGAGTGTCCGCCACAAAGAGCGTTCCGTCGGTGTCCACGGCGACGTCGACCGGCAGGTTGAACCTGGCCTCGGTCGCAGGCCCCCCGTCGCCCGCGTAGCCCCCGGGAGCGTTCGGGACGTACTCGTCGGAGCCGCTGCCCGCGACGGTGTGGACCGTGCCGTCCGACTGCAGAACCCGTACCCGGTGGTTGTTCGTGTCGCACCAGTACAACGAATCGTCGGGGCCCATCTCAATCCGCCCCGACGGGGGCGCCGACTGGGACACGCTCTGCTGCATCAGCGCCTCGGTGCCTGGGCCGCCGTCGCCACCGAAGCCCTTCGGCCAGGCCGGCGTGCATTCCGGCAGGTCAGCGGTATCGACGGTGCAGTTGCGGCAGGTGGACTCGTCGGCCTCGTCGGTACACACGCGCACACCGCCCTCCGGCACGAAGTCGGGCGGCGGTCCAACGACCACCTCGATTGTCCCGTCCTCCGCGATCCGGCGGATCCTCTGGTTGGCCTGGTCCATGATGTACATGCGGCCCAGGCTGTCGAAGGCGGTGGACACCGGCAGGTCCAACTTGGCCAGGTTCGCCGGCCCCCCGTCCCCAAAGTACGAGCGGCTGCCGTCGCCGCACACCGCCTTCATGTGGCCCGTTCCAAGGTCCATCTCCATGACCTTGGAGTTGTGCCACGCGGCGAGAATCAGCTTGCCGGTGGGCGAAAAGGACACGTGAGTCGGGTGATTGAGCGACGCGTCCAGCGCCGGACCGTCCGGTGCGTCGCCGAGCTCGCCGGTGCCGATCAGCGTACGCACGAGACCGTCGTGGTCGATGACTCGGACCCGATGGTTGTTCCAGTCCAACACGTAAGGGCGGCTGTCGGGCCCGAACGCGAGGTCCTGCACCAGATAGAGCGAGATGTCGAGCGGTCCCGCTCCGTCCGTACCCAGCCCCGCGATGCCGTTACCCATCAGCGTGCAGATCGTTCCTGCGCCCTCGCAGGGGACGGGCGGCGCGTCGGTGTCCGCCGAACAGGCGATCAAACCACACGCGGCGGCCAACAACAGGGTCTTCTTCGTCGTACTTCTGGTCATCTCTACAGCCTCATGCGCCGGATCACGTGGTTGTACGTGTCCGTAATGTAAACGTGGTCGTCGTGGAAGGTCAGTGCGGCCGGGCGGTTGAGAGCCGCCGCTGTAGCCGGCCCGCCGTCGCCCGTATAGCCCGGCACGCCGGTGCCGAACGCGGCGTGAATGACGCCGGTCTCGGGGTCCAGAGCCCGGATGCGGTGATTGAGCTCGTCGGCCACGTACACCCGGCCGTCAGGTCCGATGGCGAGCCCCCGAGGGTTGTTGAGCGTCGCGCTCGTCCCCGGGCCCCCGTCTCCTGAGTCCCCCGGCTGGCCGGTGCCCGCGACGGTCTCCACGAGGTTCTTGTCGAAGTCCACCCGCCTCACCCGGTGGTTCAAGGTGTCTGAGAAGTACAGCCGCCCTTGAGCATCGAGCACGAGCGACCCGCCGGGTGGCGGATTGGAGCCCGTGGGCAGACTCATCTGCGCCTCGAGTGGCGCCCCGCCATCGCCCGCGAAGCCCGGCGTCTTCGGCGTGCCGACCACCGTACTCACGGTCCCGTCGCCGGCGACCTTCCGCACAACCTGGTTGCGCTGATCCAGCAGGTACAGGCTGCCGTCAGCGCCAAGCGCGGCTTGCCCGGGTTGGTTGAACCGCGCCGCCGACATCGGGCCGCCGTCGCCGTAGAAGCCGGCGCCTGCACCAGCGGTGACGAGCACGAGCCCGGTTTCGCGGTCGTACTCTCTCAGCTTGTGGTTGTGCCAGGCCACCAACAACAGCTTTCCGTTGGGAAGCTCGAGTACCTGGGTCGGGTGATTCAGACTGCACTCGGTCCCCGGCGAGCCCGGAGCGGTCAGGTCAGACAGGTCCGGTGGACCGTCTCCGATGAAGTCGGTACCGATGATTGTCCGCAGCGTCCCGTCAGGCGTGACCTCCCGCACCCGATGGTTGTTCCAGTCCACCAGGAAGGGCGTGCCGTCGGCCGCGAAGCTCACATCGATAGGCCAGTACAGCATCGATTCGGTGAGCGGCAGGCCGTCGTTATTGAAGCCGGGCGCTCCTGTGCCGGCCCACGTGCAGATTATCCCGGGCTCATCGGGGCACCCACCTTCTTCGGATTCGGTACTACAGCCTGGGAGAAAGATAACCCACGCCGCAGCAGCGAGCGCCGCCGTCAACCGCCGCCAGTGTCGTCTTTGCATATCAGCTCAAAGCCTCCTGAGTGTGCGCAGTGCACTTGATGACAGGTGATGCAGGTCTCGATGTCGCCACCGTCGGGGCCATCCAGGATCAGCGACCGATCGGGCGCGACCCGCTGCCACCGCCAGTCGTAATTTTCGGGTGCGTACCCCGGCTCCTCGCGGAACATGACGGTGTAGCCCAGAAGCTCCGTACAGTCGGCATCGTCGTATTCGACCTTGAGCAGGGTGTCGCCCGGCTGAAAGGGGAACTTCGACGACAGCTGCTCATAGGGTTCCAGCGCGCGCGGACTGGCCAAGACGCGAACATGACGCAGCTCGTGCTCGTGGCTCAGGCGGCAGTCCTTCGCTTCGACCCATCGCTCCTCGAAGTCGGACGGAAACCGCGCGCCGTCGGCAGGCTGATCCACCGGGTCGGACGGGCAGGCCATCGCGACGAATGCGAAGCCCACGAAAGCTGGTGTGTGACGGGTCACGGTGTTTGGACGGAACTCTCCCTACCTGTTGGAAGGGCACGCCATGACCCTGTGCGCTCGCAAGCCGCCATGACCGGAGCGCCGGCTAAGACTGACGGTGGTCAAGGCCCGTGTCAAGCTGCTCGTGTTGGGGCAAACTCGTAGCTCGATGCGCCGAACGCTTCCGATTCTGGTCCGTGCCCTGGGTGTTTTTGCGGTTCTGGGGCTGGTCCTGTTGCTGGTCGGCCTGGCGGTCTACCGCGACCGCGTCCGTGCGGACCGCAGCCTGCTGCAGCGACAGCAACAACAGTTGGTGCGGCTCACCGCGGAGGCGCTGCCCCCGGTGCTGGATCAGGCGGTGACGGACCTGCGCGTCCTCGTCGCCGCACCGGCGCTCGGGTCGATACTCGCCGGCCGGGACGATGCTGGGCACGGGGCCCTGGCGCCGCTCTTCGAGGCGTTCCTGCGGGAGAAGGCGATCTACGATCAGGTCCGCTTTCTGGATACCTGGGGCGAGGAGCGTGTTCGGGTGGACCGACGCCTCGGACGCGTCAGTACGGTCCCATCCGGAGACCTGCAGGCCAAAGGGGCGCGGTATTACGTGGCCGGGACCCTGAAGCTCGGGCCCGGTCGCGTCTTTGTGTCGCCGTTCGACCTGAACGTCGAGCACGGCCAGGTCGAGCGGCCCGAGAAACCCACCATCCGATTTGCAGCGCCCGTTATCGGCGACGGCGGCCGCGTTCACGGCATCGTCGTACTGAACCTCCTGGGCGCGCGTATTACCGCAGCCATCGAGCGTTTTGCGCGTCTGGCGCCCGGTGCGCTCTGGCTGCTCGACGGTCGCGGCCGGTGGCTGCGGGGCCCGCATCCGGTCACTGTCGGCCGGGGCGGCTTCGCCGAGACCTACCCGGCCGTATGGCGTGTGATGTCGGCGACAGACTCCGGCGAAGTGGAGGGCGACGCCGGGCTCACCGCGTATCACAGCTTCGTGCCCGTGCCCGCGGCGCGCGATGCCGAGGGGTACCCCTGGATCGTCGTCGCCCACGCCAACGCCGCCCTCGTCGCGGCTCGTCACGCTGAGCTTCGAGCAGCGCTGTTCGAAGTCGCCTGGTGGCTCGCCGTGATCCTCCTCGGCGTCGCCGGTGTCGTCGCGTGGTTGCTGGACCGCAACGAGCTTGTCCGAGGGCGGCTCGTGCAGCACGAGCGCCTGGCCGCCATTGGCGAGGCCGTAGCCGGGATGGCCCACGAGAGCCGAAATGCTCTGCAACGCAGCCGGGCGGCGATCGACCTGCTCGCGCGGCCGGTCGCCGACCCTGACGAATTGGAGCTGCTCGGTGAGCTCGCCCGCGCTCACGCCGACCTGCAACAGCTTTACGATTCCGTCCGGCGTTACGCGGCTCCGGTCGTGCTGGAGCGCGAACAGGCCGATGTGGGAGAGGTGCTGCACCGGGTCTGGACGGACACGGTTGGCGAGTCGGGCCGCCTCGTCGAACACGCCGGCGATGCTGACCGCCGCTGCCGCGTGGACCGACACGCCATGGGACAGGTGCTCCATAACGTGCTCCACAACGCGCTGCTGGCACGACCGGAGGCGTTGGAGGTGGTGGTGGCCTGGTCGGATGTCCACCTGAGCGGCAGCCCCGCGCTGCGGATCTCCATCACCGACAACGGGCCGGGGCTCACCGCCCGAGAGCGCAGCCGGATTTTCGAGCCGTTCTTCACCACAAGAAGCCGCGGCACCGGGCTCGGCATGGCCATCGCCCGGCGCATCGTGGAGTCGCACGGGGGCCGAATCGTGGTCGGTGAGGGCCGCGAGGGGGGCGCGGAGGTTGTGATAGTGTTGCCGCGATGACGCAGCGACTGCGGATAGCGGTGGCCGACGACGAGCGGCTGATTCGGCGATGGCTGTCGGAGATCGTGCCCGAGATGGGCCACGACCTGGTCGCGGTGGCGGAGGACGGCCGCGATCTGGTCGAGCAGTGCGCGCGACTTCGCCCGGATCTGGTGGTGACCGACATCCGGATGCCCGCTCTGGACGGCATCGATGCGGCGCTGGCGATCTGTGAGCAGCACCCCGTTCCCGTGATTCTGCTGTCGGCCTTCCATGATGCTGATCTGATCGAGCGCGCGGCGGCCACTGACATCATGGCGTACCTGGTCAAGCCCGTGGAGAAGGCTCAGCTTCAAGCGGCGATCTCGGTTGCCTGGCGCCGGTTCGGGCAGATCGCGTCGTTGCGAGACGACGTCGGTACGCTGCGCCAGTCCCTGGCCGACCGCAGGGTCATCGAGCGCGCCAAGGGCCTGCTCATGGACGGGGCGGGTATCTCGGAGGCCGAGGCTCATCGGCGGCTGCAGCGGACGGCCTCCAAGCGCAACCTGCGGCTGGTCGTTCTGGCGCAAAAGCTCATCGAAGCCGGCGATATTCTGGAGCTGTTGGACGAGGGGCAGGCTCCGTGATCTGATATGATGCGCCCCGCTATGCGATTGCTGTTGTTGTTGCTGTTGTCCTTGGCCCTCTCCTGTTCGTCCGCTGCCGACGACCCCACCGTTGAGGATCCTGCGCCCCCTGACCACGCCGCGACCGACGGTGCGCCGGGTGACACCGCCGACGATCCGGTGGTCGACGACCCCGTCCCGGACGACCCCGGCACGACCGCCGATGATCCGGTGCTGGACGACCCGATCGCCACGGGTGACGCGACGACCGGCGACGATCCGCCCGACGATCCGCCCTGGGATCCGGCGGACGGCATTCCCCCGGTAGATTTGGCTGTGCCCGAGAACGGCTTTCAGGTCACGACCAAGGGCCGGTGGATCAAGCCGGGCACCGACGTGGAGTTCTGCGAGGTGGTCCAGCTGCCGGGCGGCCCTGACGACGTGTACGAGGCGCGCCGCCTGGAGGTGGCGATGCACAAGTTCTCGCACCACGTGATCATCAAGGCCGCCATTCCCGGCTCGGCAACGGAATCGCTGATGGAGCCCGGGACGCAGGTGCCTTGCATTCGGCCGCAGGACCCGTTCGGCGAGGACATGGTCGACGTCTTTGGGGCGCAGCAGCCGTACCACGAGGTCATCTTCCCGGAGAAGGTGGGGCGGGTCTTCTACGGCGGCCAGAAGCTGGTCTTCGACTTTCACTATTACAACCCGACGCTGGAAGAGATCCCGGCGCGCCACGCCCTGAACTTCCACCTGGCGGAAGAGGGGGAGATCGAGCACATCATCAGCACGTTCGGGTTCTACAACTTCACGTTCCTGGTCATGCCCGGGCAGACCGCGTCAACAGCGGCGCAGTGCACCTTTGACGACGACGTGATGCTGTGGTCACTGACCCGCCACACGCATCAGTGGGGCAAGAACTTCCACGTCTGGTGGAGCGGCGGCGACAACGACGGCGAGCACATCTGGACCAGCGAGGACTGGGAGCACGACGTCGATTATGTGCTGCCCGACGGTCCCATCCTGGTGCCCAAGGGGGTGGGACTGCGCTTTCAGTGTGAGTTCGACAACACCAGCGACCACCTGCTGACGTTTGGGGTCAGCGCCAGCGACGAGATGTGCATCCTCTTCGGCATGGTCTGGTCACCCGACGGCTTGACCGTGCCCGATCAGAGCTGCACCGCGAGCCCCGCCACCTCGGAGGATCTCTAGAACCCCCTCAATAGCCCGCTATCATGGCTTTGGCGGTATCCTCTACGGTGCATATCGGTTATACTC
The DNA here is from genome assembly GCA_964545715.1 of uncultured Myxococcales bacterium. GTDB lineage: Bacteria > Myxococcota_A > UBA9042 > CAZJHX01. The sequence goes on from CAZJHX010000023.1 coordinate 76,870, forward strand.
CCCCACCTGGGTGGCCCAAAATCCGCCCAGAAGACAGGTGGGAGGTCTTTCTTTTGGTTGAGACTCATCAAGGAGTTGGCTTGGATTCTGCGGTCACATTGTATCAGCACGTCAAGCGCCCCCAGTGGGGCCTGGCTGTCATGTCATGGGAAGGGGATGATCGGCGACGCTATCTCTTCCAGGACGGCGAAGTACGGACCATCAAGGCCGACTATTACTCGATGATGGGTGAGGTTTCGGAGCTGCCGGAGGGCTCGGCGGAGGTCGTCACCGACCTGCTGAAGCGCCTGGAGACGACCCGAACGCGCCGCGAGCTGAGCAAGAAGGCCAGCCCGCGCAACAAGCCCGTGTTGACGTTCGACGAGCAATGCAAAGCGTTCCTGATCGAGTACCCGAAAGGGTTCGCGGATCCGGAGTGGCTGGCCAACGTGCGCGGTGAGGAAGGCGGTCGCAAGCTGAAGCGCCTGCGTCACGCGGCCATGGCCAACGCGTCTGCCAAGCTGGCGAAAGACGCGCTCAAGGAGCTGATGGATGCCGGCGACTTCAAGACGGTCTGTGAGACCGTGGCCGCCGTGCTGAAGAGCACCGACCTGGTCCGTGCGGCCGCCGACGTCAAGCCGGTTGCAGCGCTGCCCGAGGAGAAGCATCAGGACTTCGCCAAGGCCGTCTTTGAGCTGCTGCACGGCGAGGGTGCCTACGAAGCGCGCTTCACGAGCTTCGTGCTGTACGCCCCGTCGGCCGATGGCGCTGAGACGTCCTGGCCGCTGGCCACCGTGCTGTCGGCGCTGGTCTACCCGACCGACCACATCTGCGTGCGTCCTAGCAGCTTCCGGTCGCAGGCGCGCTGGTTCGACCCGAACCTGCGATACAACGTCCGTCCGACGGGCAAGCTGTACGTCCGCTTCTTGGAGATGGGCCGTACCGTGCACAGCGCGCTGAACAAGCTTGAGACCAAGCCGCGCGACCTGATGGACACGTTCGACTTCATTCGCCTGACCCTGCGCCCGCGCGCGGTCAAGCTCATCAAGGGCTGAGAGCCCTACTTCGCAACTGGTATCGCGGCCGGGTGAACCGGCTGCGACCCGTTGAGAACACCGGCGCCCGACTCGTCTTGTAGGATGTGACGCCACAGGTACGCCTGCACGAAGGTGTTGATCACCTCGTAGCCTTCGTCGGCCTGGATGAACTGGTCTCCCTCGCAGCCGTCGCCCTCTTGCAGCGACCCGAGGTACTTGCACGCGATAGAGAAGCTCTGATGGCCCGCGGTCGTGATGTCCACGCGGAGGTCGTTCTCGCCGTCCAGGGAGGCCCAGTAGGGGTCGCCGTTGGCCGCGTTGGTCACGGCGTTGTCCAGCGCCCCGGTGAGCATGAGCACGGGGACGTCGACCGTCGAGGCGCCGCCGTTGAAGACCGCCTGATCGCCGGGTGCCATGGGGATGGCCACGTCGACGCGCGGGTCGGCCAGGTCGGCGAAGATCGCGGCGCGCTCGGGGGTCATCTCGCTGCAGAAGGCCTGGGCATCAGGGTCGGCGGCGTCGCATTGGGCCGTGTCGTACGTCGCCCCGGCCCACCCGAAAGTCGTGTAGCCGCCGTAGCTGTGTCCGGTGACGGCGACCAGGTCGGACACCCGACCGGTCAGCGGATCATCGGCGGGCAGCGCGGTGACGGCATCGAGCGCGGCGGTGAGGTCCTGCGGGCGCGCCAGATAGTTGGGCGTTCGGTGCGGCTTATCAAAGTCCAGAAAGGTGTTGCCGGTGTGGTCAGGCGCCACGATCAACCAACCGTGACGCGCCAGCGCCTCGGTCATGAAGAAGCTCTGCTCGGCGAAGCTGGTGAAGCCGTGGCTGAACACGAGCACCGGGTAGGGCCCGTCGCCCGCGGGAGTGGCATCCACGAAGACCTCGTCGCGCTCGATGAAGCCCTGGTAGTTGGCGATGTCGCCGTTGGCGTCCTCGGTGGGGTACCAGACCACGACGCGCAGGGTCCGGTCGCCCTCGATGCCCCGCGGTTGGTAGGTCACATCCAGCACACGCATACCGACACCGTAGATGATGGGCTCGTCAGGCTGAGCCGCGTCCTGTTGAGTGGTGTCCGCTGCCGTGTCGGGGGTGCCGGTAGGCGTCTCGCTGTGTGCAGCGCACGCGGAGATGAGCAGCGTGAGGAAACACAGCCGTCTCATTTCTGGGTCATCTCGAAGGTGGCCGACACAAAGGCGGCGTCGGGCAGCGTCTCGGCGGTGTAGCCCAGTAGAGTCGCGATGACGCTGATCGTGTCTTTTTCGGGGAAGCCGACGGCGGCCATGCCGGCCTCGATGACGGCGGAGACCGGCACGATGCCGGCGACCGTCAGCAGGTTGGAGTCTTCGGGCAGCTGAACGACGGCGTCCAGGACCAGCAGGCTCTCGATAAACAGCCCGGAGTCTCGGTTGAGAATGGGCAGCGCGGCCAGGTCTGCGGCGCAGTCGAGCACCATGCCCTCCGTCTGCTCACAGGTCATGCGGCTCCATGCGTCCAGCGGTACGGCGCCGCTCTCGTCGCGGCCGGCGCCAAAGACGATCTCCTCGGGGCCCAGGCGGCCGACCACCACGTTGGGGAAGAACGGATTGACCAGGCTGAGACCCTCCGGGATGACAGCCTTGCCGGTGTAGCCGGAGTCCCACTCCTCAGTGACCCGGAAGACGGTCGACTCGAACAGGAACGGCTGCCCGTCGCGCTCTCCCGGCGCCGACAGCACAAACGCGCCGGGCGTCTGAGGGACAGCGGGCAGCGCGGCCAGCGCCGACACCAGCGGGTCATCGATGCTGACCACAGCGGTCTCATCAGGCAGCAACAGCACGTCAGACAGCTGGATCGACGTGCGGGCGCGCATGCCGACCGCCGCGCGCTCCGTCAGTGAGGCATAGAAATGCGCAAACCGGGCGGGCTCCAGATAGCGACCGACGCCCGCCGCACGGTCGATCGGGGCGTATCGGTAGTCCAGCTCTCGTCGCTTGGTCACCGTCAGCAGCTGCTGGTGGGTCACCGCGGCGGCGGCAAACCGGGCCAACGCGTCCTCGCGCTCCAGCGTTTTGTTTCTCAGCTCAGCGTAGCGCCAGGCGGCCAGCCCGCCGAAGAGCTGAGCGGCAAAGCGGGCACGCAGCGCGTCGGCCTCCACACCGTCGAAGATCTCAGCGAACCAGGACGCCGCATCGGGGGTCACGTCTGCGTCCACCGCGCGCAGGCGATCGGCGAGCTGATCGTGCTGGACCGCGGTGTAGTCCAGGTCTGCGCCGGTACCCAGCCGCCACGCGGTGACCGTGGCCAGATCCCACATCAGCATGGAGCGCGGTGACGGCGGCTGCGGGTGAGCCTGGTCTGCGTCGGAGCCCGCCAGATACGGCAGCAGGCCACCGAACAGCAGATCCTGCTCCTGACGTTGGGCCAGCGCTGCCAGCACCTCCGCCGTCTCGATGGCTGCGTCACCGAGCAGGTCGGTCAGGTCCTCGCGACACCGCGCCAGCGTGGCGTCGACGTCAAACCCCATACGCAGGGTGCAGTACTCGTGCTGCCAGGCACCCCACTCGTGACCGTTGCTGCGCACGCGCAGGCTCTCCAGCCCGCCGGCAAGCATAGGGGCGATGGCTTGGAGATCCCGCGAGCGCGCCTCGGTGACCAGCGGGAGGTATAGCGGCACCTGCAGGTCGAAGCCGTCGCCCCAGGCGCCCCACGTCGAGAGCCCGACGCGGCGGTACGGGTAGGCGGCGCCCAGCAGCTCCGCCAGAAAGCTGAAGTCCTGGCTGCCGAACGCAGGGCCGGGCCGCGTCAGGTCGAAGCACAGGGGAGGCTCCACAGTGACGCCGACGTTGAGCGGTGTGGCCGCGACGACGTCGGCGGTCTCGGCCGGACTGTGCCAGCCGCGCGCGATCACGCTCAGGCGGGTCTGGCCGAAGTGGGCGAGCAGGTGGTCGCTGAGCACGGCCAGGTGACCGGCGATGACGCCCGGAGCCGGCGTGTCGGAGGCCCCGGCGTCCACGGTGACGGTCAGACGAAGCGGCTGCGGGTCCACGGCCATGAGCGTGTCCAGGGCGGCCTCGAGCGTGGCCACGGTGTCGGGCTCGTCACCCGCCAACAGACCTGTCGGGCCGAACAGCGCGACCTCGTCGATGGGCAGCAGCCCTCGGGTGAGGGCGTGGTCCAAGGCGGCGGGGACCAGGCGCCGGTCGACAGCGGACGCCCCGTTTTTCACGAGCCAGTCCACGTATCGCAGGGCCTCCGGCAGCAGCGCCTCGTCATCGCCGAACAGGGCGTCAGCGACATCGATGGGACGATCGACGGCCACGGTCACGGCACGCCAGGCGAACGGGGGCTCCCCCTCGCGAGTCACCGCGTCCACGGGCCAGCGCGGGGTCTGAGGCACGTACTCCTCCTCGGGGTGGAAGAAGCGTACTCCAAGCAGGTGCAGCCACTGATACGCCGCGTATTGACGGCCGCGCAGACCACCGCCGATCAGCTCGATGAGGCTGCCGCGCGCACAGCGGGTCTCGGCGATGCGCCAGGCCTGGTCCGTCGCGTCCAGGGCGTCCAGCTTGGGCTTGCCCAGGCCGTCACCGGCAAACACCAGGCGCCCGACCTCCGGCGCGCAGGTCAGCGCCCCCTCGGCGGCGGCGTCTAAGGTTGTCTCGAAACCGAAGGCGGCCAGGTAGGACGCGACATCGGCCGCGGTCGCGTGCACGGCATCGGGCGCATCCTTGGCCACGAACAGCTCCCACTGAGTCGGGTACGGCGGGGGCGCCACGGTGATGTCGGGCTCGGGCGTGACGGCGGTGTCGGGAGCGGGCGGCGTGTCTGGTGTGGCGGCCGGCGCGTCTTCCGGCGGCGCGACTGCGACGTCCTCGGGAGCGGCGACCGGCACGGCCGGTGAGTCGGCGCACGACAGGGCCAGACACAGCAACAACATCGACATCCAGCGAGCCACGTTGGGACATTAGCACCAATCGGGTATGTTGCACCGCTCATGGCGGTACTCGCGCTTGTCAGCCTGTTCCTCACCAGCATCATCGGAGCCGTCCTCTGGATAGTCAGCACCGAGGTGCAGGCGGCCGCCTATGGCGCGGCGGGCTGGAATCCGTTTCTCATCGGCGCGGTCTGCTCGGCCGGCCAGAACGTCAACTACGTCATCTTGTACATCGGCGGCACAGAGCTGCTGGAGCGGTGGATGTGGCTGGCGCGCCAGGTCGACCGCGTGCACGAGCGCTTGGGGCGACCGCATGGACAAGGGCTACGTGTACTTGAGCATCGTCGGCGCGCTGACCGGCATGCCGCCGATCGCGGCGATGGTCGTCCTGGCCCCCGGCTTTCATCTGCGCTTGCGCAACGTGCTCATGATCACTATCCCCTGCCGCTTTATTCGCTTCACTGTGCTGGCATGGGCAGGAGAACGCATCTTCGCATGGTGGGCCACGCTCTAGCGTTGTAGGATGCGGCGGTGAATACCCACATTGTCTCCCTAATCGTCGGCCTCGGCGTCACGCTCGGACCGCTGCATGCGGCCGCGGACAAGCCTGTGAAGCTGCCCGACTGGCTGTTGCTGGACGCCGAATATCGCGTCGAGAGCATCTTTATCGACCCGGTGGATCTCAACGGCACCGAGGTCACGGACATGCGCTGGACCGAGCAGCGAATGCGCCTGGACTTCGGCCTCAAAGCCAAGGACTACGGCGGCATCTACATCCAGGCGGATCTGCTGAACGGGGTGCTGTTTGGCGACAACGGAGACTTCGGTGGCGACCCGTCGTCCATCAGCGGGCTGGCGCTGGCGTCGAAGAATCCCAACATGACCGGCTGGAAGGTCGGCCTGAAGCCGGGCGCGGACCCCCTGGACTATGACAGCTACCTCCCAGTGCTAAAGAGCATCTCGCCCATCGAGCTGACCAAGGTGTGGGCGGAGGCGCGGCTGCCGGTGGGTATTCTGCGGGTGGGTAGGATGGGCATGGTGGACGGCGCGCTCATCTCAGGCCACGACGGCGAGCGCCGCAATCGCTGGGGGGTCAGCCGGGCGCCCGACCTGGCCGACCGCGTGCTGTTTGCCACCAAGATCGACGCGATCATCGATGCCATCAAGAGCGGCGGCAAGTCCAAAGGCGTCAGCCCCAGCGTGAAGAACGGCATCATCCTGGCCGGCACGTACGATTGGAACGTGCAGGACAGCCTGCTGACCACCGCAGACGACGCGTTTCAGGTGAACGTGCTGCTGTCGTGGCGCAAGGAGCACGCCGACTGGCTAGGCGCCGAGTGGCGAGACTTCGTCGTGCAAGCGGTGGCGGTGCACAAGGGATCGCGGATCTTCGACACCAACGTGTGGGCCTTTCCGGTCAAGTTCGAGAGCCACATCGGGCCGGCGTACATCAACATGCAGTTCTCCGTGATCACCGGCGAGACGCGGGAGATCTCCGACGGCCTGGCCAAGCTGGCCGGCAAGACCGGCACCGTGCAGACCCTCCTGGCCATGGGCGCCCACGCGTTTCTGCAGTACGAGTTGGGGCCGGTGAGGATGGCTTTTGAGTTCAACTACGCGACCGGCGACGCCGACCCGCGCAGTGAGACGGATGTCACCACGTTCAGCTTCGCGCGCGACTTCAACGTGGGCCTGCTGATGTTCGAGCGGATCCTGGGCTTCCAAAGCGCCCGCGCCGCCGCTGTGGGCATCGAAAACCTGCGCAGCCTCGACGCGGCCTCGTTTCCGCTGACTGAGCTGGCAACCCAGGGGCGCTTTCACAACGCCATCGCCATCTTTCCGCAGGTCGACATCGACATCGTGAAGACCCCCAAGCACCACCTGCACTCGCGCATCGGCGTGCTGGCCGCGTGGCCGGAGGACGGCGTCGTCGACCCGATCCAGACCGTGCTCAACCAGGACGGCAGCCTCATTGCGGACGACGCCGTGAACTGGCACGGCGGCAAACCGGGCAGCTATTACGGCACCGAGGTGGATCTGCAGCTGGAGTGGACGCTGAACGGCTTCTTCACGTGGACGCTGGAGGGCGCTGTGCTGTTTCCCGGCGACGGTCTGCAGGACGAGCACGGCGACGCTCAGACGTCGTTTTTGGTACAAAATCGCTTCATGTTTGTCTTTTGAG
>CAZJHX010000024.1:0-83290 GCA_964545715.1 uncultured Myxococcales bacterium
GGCGGTGGCGGTGGTGGCGGTGGCGGTGGCGGCGGCGGGGGCGGCGGCGGTGGCGGTGACGGCGGCGGTGCCGACGCCAGTCGTGTCGTCTGCGGTCGTGTCGTCCCCAGTGGTGTCGTCGCCGGTGTCTTCACCCTCGCACAGCTCCTCGCTGATGCAGCCGTCGACCTCGTCCCAGATCTGCGTGCCCTCGGGGCACTCACACAGCTCGACACAGACCGCGTCGCAGGCGTCACCCGGCTCCGGGTTTTCGCAGGTCAGCGGGCCGCAGCCCGAGCCGCAGTAGTTCCACTCGCCGCCGGTGCTTTCGCACAGCACGACCTCGGGTGGCAGCGGGGGCAGCAGGCCGTTGCAGTCGTCCTCCTCGATGCAGCCCTCGGTCTCGTCCCAGAGCGGGGCGCCCACCGGGCAACCGCACAGCGGGACGCAGACCGACGGGCAGATCGGGCCCGGGTTGGGATTTGCGCACGTCGCCGGACCGCAGCCCGATCCGCAGTCCGTCCATGAGCCGCCCGTATCCGCGCACAGGTCCATCGCCGATTGGGCCCAGGCGCTCGCCGGGCACAGCATTAGCGCCAGCCAGATGATTGAAATCTTTATGTTCATGCTCCCACCATTTCCATACCGCCGCTGCGTAGTGTACCCGAATATCGTTGACCCTCGCCTATCGAACTTCTGGGGGTTGGCACGGACTTCGCTATGACCGACCGGCATGAAGAACCAATCCCTATGTCTCTTGTTGGCCCTTGCTTTGGCTGGATGTCCCTCGACCGGGACCGAGCCCGTGCAACCCGAAACGCCCGAGGCGGAGGCCCCAGTGGCCCCTCAATGTGACTTTCACGAGCTGGAATTAGACGGCGGACCGCAGGACTTTGAACACACCTCCACGTCGTTTGTGAGCGCGCTGGGTGACGCCCATCACCGCGGTCAGGACGTCATCGTGGCGACAGGGCAACCGCAGGTATTAATTGGTAAATTTGCGTACGGCGGCGTGGACAAGGACCTCAAGGACGAGTGGGTCGACGTGTACGCATGGCGCGAAGCGGACTGCGCATGGCAGCTGCTCGGGGCGCAGAAAACAAGCGACGACGGAGACAACGGCACCCAATTTGGCGTCGAGGACGACGGCGGTCGCATCTTCTTTACCGTGGATGCGGCCGAGCACTTCGGCGCGGGGCGCCACCCGGTGCGCATGGTCGTCCGCGGCGATCACTCCATGGCAGCCTTTGACGTCTATGTCGTGGCGCCAAATCGCAAGACGGTCGTGTTCGACATCGACGGCACCCTGACCATCGACGATTTTCAGATCGTGGCGGACAAGACCGCTGACCTGCTGGGCGGCACCTATGTCCCCGTCATGCACGAGGGCGGCGTTGAGGTGGTTCAGGCGTATGTCGACGCGGGCTGGTTCATCGTCTACGTGACCGGCCGCCCGGACGTGCTGCGCGACATCACCGAGGAGTGGCTGGCGGACATGGGCTTTCCCGAGGGCGCGCTGCACACGACCGATACGCTGGGGGAGGCGCTGCCGACAGAGGACGGCGTGGGCGCCTACAAGACCGCGTTTTTGCAGCGGCTGCTCGGCGACGACGTGCAGGCGGACATCCAGGCCGTTTACGGCAACGCCCCGACCGACATCACGGCTTACGAGGCGGTCGGCATTCCGAAGGCGGCGACGTACATCATCGGGCCCCACGCGGGCGAGGGCGATACCGTCGCGATCGACAGCTACGTCGACCACGTCAAAGAGCTGACCGAGCTCTAACACGGCGCAGGTGCTAGGATGCCGCCCATGATTCGACACACCGTTGTACTGACGTTGCTTGCGGGGACCCTCGGCTGCTCCGACAGCAAGCTCGACGCCACGCAATACGCCCCGCGCCCGCAGGAGCAGATATTGGTCGCCGGTAAGGCCGACGAGGGGACGTCCCGGCGCTACGAGGTGCTGATGAACGACCCGCACTGCGACATCTGCTCGTCGTCGGACAAGAAGTATCTGCAGGCCAACTCCGCCATCAAAGTGCGCGTGCTGCAGCTGATCGCGGGGGCGACGACCAGCGTGGACGCCGCGCAGTTCACGTTTAGCGTCAAAGAGATCGAGCAGGCGCTGAAAGCCGCACACGCCCGCGGGGTTCGCGTGCGGCTGGCGATCGACGTGGGTCAGGACAAGCCGGGCAAGGTCGCGCGGCGCCTGGCCGAGGCGGGCATCGACGTGCGCTTTGTGTCGGGCAAGCCGCCCAATGGACCCAACGGCCATGCGGGGCTTCTACACAGCAAGTTCATGATCGTTGACGGGCTCACCGTGGCGACCGGCAGCAACAACTGGTCGTCAACCGGGACGTCGTTCAATGAGGAGAACACGATCGTGGTGCACGCGGACGCCGCGGACCCGCTCGTGATCGGCTTTCAGTGCCACTTTGACGCGATGTGGGCCGGCGACATCGGCGCGTCCGGGCAGTGCTCCAGCGGTGCGGTGCGGTTCACGCCCGGATCGGGTCCGCGCAAGATGATCCGCGACGACATCCGCGCGGCTGAGACGCGCATCGACGTAGTGATGCATCACTTCACGTTCAAGTCGCTGGTCAAAGAGCTGCGCAAGGCAGCCGAGCGCGGGGTGCTAGTGCGCGTGCTCGTCAACGCGGACGACCGGGACGAGCATCGCGGTGGCGAGTGGGAGAAGCTGTTTGCGGCGGGCGGACAGATCCGCTTCAAGCAGAGCAAGGGCGGGCTGTGGCAGCTGCTGCACCACAAGATGGCGATCGTCGACGGGCGGATCCTGCTGAACGGATCGGGCAACTGGTCGGGCAGCGCCTTTTTCAACAACTACGAGAACTACGTGCGGTATCTGTCGCCGGCGGTCGTAGATCCGTTCGTGGCCCAGTTCGAGCGCTTGTGGCAGTGGTCTTTGACGCCGGCTTCGCAAGACGCCGGGCGGTCGGCAGCCGAGCAGCATGCAGACGAGCAGCGCGTCTTTTTCGGCAGCCTGCACGCACACGTGGCGGCCAGCAGCAGCTTTGGGCAGCTGCTGGATGACGGCAAGGGCTATCGCACGGACGAGCAGGGCAACCAGGTGCCGGTGGGGGGCAACGATCCCTATCGCGTGGCGTTCGAGTACGCGCGAGACGTGGGCGGGCTCGACTTTGTGGCGCTGACCCCGCACACCTCGGACGATCACGGCAGCGCCGACGCGCCCAACATGAGCGTCAGCGGCTATGCAGACCTGGCGGCCGCGGCGGATCTGGTGACGCTGGACTCGGCCGGTGACTTCGTGGCGCTGGCGGGCATGGAGTGGTCGACAAACTCCAGCGGCAACCACGTCAACCTGCTGGGGTCCAGGGCCATCGCCAAGATCGATAGGGGCCGGTTTGACCTGCTCTACGCGGAGTTCCTGCCCGATCGTCGGGCGGCGGGGGACCGCGTGTTTCTGCAGCTGAACCATCCCAAGACGTTTCGCCTGGACGAGACGTCGCTGAAGGGCAGCTGGGACCAGATCCTGGATGTGAATCTGACCGACATTCCGAAGAAGGGTGAGCGCAAAAAGAAGTTCAACGACTACGGGCTGGACGACTTTGAGCCGATTCGCAGCGTTCGCGCCGCCTGGATCGCCGGGGATGCGGTGCCCGATGCCGACACGGTGGCCCAGACGCTGGCCAACATGGAGCGCACCGGGCGCCCGTGGATTCGGCTGATGGAGGTGCTGCTGGCGCGCGGGACCGAGCTGAGCAGCGAGGCGCCGTTCAACCCGTCGCTGGTGGCCGGTGATGAAGAGGGCACGCTGGTGCGCCGGACCAAGGTGCACGGTGACTTCGATTATTACCTGCGCCACGGCTTCAAGCTGGCGCCGACCGCGCCGCACGACAATCACTACGCCAACTGGGGGACGGGGCACACCAGCCGGACGGGCATTCTGGCCGATCAGCTGACCGAAGACGCGTTGATGGACGCCATCGATAAGCGCGCCGTGTTTGCGTCGGAGGATCAAAACCTGGAGCTGCGCTTCTACGCGGCGGGGCGCGTGCCGATGGGCGGGACTCACCGCACGGTGTCGTCCAAGGTCACGCTGCAGGCGCGGCTGGACGATCCCGACTTCAGCGGGCCGTTTGAGCTGCGGGTGTGGCGGGGGCGCGTGGGTGGCCCGGCGCCGTCCGAGGTGCTGCTTCGCACGGACGTCGCAGGCGGCGCCTGGGTCGATCTGTCGGTCACGGCCGACGTGCCTGGAATGTACTTTGTGTATCTGGAGATCACGGAGCCGGCGGCCGATCGCATGGCGTGGTCAGCGCCGATCTGGATCGAGCGCCTGGGCAGCTGTGGCGACGGCTTTTGCAGCAGCTACGAGGCGGCCGTGTGCGGAGCTTGCAGCGCGGACTGCGGCGCGTGCGAAAAGAGCGCGTGCGGGGACGGGCAGTGCGGCGCGGGTGAGTCCTGCTCCACCTGTGCGGCCGACTGCGGCGCCTGCCAGGTGTGCGGCGACGATGTGTGTGACACCAGCGAGGACTGTGCGGGTTGCGAAGCGGACTGCGGCGCGTGCGAGACGTGCGGCGACGGCCAATGTGACGCGTCCGAAGACTGCGAGAGCTGCCCGGGCGACTGCGGCGCGTGCATCGTGTGCGGCGACGGCGTCTGCACGGCGGCCAGCGAGGCGTGTGACACCTGTGCCGAGGACTGCGGCGCCTGCATCGTGTGCGGCGACGGCGTTTGTGTCGAGGGATCAGAGGATTGCACGGGGTGCGAGGCCGACTGCGGGGCGTGCATCACGTGCGGCGACGCGGCCTGCAACGGCGACGAGACCTGCGACACGTGCCCGGACGACTGCGGTGCCTGCATCACGTGTGGCGACGCGACGTGCACCGCGGGCTCCGAGACCTGTGACACCTGCGAGGCGGACTGCGGGCCGTGCGCACAGTGCGGCGACGACGAGTGCTCGGACGGCGAGACGTGCGAGACGTGCGCGGACGACTGCGGCGCGTGTATCGTGTGTGGTGACGGCGCCTGTGCGGACGGCGAGAGCTGCGAGTCCTGCCCGGACGACTGTGGGCAATGCGGCGGGACCTGCTGCGAGACCTCCAACAGCGCGGGCTGCTCAAACGCCGCGGTGCAGGCCTGCGTATGCGCCAAAGACGCTTATTGCTGCGATGTCGCGTGGGACTGGCTGTGCCGGGACGAGGTGACCAGCTTCGGCTGCGGGGCCTGTAATTAGCTAGGGCTTGCTGAGCCAAACAGGGCTGGTAACGGCCCAGCCAGGGGCATGCGTGCCCGGTCCCGGCGCGGTCGGGCCGTGGCTCACCACCACAAATGGGGTGTTCGCCACGGAGATCGTGACCTCGAACGACGCTTTGCGGGCGCCGGCCTCCACCTCGAGGGCGGAGACGTCGAGGGTCTGGACGACCTGCGGTCCGGCCCACACGCTGAGCTCGCCCAGCGTCAGCCAGTCGGGCGCGGCTACCGTGATGGTCGCGGTCACGGTCGCTTCCGTCGAGGTCAGCGTGTCGCCGATCCCGGCGGTTTGTGCGCCGTCCTTCAGCTGAACGGTGAGGAAGACGCCCGCCGTCGCCAGCGTGCGTCCCGCCCGGATGCCGTCGTCGATGGCTGTCGGCGTGATCGGGCCGTCGCCCACGAAGACGTACGTGCGTGGGTTGCCTATCGCATCCTTCAGCCCGTGGGAGTCGCTGGTGCCGGTGGCCGCGATTCTTGCCCCGCGCGCCGATAGCTCCAGCCACTCGGACATGACCTGCTCGGTGTCCTTGTGCGCGGTGCCGTTGATCACCTCCAGCGCGTCGCAGCGCACCGTGTCGGTCGCGGTCTGCGGGCCCAGGTTCAGCGCGTCGAAGAACGCCGCGTAGCCGCTGGCAAACCGGGGGTGGTTGCACTGCACCACCGTCGCCTCATCGCCGTGCAGCAGGTCGAACAGCTCGTCCAGCTCGGTGCCGAACCAGCGGGGCGCGCCGTTGCCCGAGACAGCCGGGTCGACCGCCCACGGCCAGACGTTGAAGTGTCCCAGCCCCACGGTGCTGACCTCGAGTCCGCGGCGCACGATCAGCGGCCCCTCCGCCAACGGGCCGTCCGCGATGTCGGAGACGAAGTCGTGGTTGCTGATCACGATCGCGTCCAGCCCGTCCGCGATGGCCAGGGCGATCCGCTGGTCCAGCGGCTCCTCGCTGTCGGGGGAGTCCTCAGAGTGCACATGCAGGTCCACCGCTGCCCAGCCGGCGGTGTCTACGACGCGCGGCAGGACGACGGCGATGGTCTGCGTCTTGCCCGCCTCCAGCAATATCGCCGCGTGATGCAGCGCGTGCTCGGGTCCGCGATGGACGAACACATCCCAGGCGCCGGGCGGCAGCAAGAAGCTCTGCTCTGCACCGGCCGACACGAGGCGCCGGCGCAGGTCCAGATCCGGGTCGACCCGCTGCGCCGTGATGCGAAAGGGGGCGCCTGCGCCGTTACCGTCCGCGACCGACACCGTCAGCGTGGCGTGGTCCGGTGCCTTCAGCTGCAGGTCCGCCCCGGGACCGACCGACGCCGCACGGTTGGTCTGCCCAGCGCCACCGGGGCCGCCCGCGCCGTCGCCGATCCAGCCCGGAGCCAGCGCGCCGGTCGATTCGGGCACCCGGCACTCAAACGCGCCCTTGTCGTCCACCGCACAGCGCGCGATCGGGTTGCCCGCGCCGTCCAGCGCCTCGATAACCGTCTGTGGACCGGCGCCCGCGACCGTGCCGCTGACGGTGGTGCTGGTCTCACCCAGCCGGTCGCGGACCAGGGCCATCGCTTGGGCCACGTCGTCGCCGACCGCCAGCAGACGTGTGACCGACGCCCCGTCCTTCGGCACCTCCAGCCCGTCGTACAAGAAGCCGCGGATGACGGTCAGGTTCAGCATCTCGCGGCCCATCGCGGACCCGGTCGCGCACGCCGGCACGTCGCTGCCCGGCCGCATGGGTGTCACACCCACCACGTTGACCACCGCGCCCTCGGGCAGGTCCCACTGCCCCAGCCCCGGCACGAATCGGCGCACCTCTCCGCCCCACAGCACAAGGTCCGCCAGCGCGACAGAGACGCCTTCCTCACCTTTGTCGGGAAACAGGGTCGTCGTGATCTCCAGCACCGGCGAGTCCGGCGCCAGCGTGTACTCCAGGCGCACGCGGACCGGCGGCTCCGGAAACGGCAGCACCGACGCGATGGTGGGCAGCGCGACCAACGCGCCTTCGGCAACGACGCGCGCGACGAGATCGGCGCCGTCAGACGCCACCTTCACGCTGTCGGGCAAGACCAGGTGAAACGCCGCGGTCGTCACAAACTCTCGCAACGGGTCATGTCCACGCTGTGCGCCGTCGGTCCCCAATCGCACAACATCTACCAGGCCGCTGCCCGTGAATCCCAGCACCGCGTGGCCCTCTGCGCCCGCGCGCACGACAAAGCGGACGCGGTCGTTTTCCAGCACCAGATCCCCGACGCGCGCGGCGACCAGCGGTCCTGTCGGCAGATCCTCGGCGCAGTCCAGAGAGCGCGCCCGTACGCTGCCGGCGACCGCGGGTGAGGGGGGACACGTCGGCGGGGGCTCGGTGGTCTCCTCCTGCGCGACGTCTTCGGGCGGCGCCACGACGTCGGGCGCGGTGATGTCGTCATCCGTGCAGCTCGCCAAGGACAGCAGCACTGCAACCGAGAGGGCCGGGGTTCTGAGTGTGGTCACCGGCCCAGCGTACCCGATTTCTGATGGTCTGCTTATTACGGTGCAAACCGGCTAGTCCTGCGCAGCCCCCTAGAACCAGTGGTCATCCGCGCTGTTGGCAAACGTCAGAAACGGTGGGATGAACGCGACGTGGGCCATGCCTGTCGGCCCATCGCGCTGCTTGCGGACGATCACCTCCGCCATGCCGACGTCCGGGCTGTCGGGGTTGTAGACCTCGTCGCGGTACAAAAACAGCACCACATCGGCGTTTTGCGCCACGGCGCCCGACTCGCGCAGGTCGGAGAGATTGGGGCGCTTGTCCGCGCGGCGCTCCAAGGCGCGGTTGAGGTGCGACAGGGCCAGCACGGTGCATCCCAGATCGCGCGCCAGGCGCTTCAGGCCGCGTGTCACGGCGCCCAGCGCCGCGGCGCGGTTAGGGGAGCCGGCGACCGTAACCATTTGCAGGCAGTCGATGACGACCAGCCGCAGCGATTGGCCGCGGTGCAAGCGGTGGCACTCGCGGGTGATCTCTTCCAGCGTGATGGCGCCGCGGTCGTCCACATGGATCGGTTGGTCTGCGACCGCGCCGGCCGCCTCTGCAAGCCGGCGATACTCGTCGATGTCCAAGCGGCCCGACCGCATGATGTGGAGGCCGATGCGCGCGCGGGCCGCCAGCATGCGCATGCCGACCTGCGCCCGATCCATGTCCACGCTGAACAGCGCCACGTGGCCGCCGTTGGAGGCGACATGGGCGGCCCAGCCCAGCGCGAACGAGGTC
Organism: uncultured Myxococcales bacterium; assembly: GCA_964545715.1. Lineage (GTDB taxonomy): Bacteria > Myxococcota_A > UBA9042 > CAZJHX01. Next base: position 8,439 of record CAZJHX010000024.1, read on the forward strand.
TTGCCCATCCCCGGGCGGGCGCCGAGCACGATCAGGTCGCCCGGGCGTCCGCCGCCGCCGAGAAATCCGTCTAAATTGGTGATGCCGGACGCAGCGGCGTCTTCCTCGCGGCCCAGGCGCCTCTGGAGGACGTCAAGGGTCTCCTGAAGCACCTGCCCGATGCCGACGGCGTGGCTGTTTAGTGAGTTCAACATGGTCGAATAAGCCTAGAGGACGCGCCAATGAAAAGCACGTTAAATACTGAACGCAAGAGCAGTTAATTGTCCAGGTGCAGGACCAGGTCGCGGCGGGTCTTGTGGCGCAGCGGGGTCAGGTCGTGACCCGGCACGATCGTGACGCGCTTGAACGCTTTGCGAAAGGCCAGCAGGCGGCCCAGCATGGCCCGGTGCGCCATGGCATCGACGCTGACAAACGGCAGATCGATAGTGCGCGTCTGCAGGTTTTCGACGGTGCCCGCGACGTCCCCGGCCAGCAGCACCGGGCCCAGCGGCAGGTTCACGTAAAGCGACACGTGGCCGGGCGTATGGCCGGGTGTCGAGATGAGGACCATCGAGCCGTCGCCGGCGATGTCCAGCGCGCCGCGGAAGGGGCCGAAGACCCGCTTGTCGTCAAACTCCACCAGGTGCCAGCGGATGCCGACATCGTCCCATTCGTGAGGCAGAAAGTTGTACTGCGGCGCCGTGGTGGCGTAATTGCGCTCCCGGCGGTCCACCATGATGCGGGCCAGGGGGAAGCTCTCGATGCCGCCGGTGCTCTCCGGATGAAAGTGCGAGGGCACGACCTCGCGTACGCGGTCCGGGTGGAAGCCCGCGGCCTTCAGCTGCGAGCGGATGTCCTGTCCCTCGGCCTGCTGCATCTTCAGTAGGCCCCAGCGGCGCAATTTCTCTCCGACATGCGCGCCCGAGTCTTTGGCCACCTCCGGGCTGATGCCCGCCTCGAACAGCAGCATGCCCCAGGTCGGGTGCACGACCAGAAACACGGGCTGATTCGGGTGCCGGGTGCCGCGCCCGCTCTCGAACATGCTGAGACTCGGCGCCGGCAGGTCGCCTGTGTCGAAGACGTGCAGCTCCAGACCGGCCACAGGGGCCTGGCGCGGCAGCGGGTGTACCTTGCCCTGATAGTCGATGGCGTCGCGCTGTCCGGTGCCGGGGACGGCCGCGAGCCAGATGAGCACGGCCGCCAGGACCCAGTAGACGGTCAGCATGGTGTGCGCCATCGCAGCCAGCGCCTTTCGGTGCGGCCACGTGATCGCGAAATAGACGACGAACAGCGTGACCATCGACCAGCTCAGCGACGCGATGGCGAGCGGGTGCGTGTCCACGCCGAACAGGATCGGCACCAACACGCCGTAGATGCCGAGCACGGGGCGGCCCAGCACGTACCACCACCCGACGGTGGAGATGACAAAGAAGATTGCGGCGCTGATAAGCAGCCCGCGCGTGACGCTGTTCGACCGCACCGCTTTTGTCTGGCACGGGTCTTGTACAAAGGCAAGGCATGAGGGAACGGATGACCCCGGGGTTGAGTGAAATGCACACACTGCGCTGTATTGCCGCCGTATCGATGTCGCTGCTGATCGTCGCCTGTAGTGGGGACTATGATGTCCTCGCGGGCGCGGACCTTATCGGAGGCAACGCGGCCAAGGCCGATGGCGCGGATAATCGCCAGTACGAGATCCTGCTCACCGACCCGCACTGCGACGTGTGTACCTCGGCGGACAAGAGCTACCTCAAGGCCAACTCGTCAATCGCCCGCCGCGCCATCGAGCTGATCGACGGCGCACGCACCAGCGTGGACGTGGCGCAGTTCACTTTCAGCCGCAAAGACATCGAGGCCGCTCTGGTCAACGCCCACGCTCGCGGCGTCCGGGTTCGCCTGGCCATGAACGTGGCCCAGAACAAGTCCGGCACGGTCAGCAGGCGCCTGGCTGACGGGGGCCTGGCCGTGGAGTTTGTGTCCGGCAAGTCCAACGGGCAGTACGCGGGCCTGCAGCACGCCAAGTATATGGTCGTGGACGGCCACTCCCTGCTCACCGGCAGCAACAACTGGTCCTCGACCGGTACGTCCATCAATGAAGAGAACACCATCATCATGCACGCCGATCCCGGCGACTCGCTGATCACGGCGTTCAACTGCAACTTCGAGGCGCTGTTTGCCCACGACCTCGAGCGCGGCGCCGCGTGCTCCAACGACGAGGTGAAGTTCACGCCCGGCTCCGCTCAGGTGGGCGTGCTGAAAGAGGCGCTGCGCAACGCCGAGACCCGCGTGGACGTGCTCATGCATCACCTGGTGTTCAGCGACCTGGTCAAGGTGCTGGCGCAGACCGCCGAGCGCGGCGTCCAGGTGCGGGTCATCGTCAACGCGGCCGACAAGGACGAGGTCCAGGGCGGCAAGTGGGTGCGCTTCTACCAGGCGGGCGGCATGGTGCGGTTCAAGCGCAGCAACGGCGAGCTGTACCAGCTGATGCACCACAAGCTGGCGATCGTGGACGGCGAGGTCCTGTACAACGGCTCGGGCAACTGGTCGGGCAGCGCGTTCTTCAACAACAGCGAGTTCTACATCCGCTACGACGATGACCGGGTCGTTGCTCCGTTTGACGCGATGTTCGCGCGCCTTTGGGATTGGTCACTGACCGGCGCCGCGCTGGATGGGGGGCTGACCCCGGCCGAGCAGCACGCCAGCGAGCACCAGGTGTTTTTCGGTAACCTGCACGCGCATCACGCGGCGGGGCATGCCGGCGAGCTGCTGGACGACGGCGTTCTCGAGCGCCATGACGAGCACGGCGAGACGGTCGATGTGCACGAAGAGTCCAACGGCGATCCGGCGCGATTCGCGTTTGAGTACGCGCGCGACCAGGGCGGGCTGGACTTCATGGCGATCACCCCGCACTGCACGGGCGACGAGCCGGACCAGCCCAAAGACATGGCCAACATGAGCACGCACGTCTTTGAGCAGCTGGTGCACCTGGCCGAGGCGGTCACCGACGAGAGCGGCGGCACCTTCGTGGCCATCCCCGGCATGGAGTGGAACACCAACAGCCAGGGCAACCACGTCACCGTCATCGGTAGCCGCGAGCTGGCCAAGATCAACAAGGGCCGCTTTGACCAGTTCTACGGCGACTTTCTGCCCGAGCGCGCCTCCGCCGGCGACCGGCCGCTGATCGGATTCAACCACCCGCGCACCTTCCGCCACCACGTCGAGACGCTGCAGGGCAACTGGGACCAGGTCTTTGACGTCAAGCTGACCGACATCCCCAAAAACGGCCAGCGCAAGGTCAAGTTCAACGACTTCGGCATCGACGACTACTCCCCGCTGCGCGAGGTTCACGGGGCGTGGATCGACGGCGCCATGCTGCCCGACCGCGCCACAGTGACCCAGGCGCTGCTGAACGTGGAGGCCGCATCCCGACCCTACCTGCGCTTCATGGAGGTGCTGGTCGGCCGCGGCAAGGAGATCCGCCACGAGCTGGGGCAAAACCCGAGCTTGAGCGAGGACTCCGAGACGGGCGAGATCACCCGGTACACGCGCGTCCACAGCGACTGGGACTACTACCTGCTGCACGGCTTCCGCCTGGCGCCGACCGCCCCGCACGACAACCACTACGCCAACTGGGGCACAGGCCACACCAGCCGTACGGGCGTGCTGGCCACCGCGCTGACAGAGCGACACATCATGGACGCGCTGGACCGCCGCGCAGCGTACGCCAGCGAGGATCCCAACCTCTCCGTCAAAGTCTACGCCGGCGACCGCGTCCCGATGGGCGGCGAGCTGCGCACCCTGGACAGCAGCGTCACACTGACAGCGCTGCTCAGCGACCCCGACTACTCGGGCGGCTATGAGATCACGGTCTACATGGGCACCATCGGCGGCAGCGAAGTCCGGCAGGTCGCGGCCACCACCGCCTCAGGTGGGGACTGGGCGCAGATCGACGTTGCGCTGCCGGGGCAGGGGCGCCACTTCATCTACCTGGAGATCGACGAGACGGGCGCCGACCGGATGGCGTGGAGCTCCCCGATCTGGGTCGAGCAGCTATCGTCCAGCGACTGACGGATCCCGGCCTTGCGCGCGTGCTATTCTCAGCCGTATGGCTGTAGACGTGAGAACCGAGATCGTGATCGATCGGCCCGTCGAGGCGGTCGCCGCGTATGCCGGAAATCCCGACAACGCCCCCGAGTGGTACGTCAACATCAAGGCGATCGAGTGGGTGACCGAGCCCCCGGTCCAGCTGGGCTCCAAGATGGCTTTTGTCGCCCGCTTTTTGGGGCGGCGCCTGGCCTACACCTATGAGGTTGTGGAGCTGGAGCCCACCCGCAAGATGGTCATGCGCACCGCCGAGGGGCCGTTCCCCATGGAGACCACCTACTCCTGGCACGCCGAGGGTGAAAACAGCACCAAGATGACGCTGCGAAACGCGGGGATACCGACCGGCTTCTCCAAGCTGATGGCGCCGATGATGGCGCGCGCGATGCGCAAGGCCAACCAGAAGGATCTGGTGTCGATCAAAGCCATCCTGGAGGCGCGAGGCACATGACCATGCGCGGCGTGACCGTCCTGATCCTCCTGACCGCATCCGCCCAGGCGTTTGCCACACCCAGCCGGCTGTCCGCTCAGGGACGGGTGATCAGCGCGGCAGGGCAGGGCGTCAACGAGACAGTGGCGCTGCAATTTGCGCTGTACGAGAGCGCGGAGTCAGCCGACATGCTCTGGAAAGAGGTGCACCTGGGCGTCGAGCTGGTCGACGGGCGCTTCTCGGTCATTTTGGGGCAGGAAGAGTCGCTGCTGGGCCCGGTGAATCTGTTCGCCCTGTACCCGGCGCTGTGGCTGGGGATCGCCGTGGACGGCCAGGCGGAGCTGCCGAGGCAGGCATTGAGCGCGTCGGGTTATGCCCTGCATGCGGCGTCCGCGGCTGATGCCGACACGGTGGATGGGCTGCACGCGTCGGCCACCCCGAAGGCGGGCGAGTTGGTGGCTCTGGATGCCGACGCGCATCTCCCGGCGGACGTCATCGCCGACGGCTCGCTGCCCGCTGCAAAGCTGGCGCAGGGGGCATGTGAGGTGGGCGAAGTGCTCAAGTGGAACGGCGAGACCGGCTGGGCGTGCGCCGAGGACGTCGGCTTTGATCCGACCACGCTGGACGGCTGGGATACGGACGCGTCCGACGACCTGACCACCGCTACGACCTTTGCGGGGGAGGTGACCGGCACGGCGGACGCCCTGACCATCGCGGACGGCGCGGTCACGGCCGCCAAGCTCTCCGAAAGCTACCTGCCGGCTGCGGGCGGCACGGCCTCGGGCGTTCTCGGCGCGCAGGGCGGCCTGAAGTTGGCCACGACCGGGGCGCTGCCGAGCTGCGAGGCCGCGTCTCGTGGGCTGATGTACCTGGTCCCGGGCGACGCGGGCGTCAGCGATGCGGGCTATGTGTGCATCAAGAAGTCGGACGACACCTACGCGTGGCGCAAGCTCTTCTCGTCGGCCAAGACGGATGTAGAGAGCAGCACCTGCAACAACGTCAGCAACTTCTGTGGCGGCGGGGGAAATTGTCAGCGCACGATTACGTGCCCCGCCGGCACCGGGTTGACGTCGGTGGAGCTCAACTATTGCCAGGGGAGCGGTTGCAACTCGCTCAGCTCCAAGGCCACGCCCAGCAGCAAACCCGCGTGGGTCACGTTTGGCGCGGGCTGCAGCACGTCCGGGCTCTCGGGGGCGTGCACGGCGACCTGGACCTGGGGCTCGGGCTGCTGCTGCGACAGCGACGACTACAACAAAGGGCAGCTCAAGGGCGTCTGCGAGTAGTCGTTTTCACTATTGGCCTGTTGGCGTGGTCACGATTGAACGTTTGTGCCAATCGGTCTCCCCAAGAATCTGCCCATCAAGCGCACCGCCCCCGAGATCGGGGAGGTCATCGGCGGCCGTTACAAGGTCGGGAAGGTGCTCGGCTACGGCGGCTTTGGCTTTGTCGTGCGGGGGCGCCAGATCCCGCTGGACAGCGAAGTCGCCCTGAAGGTCATCTGGCAGGAGGTCGCTGACCAGGAGCGCATGCGCGCGCAGTTTCTCAACGAGGCGCGCATCTACGCCAAGATCGATCATCCGCACGTCGTCAAAGTGCACGACTTCGGGGAGCTGGAGGACAACAGCCTCTTTCTGGTGATGGAGTATCTGAAGGGGCAGGACCTCAAGCAGATCTTCAAGCGCAAGGGCCCGCTGGACGCTCTGACGATCGCCCATATCTCCGCGCAGGTGCTCGGCGGGCTGGGTGCGGCGCATGCGTTGGGCATCGTTCATCACGACATCAAGCCGTGCAACATCATGGTCACCATGGGCGAGGACGGCCGGCCGTTCGCCAAGCTGCTGGACTTCGGGCTCAGCTCCGTGGGCGGTGAGAGCGCTGCGAAGATCGGCGGGACGGCGCCGTTCATGTCGCCCGAGCAGATCACCAAGCAGCCTACCGACGGACGCAGTGACATCTACTCCATGGGCGTCACGATGTACGAGGTCGCGACCGGAAGGCGGCCGTTTCTGGGACCGGATCTCGCCACGTACACGGCGCAGCATGTCTGTGAGGCGCCGGTGCCGCTGCGGCAGGCCAACCCCAAGCTGAAGATTCCAGCGCGCCTGGAGGACATCGTGATGCGCTGCCTGGCCAAGCGACCCGAGGATCGCTACAGCAGCGCCGAGGCCGTGGTCGCGGACCTTGAGGAGCTGGTCGACGAGATCGCGGCGGCCAAGATCGCGCCGGCAGGGGCGCAGGCCAACGCCGACTTCGACCCCACGGCGGGCAGCATGGTCGAGCCGGAGCGCGAGGCGGATCGCCAGCCTCAGGTGATCGCGGGCGCCGGGCGTGTCATGGGCGGCCTGGCGCGCGCGTACAAATGCCTTCAGCTGTATCCCGAGAACAGTCCGTTCGTGTCGGAGGCGATAGACACCACGTTCGACGAGCTGACCGCGCTCTTCCAGGGGCGGGAGCGGGTCGCCATGACCATCGACCGCACCAGCGCGCTGTTTGCGGGCGAGACGATCTACGAGGACGAGGATCTGCGGGACGGGGTGCCGTTCAGGCTGTTCAACGACGGCGCGCGTCGCTTGTACTTCGATATCGGCCTGGAGAAGAAGGAGCTGCGAGCGCTGCTCAAGTGCATGGCCGTGGCGTCGTCGGGAGCGAGCGCACACGAGGATCTCGTCACCCTGATCTGGGACCGCGACCTCAAGCACATCAAGCTGGTGCTGGTGGAGGATCTGGTCGAAGAGTCGGCGCCCGGCATCGAGCTGATCGGTGACGACGCCATCTACAAAGACTGCGGCGGTCGTGCGGACGACGGCAGCAGCCAGCAGCGTCGCGGGCGATCGTTTGCGGGCAGCGCCGGCGCGGTTGAGCGCTACAAGCAGGAGCTGGACGGCGAGCGCGGGGAAGCGCTGGGGCAGTTGCTTGGGGCGCAGGCCACCATCGACCCGGTGAAGCGCTTTCTGCTGACGCTGTCGAGCATGTTGAAGGGCTGTGACGGCGACGCCGAGGTGCACAGCGTCATCAAGCTGTTCGGTGAGATCGCGTGCATGATGTTGCGTGCGGGTAACCCGACCCTGGCGCTGCGAATCACGATGATTCTGAGAAAGCTGGCGGCCGACCGCGCAACACCCGAGATCACGGCCGCCGTCAAAGAGGCGCTGGTGCGCACTGGAGCGCCCGAATTGGTGCACAAAGCCATCGACGTGATGCGCAAGAGCGGCACGCCAAAGGCTCGCCGGGACGTCTGCATGTTCCTGGTTATGCACGGACCGCGCGCGGTGAAGCCGGTGCTGGAGTGCCTGCCGCACCTGGACAATGACGAGCTGCCTGCGATGCAGCAGTGCCTGTTTAAGATGGTCCAGAGCCAGCCTTCGGCGCTGGCGCCCGGCCTGACCAGCGACAAGCGGCAGATCGTGGCGTCCACGACGCGGGTGCTGGCGGAGATCGGCGGCGACGAGGTGACCCAGATGCTGGTCCCGCTGTTGGAGCATCTCGAGGCGCCGGTGCGCGAGCGCGTGTTGGAGGCGCTGATCCGGATCCGGCCCAAAGAGCTGCCACAGTACATTCAGTCGCGGCTGTTCGACGGCTCGTCGGACGTGCGCGTGGTGGCCGTCCGTGGGTGCGCTGTTCTCGGAGGTCGCGGGCTGTCGCTGCTGGCGCAGGTGCTGCGTGATGACCGCCTGCCGACTCGCCCACGGGTCGAGCAGGTGACGCTGATGAAGATGCTGGCCAAGATGCCCGCCGTGCCGATTGTGGCCGAGCTTGCGCGGCTGCTCGAGCCCCAAGAGACCTGGTCGCGGTCGCTGCTGGCCCGCTCATCGGCCGGGCTGCGACGGATCGGGGTCGAGGTCGCGCTGGACGACCCGGCAACAGCGGAGTTTCACAGTCACATCGTGCGCTGTTTGAAGCTGATGGGGACGCCGCAGGCCCTCGAGGTGGTCGCGCGGTATCGCAAGCGGATGGGGATCTGATGAACGACGAAGCCAGAGCCGCCGCCGAGGCGCAGCAATCAGAGCGCCACGCGATGATGAACGCGCTCGGCCGGGAGCTGACCCTGTCGATCAACGCGATGTTGCGCATGCTGCGTGTGCACTCGGACCGCAACGAGGCCACGGTCGGGGCGGTCAAGAAGCTCAGCAGCGTGCTGGAGCGCGCGTTTGAGACGGCGTCCGAGGTGACCCTGCGCCTGTACGCGGGCGAGTTCTACCTCAACGACACCCGGCTGAAAGTGACGCGCCAGGCGTACGAGATCTTCGAGGAGTTTCGGCAGGAGCTGGAGGCGCGCGTGCTGGGCGCCATCAGCTTTGAGCGGCTGCCTGACGCGCAGGACCTGCTGGCGTTTGGTACGGCGTTTCAGGCCGTGGAGAGCGACGAGACCGACGACAAGTTCAAGGCGCTGGAGCAGCTGCTGGCGGGGCGTGGACGCTTCCCCATTCGCCTGACGCGCTATGTGGACACGCTGCTGCTGGACCTGCCCGTACTGGAGGGCGCGGCCCTGGTGCGGCAGTCGTATTTCAGGACCGTGGACGCCGCCTATCGGGCCTATCAGGATGCGCGCTCCGGTCGCGCGCCCACCATCAAGCACGCCAAGCGCGCGGCTCAGCGCCTGATCGACGTGCTGTACTCGGAAGACCAGCGCCTGGCGGACCTGCTGGTGCTGCTGACAGACATCAAAAACTGGCGTGACTACGAGTCCAACCATGCGGCCAACACCACGGTGCTGTCGTTGGGGCTGGGCATGGCGCTCGGATTGGACCGTCGCACGCTGCGTCGACTGGGCGTGGCCGCCATGTTTGCGGACATCGGCAACGCCGCCATGCCGCCGGAGTTGCTGACCAAAGAGGGGCCGCTGACCGACGAGGACTGGCAGGTGATCGCGCGCCATCCACTGGCCGCCGTACCACTGCTGGCGGGCTTCCAGGACGTGGATAACGAGCTCATGGACACCATCGTTACGTGCGTGCACCACCACAAGGCGTACGCAGGTGGCGGCTATCCGGAGACCGTGCGCGATCAGCCGTCGTTCTTTGCGCAGATCATCGCCGTCGCCGACCGCTATGACGCGATGACCACGCCGCGTCCGTATCGGCCCCTGCCGCTGACGCATCCGCGCGCAATCGAGCTGCTGGCTCAGGCAGCCGGGACACAGCTCAATCCCCTGATCGTCGAGGTCTTCGTCCGCTGGATCGAGCAGGTGCCGGCAGGCAACGTGGTGATCCTGCCCAATGGCGACATGGGCGTCGTGATGCGCGCGGAGTCCCGGCTGCGCGGCCGCAAAGACGCGATCATTGAGATGACTCACATTTGAGCAGAGCCTGGTCAGTCATTGGCTATTGACACCCCGCGAGGCTCGGGCGGACCCTGAACATGAGATGCCGATTATCACCATCACGCGTGGTACCTGTAGCGGCGCGCGGGAGCTGGCGATTCGTGTCGCCGCCGATTTAGACGTCCCGGTTCTCAGTCGTGAGATCGTGCTGGAGGCCGCCCGGATGGCCGGTGTCTCAGAGCGGCTGTTCGTCGATGTGGTCGAAGAGGCGCCCATGCTCCTGTTCGACGGCGCTGTGGAAGAGCGCGCCATCTACTTGGAGATCGTGCGCTCGGTCCTGTGTCACCACGCCGTTGAAGGCAGCTTCGTCTACCACGGGCACGCCGCGCATCTACTGCTGGCCGGGTTGCCGAACCTGCTGCGCGTGCGGGTGGTTGCGCCGTTCGATTATCGCGTGCAGGCGGTGATCGCCGAGCTGCGGCTGTCGCGCCGAGAGGCTCAATGCCACGTGCGGCGTGCCGACGCGCGGCGGGCGCGCTGGCTGCGCTTCTTGTACGGCCGTGCCTACCAGGACGCGCCGGACTACGACCTGACCCTGAACGTCGGTTTGCGCGGCGTCGCGGAGGCCGCCGAGGTGGTCTGCGATGCGGCCCGGCGCAAGCGGCAGGAGTGGACGCAGGACGCGCTGTGCACGGCCGAGGACGCGTCGCTGGCACACAAAGTCATCGCGGCGCTGGCGCTGAGCCGGGAGCTGTATCGCAGCAACGTCGAGGTGTGGGCCAGCTCGGGTCACATCACGATCTCAGGGCGGGCTCGTGACGACCTGCGGCGGGAGGCGCTGAGTCGGATCGCGGCGCAGGTCCCGGGGGTGTTGGACGTGCGCCTCGACGTGCATGTGCCGTCGGACTACCTCCACAGCTGAGTCGGTCAGGGCATCAGCTCATAGTGCAGAACGAGGGCCTGCGTCACCGCCTGGGCGACGAAGCCGCGGGTGTAGCCGGGGCTGGTATTGTTTTTCACGACGAAGGCCATGCCCGGCTTCGGCTTGATGAGCGGCAAACCCGGCTGGTTTACGGGCAGGGTTGCCGGGACGTCGGCCAGGGACTCGAAGAGCTTGGGCTTGCCGCCGGCCATGAACCAGTTGACGGGGTTGCTCTGGGTCGGCAGCGGGCCGCCGGGTGTCAGCTTCAGGTGGTTGCCGGCCGGGGTCGCGTACATGTCGTCGGCGGTGCTCAGCGGGCTGTGCAGCTCCGCAACGTCGAAACAGACGGACGTGTTGGCGGACAAGGTGACCGATGGGCCGTCGTAGGGCGCCTCTTTGACCTTTGGATGCTCTGTCGGCGGTCGCGGAGCGGGCTCGGCCTCGATCTCCGGGATGGACACCGAGAAGGTCGCTTCCACGGTGACAGCTGTGCCGTCCGACGGTTCGCGGGTGATCTCGATGGTGACGCGTCCGTCCAATCGACGGGCACTCACGGCGCTGATCTCCAGCGCGCCGCTGAGCCACTGGTCGGCTGGAATGGCCAGCGCGCAGGCGTCGCAGTCCGAGCTGGCCGAGACCCAACGGATGAACGCGGGCTGCGCGGGCTGTGCGGCAAAGATGTTCCCGCCGCTGCCGGCGGTCGTGACCGCGTCGATGCGGTACGGATATCCAACGACAAGGTCCGGTAGGACGTCAGGGTCCAGGTCCAGCGTGGCGGTGACCGTTCCGTCTGAGGCCGCCTGCGCTTTGACCACCAGGCGGGCGTCCGTGTCGTGCGCCGTCATGGTGACCGTGCCGGTGACGACCTCCAGTGGATGTCCGTCCACCGAGACCTGCACGGGGCCGCTCGGTGCGTCATCCGTGCCGCAGGCGATGAGTGCAGTGCATGCGACCAGGGCGGTCCAGCGCGTCATGTCGTCCTCCAGAGTCTCGCGAGCTATATACGGTGTATACCGTAAATTTTACGCGGATCTTTAGGAGTTACGCCCTACAGACCTTTGACCCGCACGCGCTGCAGGCAGCCCACACGGTTGTTGCGATCGCAGTGGCCGATCAGGGTCACTTCGCGGCCGTGGAAGGCGGCGTCGCGCGTATAGAGCTCTAAGCCGTGCTCGACATTCAGCACGCCGCTTTGCCAGTTGTCGTTGGGGTAGCTGTACTGAAAGACTGGGATGAGGCGCGGCCGTGAGGCGCCTCCGAGGACGATGTAGTCGCCGCGGTGCAGCGCTTTGGCCGGACCGGTGTGAATTACGTGCATGAGCGTGGCCGGCTGTCCGCCGAGCAGGCCGCTGCCGGCTGTGTTGCCGGTGACGACGGCCAGGTCTTCGAAGGTCGCTGTCTTCCCCGTGCCGGGCGTCTTGAGCATGAACGGCTGAATCGAGTACGACGGTCGCCCTGCGATCGGCTTGCCGGCGACGGAGACCGGGCCCCCGGTGTATCCGAAGGCGGTCACGGCGTCGCCGTGCTGGACGGGGGCTTCGAGCGACCCGAGATCGCCGGCGCTGGGCAGCTTCCGGACCTGATGTTGCGCGATGGGCTTGCCGGCCGGGGAGACTGCCCACCAGGCCAGCTGCCCGTTGGCTCGAATGGAGACGCCGTAGCCGGTCTTGAGCTTGGAGACCGAGTGGACGTGCGCGGCGGGGTGGGTTTGCGACCACACCGGCTTGCCGTCACGGGCCAGCTTGGAGAGCTGGAGCGGCCCGAAGTAATCGGACTTGCCGATGCTTGAGGCAGCGAGGAACAGGCCGTCTTTGAGCGGCAGGACGCGGATGTCCTCCACGTCGGAGTGCGTGGTCCAGGACTGCCGCGGTCCTTTGGCGTCCAGCCGGACGATGACGCCGACGGAGGGCATGTGGAACATGTCGTTTTTGCGCGCCGGTGGTGGGCGGTGAGTTTGACCGGCGATCGTGATCGCCTTGTTGGAGCGCAGGGCTAGAAAGACGTCGTCGCCGCGGGCTGCCAGGTCCTCGAACTCGACCTCGTCCGGCTCGCCCAGGGTCACCTCCGCGCCGAGCTTGCCTCGGGCATCAAAGCGCGACACCACGATGACGTCGTTGCGTGTCCAGGCCGCTACGCCTGTGCCATCCCCGAAGACAGCGACACCGCCGGCCTCGTGACGCGGAAGCTCGGTGCGCCAGAGGAGCTCCACCGTGGGATCGGCGCCCGCGGACGCGGCCAGCGACAGGCAGAGGGCGGCCGTCGCGACGCGGATCAACGGCGCGCCTTGTAGTGGTTGATCAGCCCGTTCGTGGACGCGTCGTGGCCCTGCACCGGACCGGATGCCTCCAACTCGGGCAGGATCACCTTGGCCAGCTGCTTGCCCAGCTCGACGCCCCACTGGTCGTAGGAGTTGATGTTCCAGATGACGCCCTGCACGAAGATCTTGTGCTCGTACATGGCGACCAGCGCGCCGAGCGTGCGCGGGGTCAAGCGGTCGAACATCAGGGAGTTGGTCGGGCGGTTGCCCTCAAAGACCTTGTGCGGGACCAGCGCGTCCAGCGCGTCGCCGGTCAAGCCGCTGTCCTGCAGCTCTGCGCGCGCCTCGTCGGCGGTCTTGCCGCGCATCAGCGCCTCGGTCTGGGCAAAGAAGTTGGAGAGCAACTTTGTGTGGTGATCGCCGCGCGGGTTGTGGCTGTGGACCGGGGCGATGAAGTCGCACGGGATCAGCTTCGTGCCTTGATGGATCAGCTGGTAGAAGGCGTGCTGCCCGTTCGTGCCCGGCTCGCCCCAGATGATCGGGCCCGTCTGACCGCGCACTGGCGCCCCGTCGCGCGTGATGCTCTTGCCGTTGCTCTCCATGTCGCCCTGCTGCAGATACGCCGCAAAGCGGTGCAGGTACTGGTCGTACGGCAGAATGGCGTGGCTGTCCGCGCCAAAGAAGTTGTTGTACCAGACACCCAGCAAGGCCAGCGTCGCCGGCAGGTTCTCCTCCAGCGGGGCCGTGCGGAAGTGCTCGTCCATGGCGTGCGCGCCTTCGAGCAGCTCCTGGAAGCCGTCGTAGCCGATGGCCAGCGCGATGGAGGTGCCGATCGCCGACCACAGCGAATAGCGGCCGCCCACCCAGTCCCAGAACTCGAACATGTTGGCCGGATCGATCCCGAACTCGGCCACTCTCTGCGCGTTGGTGGACAGCGCGACAAAATGCTTCTTGATGTGCTCAGCGTCGCCCGCGGCGTCCAGGAACCAGGTGCGCGCGGTGTGGGCGTTGGTCAGGGTCTCCTGGGTTGTGAAGGTCTTGGAGGCGATCAGAAACAGGGTGCTCTCGGGCGCCAGTCCCTTGAGCGTCGTGGCGACATGGGTGCCGTCCACGTTGGACACAAAGTGCACGCGCAGGTCGTCTCGTCCATACGCCGCCAGCGCCTCGGTGACCATCACCGGGCCCAGGTCGGACCCGCCGATGCCGATGTTGACGACGTCGGTGATCTTGGCGCCCGTGTGGCCGGTCCAGGCGCCGCTGCGCACGTCGTCGGTGAAGGTCTTCACGTGGGCCAGCACGTCGCGCACCCCGGGCATGACGTCCTCGCCGTCCACGATCACAGCCCGGTCTGAGCGATTGCGCAGCGCCGTGTGTAGTACGGCGCGCCCCTCGGTCGAGTTGATGCGCTCGCCCGAGAACATCCGCCGGGTCCAGCCGGCTACGTCCGCCTCCCGCGCCAGGTCGTACAGCAGCCCCATGGTCTGGGCGGTCACCCGGTTTTTGGAGAAGTCGAGCAACATGTCCTCGAACCGCAGCGAGAAGCCCTCAAAGCGCTCGGGATCGGCAGCGAACAGCTCGCGCATGTGCGTGTCGGCGATGCTCTGATGATGTTCCGTGAGTTTTTGCCACGCGTCTGTCATGCCGCGCTTTTACCATGACTGGCCTGGGGATTTGCTTGTTGGCGGCACCTGTGCGACCCAGGCTCGTGACTTTTGACGACCTGGACCTCTTGCCGACTATCCGCGAAGCGATTCGCACCGTCGGCTACACCACCCCCACCCCGGTTCAACAGGCCGCGATTCCGCCGGCCCTGGAGGGTCGCGACGTGCTTGGCTGCGCTCAAACCGGCACCGGAAAGACCGCCGCTTTTGCGCTGCCGATCCTTCAGCACGTGGACCGTATGGCTGGAGACGAGCCGGCCATCCGCGCGCTGATCGTGACCCCGACGCGCGAGCTCGCCGCCCAGATCGGCGACAGCTTCGCGACCTACGGCAAGGGGCTCGACCTGTGGCACACGGTCATCTTCGGCGGCGTCAGTCAGAAGCCGCAGGTCAAAGAGCTGCGGCGCGGCGTCGACATCCTGGTCGCCACGCCGGGCCGCCTGCTGGACCTGATGGGCCAGGGCTTCATCAAGCTGAACGGTCTGCGCATCTTCGTGTTGGACGAGGCGGACCGGATGCTGGATATGGGCTTTCTGCCCGACGTGCGCCGCATCATCGCCGAGCTGCCGGCCACGCGTCAGACGCTCTTCTTCTCGGCCACCATGCCGCCGACCATCTCCGGGCTGGCCAACTCTCTGCTGCGCAATCCCGTCAGCGTCAGCGTCGCGCCGATCTCGTCGGCCGCGGAGACCGTCGTGCAGCACGTGTTCTTTGTCGACAAGTCCAATAAGCGGCGCTTGTTGGTCGACATACTGCGCCGCCCCGACGTCCGGCGCGCGCTGGTCTTCTCGCGCACGAAGCACGGCGCCAACCGCATCGTCAAAGAGCTGGACAAGGCCGGTGTCGGCTCGGCGGCCATCCACGGCAACAAGTCGCAAAACGCGCGCGAGCGGGCCCTGAGCGGCTTCAAGGACGGCACGCATCCGGTGCTGGTCGCCACCGACATCGCGGCGCGCGGCATCGACGTGGAGGGCGTGGATCACGTCATCAACTTCGACCTGCCGAACGTCCCCGAGACCTACGTACACCGCATTGGCCGCACGGGCCGCGCCGGCGCGTCGGGCATCGCCCTGTCGCTGTGTGATGTGGAGGAGCGGGAGTACCTGATCGACATCGAGCGGCTGATCGGCAAGCACCTCAACCGCGTCGAGGACCATGGCTATCCGCCCGAGCAGCCGCTGCCGCCGGAGACCGACCTGAAGTCGCACCGACCCCGTCGCGCGAGTCGCCCGCCCGGCAGACGTCCCGGTGGGCGTCGTGGAGGTGGTGGAGGCCGTCCCAGAGGCGGGCCGAGAGGTCGCGGGCGACGAGGTCCGCGCCGCGGTTAGTCCTGCGCGGCCGCTCTACGCTGCGGCTTCTTCTTGCCCTTCTTCTTGCCGGCCTTGCGCGGGCCCACGCCACGCTTGGGCGGGCGCGCCGACTGCTTGCTCGGATGCGGCGCTCGGGCTGCGTTGGTCGGTCCGCTGGTACGGGGATGCGCTCGCTTGACCGCCACCGTTACGCCGCGCAGCACCACTTGAGGCGCCGCCTCGATGATGTCGTTGGCCGTATCGGGCGAGACCTGGACGAAGCTGGCGCGCGCACCGATCGTGATGCGCCCCAGCGCCGCGCCGTGCACGCCCGCCGTGTTCGTGATCGCGCCGACGATGTCACCGGCCTGGACACCCGCGTTTCGACCGATGGCCAGAAACAGCTCGATCGACGTCGACGGGTCCGGCGCCTCGCCGCGGCCCGGGCGGTTGTTGAAGCGGGGGCCGTTGTTGGTGGATCGCTGCGGGCGACGCTGCTCGCGGGGCTCCGGTTTGCGGGCCCAGCTGGGCGGGCGTGAGTTCTCGGCCTCGCCAAACTGCAGACCCTGGCGCTGGCCGAGCAGGCGGACGGCCGCCGCGGCGATGTCCTCCACCGTCCAGTCGCCCGCCTCGGCCATGTCGGCCACCAGCTTGGCGGCGTTGCCCTTGACGTCCAGCTCGGACGCCTCCTGCAGCATCGCCTTCAGCTCCTGGCGTCGCACGGCCGCGATGTCGGCGTCGGACGGCACCTGCTGCGGTTCGATGCGCACGCGCAGGCGTCGCTCGAGCTGGTTCAGACGGCCCCGCTCGCGTGGGGTGATCAGGCTGATCGCGATACCCTTGGCTCCTGCGCGCCCCGTCCTTCCGATGCGATGGACGTAGGGCTCGGTGCTGGTGGGCAGGTCCATGTTGATGACGTGCGTGAGATGGTCGATGTCGATGCCACGGGCCGCCACGTCGGTCGCGACCACCAGCTCGAGGCGTCGCGAGCGCAGCCGGGCGACCACCCGCTCACGTGCGTTCTGGTCCATGTCGCCATGGAGGGCGTCTGCGGCAAAGCCCTGGGTGACCAGCGCGTCGGCCACATCGGCGCAGCCTGCGCGGGTCTGGGTGAAGATCAGCGTGGTGCCGCGCGGCTCGACACGCAGGATTCGCAGCAGCGCCTCCAGCTTGTGCTGTTGCGGTACCTGCACCCAGCGCTGCTCGATATGATCCACGGTCAGAGGCCCACGCTCCACGCGAAGCTCGACCGGGTTGTTGACGTGGCGGTCCGCGATAGACCGGATCTGGCGCGGCATCGTAGCTGAGAACAGCGCGACCTGGCGGTCTTCGGGGGTTGCGCCCATCAGGGTCTCGACGTCGTCGATGAAGCCCATGCGCAGCATCTCGTCGGCCTCGTCCAGGACCACCGTGCCGACCTTGGACAGGTCGAGGCGTTGGCGCTCCAGCAGATCGATCAGACGACCCGGCGTGCCCACGACCACGTCCGCGCCCTCGCGCAGCCCGGCCAGCTGAGGCCCGTAGGGGGCGCCGCCGTAGACGGTCAGCACGCGGAGTCGGGTGTACTTGGCGAAGTCGCGCAGCGCGGCCGAGACCTGCAGCGCCAGCTCGCGGGTGGGCGCCAGAATCAGCGCACGCACGCCCTTGCCGGGGTCGGTGATGTGCTGCAGCAGCGGCAGCCCGAAGGCGGCAGTCTTTCCGGAGCCGGTACGGGCTTGCCCGATTACGCTGCGACCCTCCAGCAGCGGGCCGATGGCGGCGGTCTGGATGTCGGTGGGCTTCTCAAAGCCGAGGTCCTCCAGCGAGCGGAGGAGGGCGGGGTCAAGTCCGAGGTTTGTAAACGTCATGCGGGGTTGCATCTGACAGAATCACTTGTCGGTGTCAATGGAATTCCGGGGCGCGATCCCGGATCGATCGGAGCGCAGTTAAACGAAAAGACCCCCGACGCAAGCGCGCCGAGGGTCAAATCTGGCTTGTAGCTGACGCCGGGGCGTCAGCGCTTTGCCGGAGGCCTACCAGCGACCACCGCCGCCGCCGCCGCCGCCGTAGCCGCCGCCGCCGCCGCCGCCGCCGCCACGGCCACCACCGCCGCCGCCGCCACGACCGCCGCCGCCGCCGCGTCGATCCTGTGCCTCGTTAACGTTCAGGGTGCGCCCGTCCAGGCTCGTCCCGTTCATCTGCTCGATGGCGCCCTGCGCCTCGTCCTCGCTGGAGAACGTCACGAACCCAAAACCACGGCTACGACCAGTCTCACGATCGGTAATAACTTTGGCGTCCTCGACCGTGCCACACTGCTCGAAGTAGGTGCGCAGGCCGTGATCGTCAGTGTTCCAACTCAGGCCACCGACAAAAAGCTTCTTTCCCATTTTTCTTTCCAATCTCGCTGGCACCTCTCGGCGCCTCTAAAAAAACCAGGCTCTACAGAATCGCTCTATAAAACCAATGCGACAGGGTGGATACCACGGCCCGCGGATAATTGCGCCGCTAATCTCGAAGTTTATTTGCGCTCGAGCCAGCGGCGCGTGAACACCTCGCCCCGCAGCTTCACATCAAAAGACACATCTTCGATGGTTAGAACGGTCTGCGAGCCCTTCCGCAGCTGATCGGAGAGGACCATCTTTGTCGCGACCCATCGCCCGTCAAACTGCTTGAGATCGCTCATGGTCCACGTCTTGAGCAGCATGCCCGACAGCGCGTACAGCTCCTGGCGCGGCGGCAGCAGGGTCTCCTTGTCGATCCAGATCACCCGGCGCGGATAGCTGACAGAGCTGTCCTTGGCCGTGGCCTCCAGCTTGTAGCAGCTTCGACCCTCCAGCGTGGCCTCACCGATGATGCGCGCCGAGTACATCTTTCTGAAGTCGCTGGCCTGCATCATGTCCTCATACGAGAGGTCCGATCCCATCATCCCCTGCCGCAGCATGTGCCCGGAGATCTTCTGGGTGCGCTCCGCCCGCGGCATGTACAGCCACAGGTTGTCGCCCTTCTTCAGCATCTTGGTGCCCTTCTCGCGGGCCGGCGACAGGTACTCGACCGCCGCGTCCGTCTGCCCGCGCGCAAAGCTCTTCAGCTTGTAGGTGCGCGTTCGCCGGCTGTCGATCACCGTCATCGTGGTCGTCGACGTGCGGTGCTGAAACTGCATCGCCTTGTCCATCGCGTCGAGCAGCTGGTCGGCCGTCGGTGGCTCAGCCTGGGCAAGGAGCGGGACAAGTATGAGCAACAGGGACGCTTTGGACACGATACGCCTACCTCCGCGCACGCATGGCGGTGACGGGTTGAATTGAGGCCGCGCGCAGAGCGGGCAAAATGGCGCCGACGACCGCGATGACCAGACCGAGCATCACGCCTGTGAGCACGATGCCCGTCGTGACGTCGCCGTAGATGGTGCTCTCCATGGGCGTGGCGGTGCCGATCTTGTCGACGACATCCTCGGCCAGCGTGATGCCGTTCAGCTCCAGGTACAGCCCGCCCAGCCCGCCCAGGCCCGCGCCCGCGATGCCGCCCAGCAGGCCGATCACCATCGCCTCGAACACAAACAGGCCCAGCGCGCCCAGCCGCGTCAGGCCCATCGCGCGCATCACCCCGATCTCGTTGCTGCGCTCCATCACGGACATGGTCATAGTGTTGAAGATCGCCAGCGCGGCGACGAAGACGATCAACCCCTGAATGAAGATCTGCACCCCGGTCAGTACGCCGCTCATCGATGCCCACGGCTCTCGCTGGTGCCAGCCCCGAACCTGCATGCCTTTCAGCGCCGGATGCGCCGCCAGCGTCGAGATGAGCGGGTTGAGGTCGTCCGCGTCCATCGACGCGCCGTACACCAGGATCTCGACCGCGCCATCGGGCATGTCCGTCAGATATCGCACCTCTTCAAGCGGCAAGAACGCCTGCCGATCGACCATCGCGTTGGACGAGACGATCCCCACAACTCTGGCGGCGATCGGGCTCATGGAGCCGTATTGAGTCTGCCCCAGCATCAGCACCTCGTCTCCGACCGCGGCCTCCACCCGCTGCGCCAGCTTGCGGCCCAGCACCACCTCCTTGGTCGCCCCGGAGAGCCACTCGCCGGCGACCAGGTGCTCGGGTCCCTGCAGATGGTCGGCGTAGTACTGTGCGGTCGCGCCAACGACCATGGTGAACTCCTCGCCGATCTCATCGTTGGCGGTGATGGCGACGCCGGTCGTGATCCGTGGCTGCGCGTCCACGACCCCCTTGACCCCGCGTATCGCTTTCGCCATCGCGTCCGCGCCCATGATCGCCTCGTGCAGCGGCATCAGCTCCTCGCGCGCCGCGTAGTCCGCGTCCAACACCCGGATGTGGCCGCTGATCGCCGTGTAGCCGCGCGTAATGCCGCCAAACATGCCGTGAATCCAGGAGATGGCCACCGTCAGCAGCGCCGTCGCCAGCAGCACGGTTCCGGCCGTCAACGCCGTGCGGCGGCCGTTGCGCATCACGTTTCTCATCGACAATCGCAGCCACAGCTTCATGAGGCCCTGACCGCCTCGGAGGGCCGCATCCTGGACGCGATCACCGCCGGGTAGATCGACGCCGCGACCGCTACCACCACCCCAAAGATCACGGCGCCCACGATCGCGGCGTTGGAGAACTGCAGATACAGCATCACCGACATGGGGATGTTCTGAAACGCGTCCGAGTTGCCCTGGATCGCCGCGGTCAGATCGATACCCTCGGTCGCGTACTTGCGCACCACCGCGCCACCCAGGATCGCGCCGATCGCCGACCCGACCACCCCCATGATCGCGCCCTCGGTCATGAACAGGCCGACCACGCCGCGACGGGTCAGCCCCATCGCGCGCAGCGTGCCTATCTCGCGGATTCGCTCGTAGGCCGCCATCAGCACCGTGTTGGCGATCCCGGTCGCGGCGATCGCCATCAGCACCAACGCGATAATGTCCAAGACCCGCTGTCGTAGATCCTGGATCTCCAGCAGTCCCGCCGTCTCCTGCACCCACGTGCGTACTTCGGCGCCGGCCACGCGTCCGTCCAGCGCGGCCGCTACGGACCCCGCATCCGCTCGATCGTCGAGACGCACCGCCAGATGCGAGAACCGCTCGCCCGTGACGACCAGTCTGCGCACCAACGGCTCGGCCATCAGCGCGCCCAGTCCGTCAAACGCGGGGTTTCCCGTCCGCAGCACGCCCGTCACCTGCACCCTCATCGCGTTGATGGCGCCGTCCGCCGTCCGGGTCTGAAACACCAGCGAGTCACCCGCGGCCACGTCAAAGATCCGCGCGACTCCCGGCGAGATGACCACGCCGTCCGCATCGCCGTAGGGCAGGGCCCCCTCGACGTGCCAGCTCTTGCGCGGGAAGACCGCGCTGTCCGTGTCCGGGTTGAACCCGATGACCCGCACCCGCAGCGCATCCTGCTCGTGCACCACCCGCGCCACGAACAGCGTGCGCCGCGTCCAGGCCTGCGTGTTCTCGTCCAGCCAGGCCCTGGTCGGCCCATCCACCGTCAGCAGCTTGTCTACCGGGTGCTGGAGCCCCACGTCGGGATACCTGGCCGGCCGCAGCAGGACGTGCCCGCTCATCGAGTCCACCTGCGCGCGGATCACGTTCTCCTTGACGCCGCCCACAAAGCCGCGCCCCAGGATGATGATCGCCACACCGAAGATGATCGACACCATCGACAGCGTCGTGCGGCCATACTGGCGAAACACGTTTCGCAGCGCCAGCTTGAGCGTCAACACCTAGCGACTCGCCCCCGCGCGGACGTCGTCCGAGACCAGCCGGCCGTCGCGCAGCGTGATGACCCGGCGCGCCCGCTCCATGACCATCGGGTCGTGCGTCGAGAAGAGAAACGTGACGCCGTGCTCCTCGTTCATGCGCCGCATCAGCTCCAGGATCTGAGTGCCCGTCGCGCTGTCCAGGTTGGCGGTCGGCTCGTCCGCGATCACCAGGCTCGGCTGCTTGACCAGCGCCCGCGCCACCGCGACACGCTGCTGCTGCCCGCCCGACAGCTCGCCCGGCCGACGTCGGGTCAGCTCGCCGAGTCCCACATCCTGAAGCGCCTTGACGGCCCGCGCGCTGCGATCGCCCGATGCGCCCGCCAGATGCAGCGCCGTCTCGACGTTCTCCTGGGCGGTCAGCACCGGGATCAGGTTGAATGACTGAAAGATGAAGCCGATCCGCTGCGCGCGAGTGTGGGCCTGCTGGCGAGAGCTCAGGTCGGCCACATTCTTGTCGCCGAAGAGGACGGTGCCGTCCGTCGGCTCATCCAGCAGCCCGACCAGGTTCAGCAGCGTGGTCTTCCCCGAGCCCGACGGTCCACCGATCACAGTGAACTCTCCCGGCTCGAACGCGATGGAAACCCGATCCAGCGCCCGCACCTCTGTGGCGCCGCTCCCGTACGTGCGGCTTGCCTCCTGCAGCTCACAGATCGCCATGTATGTCTCCGTTAACCCCAACTATGCAACGTTGGGGTTAAAAGGCAAGGCGACTCCAAAAAGTGAAGGTGGCCGCCGGAGCCAGTGATGAGAAGTCTACCGTCAACGGTGAGCCATCGGGGGCCGTGGCGGTCAGTATCAGGTCCGAATCGGCCGGGTCCAGCTCCCCGCCGTCGCCCCACAAGCTGAACGGCACCTGCGCGGCCAGCGCCAGCGTCAGCCAGCCCGTCGGCGCATACGAGATCGTCGGCACGACCAACCCGGTCCCGTCGCCCACATTCTGCACCCCCAGCGCGTTGGTCGACAGCTCGGGCAGCACGGCCAGCTGAAAGGAGAGCATCGCGTAGTCGCGCCCTCGAAAGACCGGGTCAAACTTGCCGCGTGTGGCGTCCCCACCGAACGGTAGCGGCGTCTCGCACTCGGGGCCCGCGATCTCGGTCGCCGACGCGACACCGCCCGCCGCGTCCGTCGAGCCGGCGCCGTTGCGGTAGTACTGCAGCGTGACCATCAGCAGCTCCAGCACATCGAAGCTGTAGTCGATGCCCACGACCAGCTCTTCGAAGACCTCGCCCTCACCGTCGATGTGAATCGCCGACTCCACCCAGTAGCCCACGCCCAGCGTGCCGCGCACGTCCAGTCCCACCAGCCCGTCGTCGCTCTCCTGGCGATACGCCCCGACCAGCGAGACCTCGTGCTCACCCAGGCCCAGCGTGCCTCGGGCCGCCGCCCGCACCGCCGTGAAGTCGTCGTTGCTGCCCACAACCAGCTGCGTCTCGTGGTCTTCGCCGATCGGCATCGTGGCCCGAAGCGCGTTGACGCCGGCCCGAGGACGCCACGGCTGTGTCAGCAGCACCTCGGGAAACGGGTCCGTCGGGTTCACCACAAAACCCGAGCCCCATTGCACCGCCTGGCGCCCCAAGCGCAGATCCGCCGCGGGCAGATAGACGTCGGCATACAGCCGCTCCACGCTCAGATAGTCGTCCGCCGACGACACCGCCAACGTCTCGTTGCCGTGCTCCGGCCAGGTGCACCCCGCCGCGGTGAGCAGCGGCCCCGCCGGTGACTCCTCCAGCGTCCGCTTCAGCTCACCCTGCAGATTGCGGCCTTGAGAGAGCGCGGCCTCGACCGTCGTGGTCAGCACCACGCGCTCACTGATCTCCAGCGACAGCTCGGGTCGCACGCGCTCGATCAGCTGCCAGATGTCGCCGTCCACACCGGCCGACACATGGGCGCGCACCTCGAAGAAGCCGCCGCCCTTCTGCGCCTGTGCGGCGCCGGGCGCCAATATCGCCACAACGATCAGAATCGCCGCCTTCATCTGCGGGCGTCCTCCCGGGCTCACGGTGCCATGCCCGGTTCGAACGGTCCAGGGGTCTCGATATGACCTTTTTTGCCCAGCCAGGCGCCCCACACGCGCACGCCGTCGCTGGTCGCCCCCGGATTGCTCGCAGGCGACGCCGCCACCTCGGGATCCGCGGCGGGCAAGCCGGTCGCGTCAAACCGGCGGCGCATCACCAGCGGCCACTCGGCCTCCTCCCAGAAGACCTCGAAGCCGCCGTCTGCGTACCCCGCTACAGCGGGCCGATGCTGATCGAACTCAGGCTCCAGGTGCACACGAACCGGCTCGCCGATCAGCTCGGCGCCGGCCATCGTGGCCACGTACACGTCGCGCTCTCCCGGCAGCCCCGCGCCAAAGGCCAACACAGCCCGATCTCCGCTGCCCGGCAGCCCGTGTACCATCACCCGACCGTGATCGGTGTAGTCCGCAGCAAACACGTGCACAGGCGGCTCTCGGGGCGCGCCGTCCGCATCCAGGCGAAGCAGCCCAACGCCCTCGCCGTCGCGAAACCCGATCACATACCCGGAGGTGGGATCGACGTCCGAGTCCAGGTAGGTCCAGGCCGGCCCAACCACACCCAGGTCGGCGATTTGCGCCCCCGTGGCATCGAACAGGCGCCCCATCACCGCGCCCGGTGTGCTGCCGGCCGCCGCGGTGTCATCCCAAAGCAGCAGCG
Source organism: uncultured Myxococcales bacterium (assembly GCA_964545715.1). Classification (GTDB taxonomy): domain Bacteria; phylum Myxococcota_A; class UBA9042; genus CAZJHX01. Next base: position 32,759 of record CAZJHX010000024.1, read on the forward strand.
CGCGGCCCTCGGGCGTGGCCGCCACGCGCACGGTCATGCGGCTGGTCGTGTGCGGGTGTGTCGGGGGCAGCGCGATGCAGCCGGACGCATCCTTGGAGTACAGCGCGTTGGTCTTTTCGGTCTCGAACGTGGTCTGTGCCAGCGGTGGGCCCGCGCCGGGCAGCGCGTCCGCCGGCCACCAGGTCAGCGTATGCCGATGCCACGACCACAGGTGCTTCACCTTGCACCGGCCGTCCTCGCACAGCTCGTCGCAGGACCACTGAAGCTCGGCCACCACCGCCACGACGGGCCCGTCCCCGTGGCGATCCAGGTCGAACCCGCGCGGATCTACCGGCGTTGTGCCGGCGCTCAAATCAGCCGCCAGCTCCGGCTCGCCCGCCGCCGCGCAATCGTCGACCCGGCGCACCACCAACTCGCCGTCCGGGGTGCGCGCCCACAGCGCTACGAAGCCGCCGCCTGGGGTGGACGCCAGCGCTACCGGCGCGTCAGACGCTCGCGCCGCCTCGGCCGACACTACCGTGGGCCCATCCAGCGCCGGGCACTCGACCGGACCCGCGTCGGGCTCGGCCACATCCGGGGCGTCAGGTACGGGCGGGGGGAGTTCAACAACGCTGTCGGGCACAACGGGGGCAGCGGGGACGTCGACAGTGGCGGGCGGCACATCCGGGACATCGGCGACCGGCTCAGGCGTTGCGGCCGTGGTGCAGCCGCAGATGATCACGGCGGTCAACAGCGCTGATGCTCGGCCCATCAAGACCTGCACGGTGCCACGACGCCGTTAGCCGTCGCAAGCTCAGGGCGCGGGGGTCTCGGTCAGGTTGTCCAATGAGACGCGGGTGACCAGGGGGCGCATGCCCGCCGCCGCCGCGTCCGCGTAGACCTGCGCTGCGTTGGCCTGGGAGACGCAGTAATCCACGCTGAACACCGGCAGCCCGGCGGCGATGTACTTCGCGATGACGTCCAGCCGGCCCTGCGTCGACCACTCGTCGGCGTGGCGATAACCACCGTGCAGATCGCCCGCGACCGGCATGTCCGCGCGGCAGCTGTACAGGTCCATGTGATCGTCAGGCAGGCAGACGTTGTCCATCCCCGAGAGCGGTCCGTCACACACGCTCTGCTCGCACTGCACGCGATCCGCCACCGTGTACGCCGAGCCGGCCTCGCCCGCCGTCCAGGGCGCGTCCCCGTCGCCGTAGAACCACGTGTCCTCCACCGCTAGACCGTCGATGGTCGCCAGGTAGCCGGCCGGGTCCCCGCTGTCATCGACCAGGTACGGCGCGTTCTGCACGATGACCACAAAGTCGTCCGACACGGCTCGGCCCGCCGCTTTGATGTCAGCGATAAACCGGACCATCTCCTGAGCGGCATGCACGCCGTCAGCCTGGGCCGCTGCGATCACCGCCTCGTCGTCGTACGCCTCCACCCAGTCCAGATAGACGCCGTCAAAGCCCGCCCGCGCCAGCTGTGCGATGAGGCCGTCCGGACCCAGCCAGATGGCGCGCCAGCCTGTGCGCCAGTAGGCCACGGTGTAGTTGTGCGCCCAGCCGTCCGGATCCTCGGCCACGATGAACGCCGGGTTGCCGGGCTGCCCGTCCTGGGGCGGCGCCCAGTCGGTGGTCCAGTAGGTGCGCCAGTCCTCGGCCTGTCCGACATCGATGTATGCCAGCAGCACCCGCGGCTCGCCGCTCGGCGTCGTGGCAAGGGCCTCCACGATCGCGGGCGTGTCGTAGGGATCGGCGCACTCGGCGTCCCCGGGCGCGCCCGTCTCGTCACCCGTGCAGGCGCGGTGGTTGAGCCCGGGCTCGATCACCAGCAGGGGGTAGTCGGTGGCCGCCAGGGCGTCGACGGCGGCGGGGTCCTCCAGCCCCGCCAGCTGATACATCCACGACTGTGCGGCGGTCAGGCGACTGCCCTGCGGCGAGGGGCCGGACTGGGAAGCGGGCTGAGGGGAGCAACCAAAAACGAGGGCGGCCAGGCACGAGGCGACGAGACGGGACATGGGCAACTCCAGTGGTGATGACTCGCCACAGTCTTGGAGCAACGCCGGTGCCAACTGGCTGTTCGTTGTGCTGCGGTCCAGTCGCCCTGCCGCGACTCGTCTAGTCGTGTGATCCGATCACGCCCCGATCACGTGCTCACCTATGCCGGTCAGCGCTTTTGCAGCGACGCGACCATCAGCTGCTCTACGATCTTGTGCGCAAAGCCGAGCTTCTCGGCGAAATGGACGCTGAGCTTGTACTCGGTGCGCGCCAGCTTTCCGTCCGCCGCCACCATCCAGATGAGGTCGCTCAGCCACTGGCGGCGGATGTCCTCGTCTTCCGGTGCGTCGATAACGATGTCCTGGTAGGCGCCCCGACGTGGTGGGATGCATGCCGCAAACTGCTCGGTCGTCATGCCCAGCTGGCGCACCACGTCAAACAGATACGCCTGCTCGTCCGGGTGCTCTTCACCGTCCGCCCCGGCCATCGCGTGCAGGGTCTGAATGTAGGCGCGCTTCTGGTGCGGCTTGAGCTCTGCCAGCGAGGTTCGGGTCTTCTCGTTCACGGATTCACCATGTCGATATGACGGCAGCGTCTCGCGCATAGCTGCGCCATGCAAGTGGGTACCAGATGTCCCAATACTCCCAGGTCTCGGCGCTCAGCCCGGGCTCGTAGATGCGGGTGACCTCCAGCAGCGCCTCGTCGGCTTGGATGGGGTCGATGCCTTTTTGAAGCTGCAGCTCCGGCAGCTCGACCCACGTCTCGGCGCCGTCGCCCACCATGATCCACTGCGGAAAGTAGAAGCCGTTGCCGGTCAGCAGCTTCACCATGTTCATGGTCGGCTCCACGCTCGGCTTGGCGTCCCACGCGACCAGATCGTTGAAGAAGGACAGCCCCGGTTCGGAGGCCATGAGCTCCGGGAATGTCAGCATCGGCCCCACATCCAGCGCCTGGATGCCGGCCGCAAACGCCGGCTGGCCCGGGCCCGCAAAGCCGACGACGGCAGCCAGATCACCGCCGAACTCGGGCGCCCACTCCAAATCCCAGCCTTGACCGTCCCAGCGCAGCATCACCCCGCGCTCGCCCACGGCGTAGTTGATGCCGTCCGCCGTCGTGGTGATCGCCAGCAGGCGCTCGTCCGTCGGCGTTGCGACCCCCACAAGCGGTCCATCGGCGGGCCCACGCAGCACCGTGCCGCCGTCGCCGGCGATCCACACGTTGCCCAGACTTGTGCCATGAACGGCATGCAGCGGAGCCACGGTGGGCAGCGGCGAGGCCGTCCAGACGTCGCCCTCCAGACGATGAAGCAGCGCGTCATCGCCCACCGCCAGCGCCACGCCCGAGTCAGACATCCACACGCCGCGCAGCGTCGTCTGCGGCGCCCCGTCCAGGGTTTGCCAGCCGGCCTCCGTACGCCGCAGCGCGACATGGTCACCGACCGCGATCGCGTGGTTCGGCGACGAGCCCCAGACCGCATTCAGATCCGCCTGCGTTCCAGTGTCCTCCGCCGTCCAGACGACCGCGTTGAAGGACAGCGCCGTGCCTGCATCGCCGACAACCAGCGCATGCCCGTCGTCTGCGCCCCACACTCCGTTGAGGTCCGCCTTGGTCGGGCTGAACTGTGGGAACCAGGCCCCCAGCGCGCGATGCGCGATCAAGCCGCCCTGTCCGACCGCCCAAACGTCCTGCGGTCCCGTGCCCCACATCGCGTGCACGTCGCGGTAGATGCCCGCCGCCTCCACGTTCCACAGCCCGTCTTGATAGGTCGCCACCCGGTCGGCCTGCACCAGGTCCACGCCCCAGACGTGCGTGCGGCTGATCGCGTACTCACCGCCCCGCGCCTCGGCCTGAAAGTGATAGGTCACGCCCTCCAGGTCGCCGGTAAACGCTGTCGGCTGGCGCGGCAGATCCAGCCGATCCAGGCCCGCCGCCTCCAGCGTCTCCAGCGCCAGATACCCGTCGGCGCCGAAGTCCAGCGCCACCTTCAGCTGCACGTCGGTCGGCTCCGCGATGCCCGTCCACGGGTCCACATATTCGGTCGGCGCGTCGTGCAGCCGCACCGGCACCGTCCGCGTGCGCGGGATGTCCAGCGTGATGTCGATGCCGTCGATCACGGTGTCGGGCATGGCGTGGATGTTGCGGTACACGCCCATGGCCAGCGGCGTGAAGGTGTTCCACGGATCAAACGGCAGGCGCACGATGCCGCCCACACACACGATCGTCTTGTCGCCCGGGAAGACGGTCATCGACCACGTCCCGTCCGCCTTGGCCCACGTCGACTGGAAGGCCTGGTCAAAGGGCTTGGCCGTCGTCGCCTGGCAGTACACCCATGGCTCGCCCGCATCCGGCGTGCACACCGGGTCCACCGCACCGGCCTGATAACCGCACTTGTATCCATCTGGGCAGTCCGCGCTCTGCAGGCACTTTGCGGCGCACTGCGCGCCCTGGCTGGTGGGGTCGATGCACTCGTACCCATCGCCCCCGTCCTCGCCAACACAGTCCTCGGCCACATCGCACGGCGCGCAGTTGGCGGTCTCGCCCGGATCCTTGCCCAGCTCCGCCGCCTCGTCACATGTGATCGGCGGGATGATCACGTATTTGCCGATCCCCTGCACGGTGCCGCTCAGCTCCGGCCACAGCGGCTGCTCAGTCTCGGGGGGCACGCCCCCGCCGCCGCCACCTCATTGGTCGGGCCAGACCAGGTGCAGCGTCACGTTCTCGGCGTCGTAGGCAAACACGGTCGCTGTGCTGTGCATGCTCTTGGCGGCCGTCACCAACTGCTGTCCGTCCAGCCCGGGACCGCTGAACGTGATCTGTCCGCGATAGTCGGTCAGGCCCTGGTACGGCGTGCTCGGATCGTCGCCCAGCATGACGAACACGCCCTCGATCGGCTCGGGGATCGGGCACCAGCACAGCACCGTCACGTTCAACGCGCCGTCGATCGGCGGTCCCGACGAGCCGCCCCACGCCGAGCGCGGGTCAAAGTAGCTGTAGGCCGCGCGCGCGTTGAGCTTCAACAGCCCCTGCACCACGCCAACGTCGACCACCCCGCCCTTGATGGCCTGCGGGGTCCGCGCCTGGATCTCCGTGGTCGACACCACCGTTGATTCGGCCTCCATCGCCCCGAACTGTGCCGTCGCCAGCTGGCCGAATCCGGCGCCGTACACCGAGACCAGCGTGTCGCCCGCAATGGCGCCGTACCCGGGCGTCACCGCGTAGATCTCCGGCCCGTCCGGCGGGATGTAGGTAAAGCCGCCCACCAGGACGTCATGCCCGTCGTCGGTCTGCACCCGCACGTCCGCCGCGCCCGGACTACCCGGCGGCAGCGTCACCTTGATGAGCCCCTCGCCGGCCGAGAGGATCGTGGCCGGCAGGGCGCCCACCCGCACCTCGGTGGCCCCGTCCAGTCGCTGGCCCGTGATCGTCAGCTGCCCGCCGCCGGCCGGATCCTCGGTTTTGGGACCCACCGCATGGATCCGCGGCAGTCCATCAGCCAAGCCGATGGGCCCTGAAGGCGGCGACTCGCGCACGAAGGCGTCGTCCAGGCGCGCCACATCCCACGGCGTGGCCACGATCACGTCATCCAAGCCCGGGCTCCCGGGCGGTGTGATCGCCGCGATCGTTTCACCGTCGATGATCGTGATGTTGATCGCCAGTCGCCCGCCGAACAGCAGCGCCGTGCCCTCGACAAAGCCCTTGCCGTAGACCAGCACCGGCTCGCCGCCGTCCGCACGCCCGGACTGCGGCTCGACGGCGGTGATCGCCAGCGCGTCCTCGTACAAGAAGCCGTCCGCCATAGTGGTGCGCGCGCCCTCTTTGGGCTCGTGGATCTCCACATCGACCATGCCCGCGGCGTGCGGCGGGGAGAACGCGTGAATCACCACCGGCGAGTGCACGATGACCTGCGTTGCCGGCACGCCGTCAAACGTCACGATCAGCCCCTCTTCAAAGCCCTGGCCCTTGATCACGACCAGCTCATGGCCGGCCGTTCGCCCGGTCACCGGCTCCAGCTTGTCGATGGAGAACCACGCGGGCGGCAGTCCGGGATCGGGCTCGACGGGCGTCCCCTGCTCGGGGTCCGGCTCCGCGATCGGCGGCTGCGTCGGCGGCGGTTGGGTTGGCGGCGGCTCCTCGGCGGGGGCATCACCGATGCGGGTCGGGCCCGAAGCCACGCAACCGCATACGAACACGCCGACTGCTGCCAGCCAGCGCACACTACGCCCTATTGTCATATTTCCTCCACCGGATGCCCCGCCCCAGGCAGCGCCATCTTAGCAGATTTCGCCTGCGAAGCGGCGCCCTTAATACGGGCCGAGCTCGGTCAGTAGCGCGCTGAGAAAGGCGTGCACGTCGGGCTGTTTCGGCACCCGGAAGCGGGCACTGGTCTGGCCGCGGCCCACCTTGATGGTGACCGCGTCGTCCGGTGCTGACGTAAACATGTCCTCGTCCGTGGTGTCGTCCCCAATCGCAACGACCAGCGCGTCCTCCGGCACCAGCTCGGCCTGCGACATCAGCCACCGCATCACCTGGCCCTTGTTGGCCTCCACGGCGCGCACCTCGATGACTTTACGGCCTGTCAGCACCTGCGCGGGCAGATTGGCCAGCGCCGACTGCAGCTCCACGACCAGGCGCCGCGACTGGTACTCGGCAAACAGGCGCGGGGCCAGCCGATAGTGCCAGGTGGCGCCGAAGCGCTTGTGCTCCACCACCGTGCCCGGTGTGCGGGTCGAGAAGTCCTCCATCAGCCGGGCAGCGACCGGATACCAGCTGTCGCGATCGCTGTGCACCCGGACCTCCCACGGTGCCGGCAACGGACCCCGGAACTCCCCGCCGTGCTCGGCCGCCAGGCAGATGTCCAGGCCCGCAGTCTGCGCCTCTAGAAACGCGGCGTCCCGCCCGCTGACGATGCAGATCGTGCAGCGCGGGTGGGCGGCCAGCTGCTTGAGCGTCTCGGCCAGCTCGTCCGTCATGCGCGCGTCCGGCGGGTCCTGCACAATGGCCGCCAGCGTGCCGTCAAAGTCCAGCATCAGCAGCACGGGTCGCCCATCCGCCGCCTGCATCGCGCGCCGCGCGGAGGGACGGCGGACCACAGCTTCTTCCGCGGACGCGGCGCGGTCGAGCTCGTCCATGAACGACATCGCCCACTCGGTGGCGGTGTAGCGCCGCAGCTGGGCAGCCATCGGCTTGTGCCGGCGGATCCGCTCGGCTTTGGACATGACCAGCGCATCCCGCAGCTGATCTGCGGTCCGGGTGACGTCCCACGGGTTGATGCGCATGGCGTGGGGCAGCACCGATGCGGACCCGGCGAACTCGCTGAGGCACACCAGGCCGGGATCAGCGTCGTCCTGCGCCGCGATGTACTCGTGCGCGACCAGGTTCATCCCGTCGCGCTTGCTCGTGACGAGCAACACGTCGGCCACCCGGTACAGCATCAGCAGCTCTTCCAGCGGCAGGCTGGTGAACATGTAGTTGACCGGCACGTAGCCCGGGCTGCCGAAGCGCCCGTTGATGGCGCCCACCAACTGCTCGACCTCCTGGCGCAGGCGCACGTACTCCGGGACGCCCGTGCGGCTCGGCACGGCCAGCTGCAGCAGCTGAACGCGACCTTGAAGCTTTGGATGGCGCTCCAGCATCGCTCGAAACGCCTGCAGCTTGAGGTCGATGCCCTTGGTGTAGTCCAGGCGATCGACGCCCAGAATGACCTTCTCCAGGTGTGTCCGCTCGGTGAACTCGGCCGCGGCCTCTACCACCGAGGCCTCAGCCGCTCCATCGGCGTATCGGGCGGTGTCGATCGCGACCGGGAACACGCCCAGGCGGCACTGATGACCGTCCTCGCGCTCCACGACGATGCCGCTGGACTCCAGCCCCAGTATGACGCGCGCCGCCGCGGCGAAGTGGCGCAGGTAGTCGTAGTCGTGGAAGCCGAGCAGGTTGGCGTGCAGCATCCCGTTGAGCAGCTCATTACGCACCGGCACCTGCCGAAACAGCTCGGACGACGGAAACGGCACGTGCAAAAAGAGCCCGGTCAGCAGATCCGGCCGGCGCTTGCGAAGCAGCTCCGGCAGCAGAAAGAAGTGAAAGTCGTGAATCCACACGCGCGCGCCCTGCGGCGCCAGTTCGAACACGGCCTCGGCAAAGATCTGGTTTACCGCCCGATACGCCGTCCACGCCGCGTCGTCGAAGCGCGCCAGGTGCTGCTCGTAGTGCAGCATGGGCCACAGCACGTCGTTGCAAAGGCCGTTGTAGTACTTGTCGTACAGCTCCGGATCCAAGAAAACCGGCTGCGGTTTCAGCCGATCCTCTTTGGGCAGGCGCGCCACCGCGCGGTCCCAGGCGCCGCGATCGACCGTTGACGGCATGGACCCGATCCAGGTCGCTTCGCCGTCAAAACGCACGCCGCGTACAGCGTTGACGAGCCCCCCCGAGGCGACCTGAAGTGCCTCCGTTTTCGCGTCGAATTGGAAGGGAAGGCGATTGCTGACTATGATCGTCTCCGCTTTCATGATCACACCACCTGCCCATCGTTACGATATCGGAGTCATCGGCAACTGTGCCTACATGGCACACATCGACTCCCGCGCCAACATCCAGTGGCTTTGCTGGCCGCGGTTTGACAGCCCATTCTTGTTCGGCACGCTGCTGGATGAGGACAAGGGAGGCGGCTTTTCTATCGAGCCGTGTGCCGAAGCCACCAGCCGCCAGTACTACATCGCCAACACCAATGTGCTGGTGACGGAGTTCGACTGCGAGGACGGCCGCTTCCGCGTCATCGACTTCGCACCGCGCTTTGTGCAGTACGAGCGCGACTACAAGCCGCTGATGCTGATGCGAAAGATCGAGCGTCTGGAGGGCACGCCGCAAGTACGGGTGCGCTGCCGGCCGCGCGGCGATTACGGCGAGGTGACGCCGGCGCCGCAGATGGGGTCCAGCCACATTCGCTATCCAGGCCTGGGCCAGGCGGTGCGGCTGACGACCGACGTGCCGCTGACCCGCGTGCTGGACGAGACGCCGTTCAAGCTGACGGGCGACCGCGCGTGCTGCCTGACGTATGGGGTGCCCCTCGAGGGTCCACTGGCCAGCACGCTGGATCGCTTTCTGCGCGCCACGGTGCGCTACTGGCGCGCCTGGGTCGAGGACTGCACGGTGCCCAACTTCGCGCAGGACCCGGTCATTCGCAGCGCGCTGGTGCTGAAGATGCACCAGTACCAGGACACCGGCGCCATCATCGCGGCGGGCACGACAAGCCTGCCCGAGTCGCCAGGGTCGACGCGCAACTGGGACTACCGCTATTGCTGGCTGCGCGACACCTTCTACACGCTGTCCGCGTTCGACCACATCGGGCACTTCGAGGAGATGAAGAAGTTTGCCGACTGGGTGCAGAACCTGGTCAGCGGCCAGGTCACCCACGTTCAGCCGGTGTACGCCATCGACGGCGCGTCGGCGCTGGTCGAGCGGGAGCTGCCGCTGGCGGGGTATCGCGGAGAGCAGCCGGTGCGGGTCGGCAACCAGGCCTACGATCACATCCAAAACGACGTGTACGGCCAGATCCTGTTGAGCTTGCTACCGTTGTACACGGACCGCCGCTTTGTGGCGTCCGAGCGCCTGAGCGACACCGGGCTCGTGGAGTCCATGCTCACGCGCATCGAAGAGACGATGGACACCGAGGACGCCGGGCTGTGGGAGCTGCGCGGCATGGCCTGGAAGCACACGTACACGTTCTTGTTCCACTGGGCGGGCGCCAACGCGGCGCGCCAGATCGCCGTGGAGCTGAGCGACGACGCTCTGGAGGCTCGCGCCATCACCGTGGCCTGGGCGGCCGCCGCCCAGATCGAGGCGACGTACAGCGAAGAGCTGGGCACCTACGGCCACGCGATCGGCAGCAGCCACATGGACGCCAGCACGCTGCAGCTGATCAGCATGGGCTATCTGGACCCGACGGGTGAGCGCGCCAAAAAACTACTGGAAGTGGTCGAGGACAAGCTGGTCGTCAAGCCGGGCTTCTTGTATCGCTACAATCACGCGGACGACTTCGGCCTGCCCGAGGTGGCGTTTGTCGTGTGTGGCTTCTGGTACGTGGACGCGCTGGCCTGCGTGGGTCGCGTGGACGACGCGATCGCCGCGCTGGAGAACATTTTGGCGGCGGCCAATCCGCTGGGTCTCATTAGCGAGGACGTCGATCCGCGCGACAACAGCCAGTGGGGCAACTTTCCGCAGACCTACAGCCATGTGGGCGTGATCAACACGGCCTTCCGCATCGCCCAGCGCTTGGAGCAGCCTCGCTTTCTGGCCACCGGCGGCGGTCCACGCGGCGACGAATCCGAGCTGCGCCGCCGGCGCATACGCTGAGGCAGTACCCATCTTGAAGTTACGCGTCTTGCTTTTGCTGTTGGTCTTTGGCTGCTCCAACGACACCGAGCGGCTATCGGTGCCGACGGTGCCCCAAAACGACAACGCGGCGGACGCCTCCGCCGTCGTGGACACCGTGGACGACGTGGCTGAGGACACGGCTGTTGAAGACGTTGCGGCGCCACCCGACACCGCCGACGCGATCGAGGCGGACCCGGACGCAGCAGAGCCGATCGATACCCCGCCTGAAGAAGAGGACACGGGGCCCCAGAACCCGTGCGACGACGGCAACGACTGCACCACGGACAATTTGATCACCCACAACGACGGCACGACCGAGTGCACGCATCCGCCGGTCATCAACTGCTGCGGCGACGGCATCATTGACGAGCTGGAGACGTGCGACGGCAACTGCCCGGTCAGCTGCAACGACTTCCTCGACTACACCGAGGACACGATGATCGGGTCCCCGGACATCTGCAACGTCACCTGCACGTACAGCGACGCGGGGCTGGATACCGACGGCGACACCCTGACCGACTACCAGGAGGCCACCGATGAGCTGGCGTTTACCGACCTGGCCGTCTTCAACGGGCTGTTGGCGACGATTGGCAAGGCGCCTGACCAGTTCTTCAGCTCGGCCGACTGCGGCCTGTTTTTCGGCAAGGACTTCGGCGGCATGAGCGGCCTGTTTACCGGCAGCCAGCAGGCCCACCCGATTTCGGCGGGTTGGAGTTATGCGGCCGGTCTGTCGCCCGAGTACGACGATCCTGCGCACTACGACTTCGAGCCCAATTGGACGCACCACGACAATGTGGGCGTGCACAACAGCTTTCAGATCCTGTTCTCGGGCAGCGTGCATCTGGATCAGACGGGCACCTGGTGCTTCAGCGTGGACACCGGCGCGGGCGGCTTTGGTCCGCTGGACATCGCCGGGCGCAAGAACAGCTGCGGGCGGGTCTTCATCGACGCCACGCTGGCGTCCAAGCCGCTGGCCGAGACCGGCTACGGATCCGCCGCCAGCCCCAACGTCGGCTGCCTTGCATTGGAGGCGGGCGCGCATGATCTCGATATCGGGGCGCGCCACTTCGAGGCTCAGATCTACAAGCCGACGCTGGACGTGCGGCTGTGCTTTGGCGGCGAGGGCGAGTGCACGCCGGACGCGGCCATCCCGCAGGCGCAGCTGAGGGCGCTGAAGGTCGGCGAGAGCCCGCCGGATCCCGTCGATCCGCCCGACCCGGACGAGGGCGCATGCGTGAACGCGGCGGACGCGTCGCTGATCGAGACGCTGGGCGAAAAGGGCCTGGAGGACGCGATCACCCCGTGCGGCAGCAAGTGCTTTCTGGCGGGCGACAAGAAGGCGTGTGTGGCGGAGTGCATCGCCTCCGACGTCGGGCTCTCACCCGACTGCGCCGCCTGTTATGCCGCCACGACGGCGTGTGTGATGGCCAGCTGCGTGACCGCCTGCATCGACGGCGGCGATGACTGCATTCAGTGCATGGCAGACAACGGCTGTCAGGACGCCTTCCCCGAGTGCAGCGGCCTGCCGTAAACCGCTACTCGATCGCGAGCAGCTCGATGTCGAAGACCAGCATGCCCTTGGGATCGCGCATGCCCTTGTAGGCGAGCTTTTCGGGGATCCAGAAGCGCGTCTTCTCGCCGACCACCATCAGCTGCACGCCCTCGGTCCAGCCCGCGATGACGCCGCTGAGCGGAAAGGTCGCCGGCTCGCCGCGCACGACCGAGCTGTCGAACATCTCGCCGTCGGTGGTCCACCCTGTGTAGTCGACCTTAACCTTCGACTGCGCCGTCGGGTGCGTCGTGCCGGTGCCCTTGGTCAGCACTTTGTAGTAGAGGCCGGACGCGGTCTTGGTGGCGTCAGTGGGCGGCTCAGCGACGTCGGGCGGCGCCGGCAGCGGGTCGCCTTTCTTGCAGCCGGCGGCCAGCGCGGCGGCGATCACGAGCGACAACAGGACGGACGACCACGGTTGTGTAAACATCGCTTTCATCGGGCGGACCATAGCATCTGCCGTAAACCACGGGTGAGGGTTCATCAGCCGCGTGTCCGACGACCTGCTCCAAGCCGAAGCCGAGCTGCAGCGCTCCTTTCGCAGACGCCGTCTGATCGCGGTCGTGGTGGTTGTCCTGGCGCTCGGTGGAGCGGCCGCTGCGGCCTGGCAGGTCAGTCGCTACGAGACGCTGATTCTCGACAAGCCCATCGCGCTGCTGCAGGTGCCCGGACCCCGGCCCGAGGCGCCCGGCCCCGGCCCGTCGGTGCTCAACGGCGTCGATCTACGACGCGTCCACACGGAGCTGCTCGGCACCTGGACGATACAGGCGCAGAAAGGCGGGCGTCAGCCGGCGGGCAGGGCGCTGGCCAGGGCGATAGACGGCGACTCGCGCCTGTCCGTGCTGTTCGAGATGATCGAGGACACCGCGGAGGAGCTGGATCGCGGTGCGGCGCTGGAGCTTACGCGCCTGTTTGCGGATTGGTCCGCGTATCTGGACAAGGCCGGTGCGCCCTGGTTCATCAGCGTGAAGGCGCGCGGCCGTCGGGGTCAGTGGAGCTTCTATCTCAAGATCTACGAGGTGCTGGCGGATACGAGCGTGACGGTGGGCGGCAGGACGTCGCGCGTGCGGATCTTGCGGCGCGTCGACCAGATCAACGTGCGTGACGGCATGCTGGGCCACAGCGGGCTGGAGGGCGCCGGGGCGGTGCTGGTGGCAGACAATCTGGTGCGCAGCTTTGTCCGTGAGGTCTGGCCCGCGCTGGGCGGCGACGGCGCGGGCGAGGTCCCGTCCTTCTCCCCGGCGATCCAGCGCGAGGCCGCCCGTGCGCTCTCGGCCGAGCAGCTGGCGCTGCTACGTCAAACCGCTGGACCGCGGGCTAATGTGACCGCCGTCCTGGATGCGCTCAGAGACCGTCGGGACTGCAGCGGCTTTCGCCTACGCGACCACTGGTACGGCGTGACCCGGGAGGCGCTCGACGGCATCCACAAGATCGCGCGGCGCATGATCGAACCCGGCGACTGTCCGCCGATCACCGTTATCGAGGCGGTGCGGCTTGGGCGCGCCTCGACCATCTTGCAGGAGACCGAGGGCCTGACCGAAGCGGTGGCCGCCGGGGTCGCCTGGTACGCCCGAGCCGTGGCGCTGCACGAGGCGCGGCACATCGCGGACAACGCGGTCGCCGTGCCCGAGGAGGACGCGCCGCCGCTGGACGTGGCGTGCCCCGGCTGCAAGCGCGAGATCGGGCGGCGCGCGCGGGTGGAGCTGAGCGCTTATGCGGCTGAGCTGACCCATCCGGACACGGCCGTCATCGCGCTGCTGCAGATGTGCGCGAGCCGCAGGGGGCACAAGGCCCGCTTCCGAGAGCGGGCGGAGCGTCTGCTGCTGAGCGCCATCCTGCCCGAGGGCTGTGACGCGGGTGTGCCCGATGATTTGGTGCTGCGCGGCCGGCGCGTGGATGAGGCGCTTTTTGAGCGGCGCGACAGCGTCAGCTTCGAGGCGGGCTGGCCCAGCGCGCTGCCCCCGTGGACACGGACGGACTGGTAGCCGTGCAGCGCATCAAGCCAACAACCCGGCTGATCGTGGGCGTCCTGGGTCTGGGCCTCGTGGTCGGCTTTGTGCTGTGGCACGGCAAGTCGATCTCGCCGGAGTGGGCGGCTGCCATGGCGCAGGCGGCCGGTCCGGCGGCAGCGGTGGCGTACGTGCTCGGCTTCGCCCTGATCCAGCCCCTGGGGATGTCTGCCCATGTGCTGATCATCGCCGGTGTTGTGCTGTGGCCGCCGGAGATCGCGTTTGCGCTGGGTCTGGCCGGGGCGGTCGGCGCGGCGATAGTGGCGTGGGTGATCGCTCGCTACATCGCCTACGACGCGGTTCAGGCGCGCCTGCCCGAGCGGGTGCGCCGCTACGAAAAGCGCCTGGTCGAGGGCGGTTTCACCGCGGTGCTGGTGGTGCGGCTGATCACGTTTACGATGCACCCGGTCATGTACCTGATGGGCATCGCGCGGGTGCCGTTCTGGACCATGCTGGCCGGCACGGTGGTCGGGTTTATCCCGGCGGTGTTCCTGAACGTGGTGGTGGGAAAAGGGCTGCTGGTCTGGCTGTTCGGCTGACTGGTGTCGGCCGGGCCGCCGTGAGAGAAACACCGTTATGAGCTCAGACGATATCTTCAAGTATGACGGCGAGCGCGTGGACGTCTTCTGGGACAAGCGCCTGTGCATCCACGTGGGCGAGTGTGGGCGGGCAAAGGGCGAGCTCTTCGTGGGCGGCCGCAAGCCCTGGTGCCAGCCCGATCTGACGACGGACGCGGACGTGGAAGAGGTGGTTGAGCGGTGCCCGACGGGCGCGATCACCTACCGCCATCACGAGGGCGGCAACACGGAGACGGCGCCCGCCGAGAACGTGGTGGTGGTCGCCAACAACGGCCCGCTGTATGTACACGGCGACCTGGACGTGGCCGGCCGCGCAGACGACATGGGGGGCGTGCGCTTTCGTGCCGCGCTGTGCCGCTGCGGCCAGTCCAAGAACAAGCCGTTTTGCGACAACAGCCACGAGACGGCGGACTTTCGTGATCGCGGAGCGGTGGGCGACAGCGGCCCCGGGCTGGAGGCTGAAGGCGGTGAACTGAAGGTCGCCAAGTTTCCCGACGGCCCGCTTTTTTTGACCGGCAACTTCTCGATCGTCGGCGGCAGCGGCCGAGTGGCCTGGCGCGGGACCAAAGCGGCGCTGTGTCGCTGCGGTCACTCGGCCAACAAGCCGTTTTGTGACGGCGCCCACAAGGCGGCTGGCTTCAAGGCTGCCTGACAAGGAACGGATCCGCCGCTTGGCCGGATCCGG
Source organism: uncultured Myxococcales bacterium (assembly GCA_964545715.1). Classification (GTDB taxonomy): domain Bacteria; phylum Myxococcota_A; class UBA9042; genus CAZJHX01. The sequence continues at coordinate 47,926 of CAZJHX010000024.1, forward strand.
GTACACTGCGGGGTATGGCACGCCTTCGTTTATCGCTTGTCGTCCTCTTGCTCGCCTCCTGTGGGATCGAGCCCAACCCGAGCCCGGGCGATATGAGCCAGTGGCCGACCACCGGCAGCGGCGACGAAACCGGGGCTGACGATACCGGGGTGGGCGACACGACCGGGACCGGCGACGAGACGTCGGACACCAGTGAGACGTCCGACACAGGTGATGACACCGGCACCAGCGACACCACCGACACTGGGGATGTGACCACGGACGACACCACGGCTGTCGATAGCGGCGACGACATCGGGCACCCCGACGACACCGGGGACGACACGGGCGATGACACGGGCGATGACACGGGCGATGACTCGCCGCCGCCACCCCCGCCGCCGCCGCCGCCGCCGGAGCCGACCGACTGCAAAGGCCTGATCGACTGTGCGCTCGGGTGCGACGGCGGCATGGCTGGGTGCGCCGACGAGTGCGCGGACGCTGCGGAATCCGACGCGGCCGCCGAGAGCTTCTTCCAGTTTGTGGAGTGTCTGGTCGACGTGTGCGGGCCGGAGCCTTCAGCGGAGTGTTTTGGCAAGGCCGCGCCGACCGACTGCGCAGAGTCGTTCCTGGCGTGCGTCTCCGGGACCGAGCCGCCGCCGCCACCACCGCCGCCGCCGCCGCCCGAGGACAAGGCCTGCGCCAACGTCGCCGATACGGCCCAGTTGGCGGGTGGTGACGCTGCCGAGGTGTCGTACGACTGCGCGCTGTCCTGCATCGGGCAGGCCTCGGCGTGCGCGTCGCAGTGCATCGGCGGCAAGCTGGGGATCAGCGACGACTGCGCCGGCTGCTTTGGCGAGCTGGTCAACTGTGCCGTCACCAAGTGTCTGGGGGCGTGCGCGTCCGATCCGCAGAGCGGCGCGTGCCTGAAGTGTCAGGAGGAGAGCGGCTGTTTGGAGGATTTCGAGGACTGCGCGGGCATCGCCTTCCCGGTGGATTCGCCGCCGCCAGATCCGCCTCCTCCGCCGCCGGACCCCGGCTTCTGTCTGCCGGTCGAGCTGGCGCAGGCGATCGGCCCCGACGAGTACGGCTACTGCAAGACGATGCTGGTCAACGGCACCGAGCCGTGCGGTAAATCGTACGAGCTCTTTGACCAGTGGGTGGGATGCTGCGTCTCCGAAGTTCTGGAGGTCGGGCTGCCGCCGGCGAGCCAGTGGTACGAGAACGAGGCGTGCCTCAATTCGCTGCCCTGCGACGTGGTGCTGGACCAGACCTGGCAGGCGCTCAGCCAGTGCGGCGTCTTCTGAGCCGCTGACTCAGCCTCATATCCTGAAAGTCCCTCGGAACATAATTGAGTTGTACATTGTATAACTTCCTGTGTTATGTTTACGTTGGCCCGCTGTTTGAGGAAACGCGGGCCACCGTGTGAGGACTCGGTTAAGTTGTGAGGATAAAGTGGCTACCAGGAGACCTGCAGGACCGCATGGTCCGCGCGCCCGTCTGACGGCGTCACAGTGTGCCCCCGTGCCCGATTTGTCTGTTCCAGCGTATTGGAACACGTGCAATGGCACGTCGGATCGCACCGGCGGCGGCACCTTCTTTCTAGTCGTACTCGTCGGCATCGCGCTCGTCGCCGTAATGTTCGTGGTCCTGGGCCCCGACATGCGGGGCTCGCGAGCGCGCGCAGACAACGCTCCCGTGGACCGTCGCGCGACGCAGCGGAGGCCCGTTCAGTCCCTACCCATCGCCGTCATCGCACCCGTTCAGCGCGCCCGGGCGGTTGCGCCGGCCCGTGTGGAGGAGCACGCCTTCGAGGATCCGACGCCGAGCGACGCGTCCATCGGGCGCGCGCTGGCCAACGCGGGTCACGGTGCCGAGCTGACGCGGCTCGCCGACACTCTGACGCGCGGGCAGGGCTTCGACGGCCTGTGGGGCATGTCCCCGTCAAAAGCCGCTACGTCGCTGTCCCGCGCTGGGCTGGTGGACGGCTGGCGGCGCTTGAAGACAGGTGAGCGGACGGAGTTTCGCGGCGGAGCCCCCGACGGCGCCCGCGTAGCCGTTCAGTTCGTCAACGAGGCGCTGTACGCGCTGGTTCTCACGGTCCCCGGCCCTTGTCCGACGTGTGGCGCCGGGCTGAGCGAGACGCTTGGAGCCGCTCAGCTGGACTGGGACGCGGTCGACACCTTCAGCCTGCGCTCGACGGCTCAGCTCTGCACGGGCTGGCGCGTCGAGGGCGGTGGCATCGTGGCGACGTGCAGCACGCCCACGCACACCAGCCTGGTCGCCACCTGGGAGACCGGACTCAATCAGACCTTCAACGAGTAGTCGGCTCAGCCCGAGCCTTGTCCTGACGTCTTCCCTTCTGCGAAGCGCGCGAAGTAATCCTTGGTCGCGGCCATGACCCGCGGCGCCAGGATCGCCGTCGCCAGCAGGTTGGGGAAGGCCATCATGGCAAAGCTGGTGTCCAGCAGGTTGACGACCAGGTCCGCGCTCCAAACGGCCCCGAGAAAGAGCCCGCCCAGATAGATGATGTCGTACACCCGCGCGCGCTCGGCGCCGAAGAGGAAGCTGAAGCACTTACGCCCGTAGTAAGAGTAGCCGAACATGGTGGTCAGGCCGAACATGACCACCACCAGCATGAGCGCCACGGCGCCGAAGTGGCCCATCGCGCCCTCGAAGGCGTCGCCGGTCAGTCCGGAGCCGCGCACGCCCTCGCCGCGCCACTGGCCGTCGGACAGGACGACCAGCGCGGTCAGCGTGCAGACGACGATGGTGTCGATGAAGGGGCCCAGCATGGCGACCAGGCCCTCGCGCACGGGCTCGTCGGTTTTGGCGGCCCCGTGCGCCATGGGGGCGGTCCCGATGCCCGCCTCGTTGGAGAAGGCGGCGCGCTTGATGCCGGTCTGAATAACGGTCACCCAGGCGATGCCGGCCGCCCCGCCGCTGGCCGCCGTGCCGGTGAAGGCGTCGTGGAAGATCTGCGCAAAGATGGCCGGCACGGCATCGATACGCATGACGATGACCGTGATCGCCATCACCAGGTAGAGCACGCACATGGCGGGCACAAGGCGGCTTGCAACGGTGGCGATGCGCTCGATGCCGCCGAGGACGACAACGCCCACGATCAGCAGCGTGAAGATGCCGGTGATCCAGCCGGGGACGCCGAAGCTGACGTGCAGCACCTCAGCCATCTGGTTGCTCTGGAACATGGCCAGGCAGCCGATCATGCCGAAGACGGAGAAGAAGACGGCCAGGATGCGCCACTTCTTGCCGAGCCCGACCTCGATGTAATACATCGGCCCGCCCTGGACCTCGCCCGCGCTGTCCGTGCCGCGGTACATGACGGCCAGCGTGCAGGTGAAGAACTTGGTGGCCATGCCGACGACCGCGGCCATCCACATCCAGAAGACGGCGCCGGGTCCGCCCTGGGTGATCGCGATGGCGACGCCGCCGATGTTGCCCATGCCGATGGTCGACGCCAGGGCCGTGGACAGCGCCTGGAAGTGGTCGATCTGTCCCGGCGCGTCGTCTCGGTCGTACTTGCCGCGCAGCACTTGAACCGCGTGCCGCCCGCCGCGAAACGGCAACAGGCGGCTGAGCAGCGTGAGATATAGTCCGACGCCAAGCAGGCCCGCCAACAGCGGCCAGCCCCAGGCGTAATCTACGATGACCGCCAGGGCGCTTTCGACCCGTTCCATTATGATCTGTGCCTCCGTCCGAGCGCAGATGCTAACACCATGTGGCGTCGCGTGTAGGCCAGCGGCTAACATGTCCAACAACCGTACTGCTCTGGAGGGATTTGTGAGGCTGCTCATCGCTTGCATCGCCTGCTCAATCGTCGTGCCCGCGGCGGCCGACACTCCACTATTGATCTCTGCGACCGGCGCGCTGCGAACCAGCGGGGCGCCTGTGGACGGGATCTACGCGCTCACGTTTGCGCTGTACGAGGAGCAGGCCGGGGGTGACGCGGTCTGGTCCGAGACGCAGGCCAAAGTGGACGTGGTCGACAGCATCTTTGCCGTGCTGATCGGCAGCGGCGTGGGCGGTGAGCCGTTGCAGGCGGCGCTGTTTGCCGGCAAAGCTGAGCTGTGGCTCGGGGTGCAGGTGGACAACGAGCCGGAGCTCGAGCGCAAGCGCGTCGCGTCGGTGCCGTACGCCATTTTGGCTGCCGGGCTGGGCTGCACGGCGTGCGTGGACTCGGCGCAGCTGGCCTCGAATCTGTCACTGGGTGGGGTGACGACCCTGGCGGGGCTGCTGGCGACGGGGCCGCTAGACTTCAACTCGCAGCCGACCAAGGGCTTTCGAGTGGAGGTTGCGGCGGCCGCCCCGGTGGCCTGTGACGCGGACCACAGCGGGTACATGTACTACGACACGACCGAGGCGGCGCTGCTCATCTGCGACGGCGTCGAGTTTCAGGGGCAGGCTGAAGCGGCGCTCGGAACACCGGGCAATCCCGCGTTGAGCTGCAACGCGATCCTGGTGGGCGGCGGCAGCACGGGGACGGGGCTGTATCACCTGGACGTGGACGGCGCCGGACCCAAGCCGGCGTTTCAGGCGATGTGCGATATGGTCACCGACGGCGGCGGCTGGACGCGGTTCAACTGGATTGGGGCGCCGTTTCCCGCGGGGCAGGACCCCCTGGCGGTGGAGGTCACAGCTTGCGCCGGGGCTGCAGTCAGCTGTTTTGGGCGCATCCCGTCCAACGTGGTCCCCAAGGACCTGATGGTGCGCGACACGAGCGCCGGACAGTATGCGCTGTGGCATTTCAACGGCAGCGAGGTCTCCAACGGGGTGCTGGGGGCGCTACGGGACAAGAAGCAGGCGTGCTTCAAACAGAAGGCGGATTGGCAGCCGTATCTGAACACCAGCACCGAGCCTTTCTGCGGCACCGGCTGCGAGGATGGCTGCGACAGCTTCTATTACAGCAACGCGGCATGCGCGCAGATCGCTGGGTGGGGACTGGAGCTGGACGGTGACAATGGCTGGGGCTGCGCGGCGTTCAAGCTGGGCGCATCCAACGGGACCAACCCGGACTGGGCCTATCTGGACCAGCAGGACCAGAAAGACGAGTTTGGCGAGCTCTACTGGCGCTGAGCGATGAAGCGCGGACTCGGGATTGTGTTGGGCCTGCTTCTGGCGTGCTCCGCCGACGACGCGCCACTTGACGTGTCCGTGGCCCCGGTGGACGTGGCGGACGTGCCGGAGGTGGCAGCGCCGCTTGTGGATGTGCCCGATGCGGTGGACGCTCAGGATGTGCCGGCGGCCCCCGATGTCGTCGGGCCCGTGGATGTGCCCGACGTGCCGGATGCGGTGGCTGACGTCGTTGAGGATGTGCCTGTCGACGACGTGGCGGTCGACGTCGCCCCCGACCTGGTGGAGGTGGTCGAGGACGCGATGGAGGACGTGGCCGTGTTGGACACGGTGGTGCCTGGTCCGACCGGCGCGTGCTGCAAGAACAGTGGCGACTGCCAGGATGACGTGCCGGAGAACACGTGCGTCGCGGATGGCGGCAGCCCCTCGCCGGGCGTCGTCTGCGCCGAGACGGGGTGCGGCAATAATGTGGCCGTGGCCTGCTGTCACTCGGACAGCGTGTGCAATGTGGAGACGGCCGGCGGATGCTCGGCGAAATCCGGCGTCGTGATCGACGGTCCCGAGGCGTGCGTGGCGGCCGGATGCACGGGGATGACGCCGCAGCCGTGCTGTCATCCGGACGCCAGCTGCTCGATGATCGACCCCATCACCTGCCTGGCGGCGGACGGTGTGTTGATCTACAGCGACGGCGAAGACGACTGCACGTCAAAAGAGGCCGAGTTCGACTGTCCGGGACCTGGCGGAACGGGCGCGTGCTGCCTGCCCGATGGGTGCGAGGACCTGACGTCGCAGCTGGAGTGCGCCGCCAAGAACGGCGTCATGTTCGGGTATGGGTACACGTGCGCGGACAACGTGTGCGCGGATCACGGCAAGTGGGGCGCGTGCTGCCAGCAGAATCTGGTGTGCGTGCAGAGCATGACCGGCACGTGCCCGACCAACTTCAGCGAGGGCGCCCTGTGCGCGTCGGTGACCTGCACGGCGGGGGCGATCAAGGGCGCCTGCTGCCTCGGCGCGAGCGCGTGCGAGGACTACTCGCAGGCCACCTGCGACCTGGAGAGCGGCAAGTATCTGGGCGCCGGGACCAAGTGCGAGGCGGACGGGGCCAAGTGTGCGGGAAAGGCGTCGGGCGCGTGCTGCAACCTGATCGATGGGGGCTGTGCGCTGGCGCCAGAGGCCGAGTTTTGTGCGGAGCCGCTGTTCTTTATCGCCGGGTCCACGTGCGCCGACGATCCCTGTCCGGAGCCGTCGGGACCGCAGCTGGCGTGTTGCCTGGCCGACGACTCCTGCCAGGACATCACCGCGGAGGACTGCGAGGCGCTGGGCGGCGTGTCGTTCGAGGAGATCGTCTTGTGCGCGGCCAATCCGTGCGGCGGAAAAGGCATGGGCGCCTGCTGTGATGCCGCGGACGGGGCGTGCGTGCAGTCGACGCAATCCGAGTGCATCCTGCTGGGGGACTTCTACATCGACGAGGGGGTGGCCTGCGACGAGACCACGTGTGCTGAGGTCGCTCCAGGCGCGTGCTGCGTAGACAACTCCACCGGAAAGGCGTGCGCGCTGCTGGGCGAGGCGGCTTGTGCGGGGGCGGCCGGGGACTTTTTGGGGCCCAAGTCGGTGTGCACGTTTGGGATCTGCGACGGCAACGAGCCGGCGGCCGCCTGCTGCGAGGACGGGTTTTGTACCACCAAGACCAAGCTGGACTGCGTGGATGTGGACGGCGTGTATCAGGGCGCGGGATCCACGTGTGAGGCTAGCGTGTGCCAGGCGCCCCCCGACCAGCCGGGCGTCTGCTGTGCGGCGGACGGCGCCTGTAGTGGGGCCAGCGCCAACCAGTGTGTGGCGGGGGGCGGCAGCTTCTTGGGCGTGGGGCTGTCGTGCGCCGAGGCACAGTGCGGGCCGCCGGGACTGGGCGGCGCGTGCTGCAAGGCGGGGGCCTGCACGGTCATGACGCCGCAGCAATGCGTGGCCGACGGGGGCGGACCGCAGGGGCTGTTGGCCCTGTGTGGGGACGTCGGCTGTCCCGCGGCGGAGTCGGGCGCGTGCTGCCAGCCCAGTGGCTGCAGCGAGCTGAGCGAGGCGGCGTGTGACGAGCAGTTCGCGACCTTCCTGGGCGCCGGGACCTTCTGCGCCACGGCTCCGTGCGGGGCGCCGGATGAGCTGCTGCCGTGCTGTCTGCCCAGCGCCGCGTGCGAGCTGAAGGAGCTGTCGGCGTGCGCGCTCGAGGGTGGGGTCGCTCAGCAGGGCTTGTCGGCCTGTACCGCAGACGTCTGCGGCAACCCCGGTGGGGCGTGCTGCCTGGCGGATGGCGTCTGCCTGCAGCTGCCGGTGGGGGCGTGCTCGATCGCCGGCGGGCTGTCGGGGGGGCCGGGTGTGCCCTGCGGCGCGACCCAATGCGTGTCCGCAGCGGTGGACACCGGCGCCTGCTGCCTGGCGGATGGCGCGTGCTCCGAGACGACGCAGACGGACTGCGCGGCGGCCGATGGTGCGTGGTTGATAGGAGCCGCGTGCGACGATATCGCGTGCGCCCAGCCGGACCCGATCGGCGCGTGCTGTCATACAGCCACCTATGCGTGCGAGATGACGTCCGCCGCCGCCTGTCTGGCCAAGAGCGCCGCCTACATGGGGGACTCTCAGACCTGCTCAGAGGAGCTTTGTGGCGCACCGGGGGCGTGCTGCATCGGCGATGAGGGGTGCCAGTCCGCGGCTAAGAGCGTGTGCGAAGACACGCTTGGCGGCGTCTTTACGGGCGTCGGCGTACAGTGCCTGGCGGGCAGCTGCGGCGCGGTCGGTGCGTGCTGCGCGTCCAACGGGCAGTGTAGTCCGCAGCCCAAGGGCAACTGCGTTGATGACGGCGGCGCGTTCAAGGGGGATGGCGCGTCGTGCGACGACGTGAACTGCGACCCGGACTCACCGTGGGCCTGCTGCGGCATCGACGGCAGCTGCGCGGCGCTGGAGGACAGCGCGTGCGCCGCGGCCGGCGGGACATGGTTTGAGGAAGAGACCTGCCAGACCATCACGTGTCAGGTGCAGCCGCTGGGTGCCTGCTGCGTGGACGGCGAGTGCGCGATCAAAGGCTCGACGGCGTGCGAGTCCGACGGCGGCGACTATTACGGCGACGGTGTCCTGTGCGCGGGGGTGCAGTGCAAGAAAGATGTGCCTCCGACGGGCGCTTGCTGCCAGTCCGACGGCGAGTGCAGCGTGCTGGACCCACCGCTGTGCGACTTTTTCAACGGCGCCTACCTCGGCGACGGCACGCTGTGTGCGGACGTGGTGTGCGAGGCCAAGGGCCCATGCTGCCTGTCCGACGCCTCCTGCGTCCTGGTGACCGAGGCCCAGTGCGCCGATCAGAGCGGCGGTTGGGTCACCCAATCCAAGGTCTGCGACGTGCCCTGCGGTCCCGGCAGCCTGCTGGGCGCGTGCTGCCTGCCCGACGGCCTGTGCGCCCAACTGACGGACGCCCAGTGCCTGGCCGCTCAGGGCGCGTTCAGCCCGTACCCGGCGTTTTGCAGCCCGCAGTTCACATGCGAATAGTGTGGCGGCCGCACAACACGTGCTGTTGCAAACGCGTCACACTGTCTGTGGCCCAAAGATGCTATTCGGCAGCCTGCGCGCGTGTGCCTGGTGGCGGCACGGCGTATGCAGCGTATGTGGGGTTGCGGAACACAAGACGGGAGGACCCATGCAAATGAACCGATTTGTCGCCCTGGCGGCGTGCGCGACCATCACACTGGCCGGCTGCGCAACAGACACCCAACCCACGCAGTCCCAGCTGCCCACCACCTCAGTTACTATCGGCAATCTCACATACGACGTGATCACGGTGACCAAGGCCGAGATCGACGCCTTGCGCACCGGCGAGCAGCTGCAGCTGGAGCTTTTGTCCGACCGCACGGTCGTCGTGTTTGATGCCAGTCTGGGACCGATCGGCGCGGATCTCGTGCAGCTGATCCTGCCGTCGGGCGCCGCCATGACGCTGAGCGCCTGGATGCAGGCGCGCCTGGACGACCGCACGGTGGAAGCCTGGGTCTTCGGCGGCACGCTGTTCTCGCTCTCCGCCGATGCGGGACCGGCTGCCGGCGCTGTGTTGAGCGCGTCGCTGGGGACCGCGCCTCCCGAGTGCGCCTGTCGTGAGTTGTGCACGCCGCGCGCCGACGAGCTGGCGCTGTGCCACGTGGTCTGCCCGTGCGAGCCGCGGCCGGATTACAATTACGACGGCCCGCACTCGCACATGCTGGGCGACCACAACACCTGCCAGCACGAAAACTGTCCGGAATGGGAGCCCTTTCAACAGACGACCGATCCCAATCCCCCGTGCCCCGGCTGCGGCAAGAGCTCCGGCAACTCCGGCAATTCGGGCAGCTCCGGCGGCTCCGGCAGCGGCTCCGGCGGCTCCGGCGGCTCCGGCGGTGGCAGCGACAGCACGCCTCCTCCGTCTCAAGGCGGCACCCCCGAGCCGTTCTAGTCGCAGACCGCCTGCGTGACGTCGCTTTCGTCGCACTTGCAGGTCTCGGCCAGCGTCTCCTTTTCGATCTCCTTGCACAGCGACGTGACCTGCTGGTCGATCATGCACTCCGCCAGATAGAAGTTGGAGCTGACCATGCACTCGTCGATGTCGGCCTCCAGGCCGGAGAGGTCGAAGCTGAGCAGCGCGTAGTTGTGCTCCAGCCAGAAGCGGTTCATGGACGTCAGCTTGGGCATGGAGAACGACTCCAGGCCGGCGTTGTGCTCGATCCACAGGTCGCCGGGGATCGTCGTCAGGTTGGGCACGTCCAGCGCCGTCAGCACGGTGCTCTTCTGCATCCACAGCTCGTCGCCGACCGTCTCCAGCGCGGTCAGCGTCAGGGTCGAGAGGGCGAAGTTGTCCTTGAGCTTGATCGAGCCGGCGGACTTCAACGCCGGGGTTGAGAAGGTCTCCAGCTTGGTGTTGGTGTCCGCCGAGATCTCCCCGCCCACCGACACGAGGTTGTCGGCGACAAACGAGACGAGTCCGGTCTCCGTCATGCTTATGGCGCCGCCCACGTCGACGAGGTTTGGCAGGATGATGTGAGTCAGCCCGGGCGCGATGGTCAGGTCGCCCGTTAGGCTGGAGTAGCCTTGGAGCAGACCGAGATCGTGCACGTTCTCCACGGTCAGGCTGCCGACCAGCTCGGTCGGCTGCTCCGGTACCGCCGCTACGACCACCATGACCGGGTCGGAGCCCGGACAGTCGATGGTGGCGGTGCCGTCCCCGTGGTCCGTCATCAGGCAGCCGGTCGCGTCCGAGCCCGCGGCGCCGTCGTGAACGCGCGCGGTGGTGCCGTCTGCGCACGTGATCTCTTTGACGCCGGGTTCGATCTCCACCACCGAGCAGGCCTGGCCCGGCTGCCCTTCTGGAACGGTCACCGAGGTTCCATCCGCGCAGGTGATGATCTTGGCGCCGTCCTGGTCGGCCACAGTGCACGGTGCGCCGTCTGCGCCCGCGATTCCTTGAGGTCCTACCGCGCCGTCCGCTCCGGCGCAGCCGAAGGCAAGACACGCCGCGGCGGCGACGACCGACATCTTTTTCATGGCTCTCAGTCCTCCGAGTGGGTCCACCCCGGCCCAGCTCGTCGACCCCCAGTATACGCCAGGCGCACCTACGGCAGGCAGACTTTGCGCGTGGCGCCCACGTCGATGGCGGATGTGGCCTCCTGGCAGGACGTGCCGACCGGGCACTGGTGGTCGGACACGCACTCGGCGTGACACAGCGCCGCGTCGTTTTCGTACTTTACGCACGCGGTCTTGGCGTAGGTGGCATCGCGATCGGCGCAGGTGGTGACGCAGGACAAGGTGCAGAAGCCGCGCTCGCCCGCGGTCGATGCCAGGCACGCCGAGTTGTCGCAGTCGTTGTCGGCAAAGCACGGGTCGCCGATCCAGCCCTCGCTGCCGGGCATGCATGCGGCTGCCACGCCTTCGGGCAGCCCGTGGCGGGGGACCTGCTCGACCTCGACGAAGCCCTCGAAGCGCCGGCAGCCGCGGCCCAGCTCGTAGTCCGGACGATACGTGCACATCCCCTCGCCGGGCGCGGCGGGATCCGACACGCAGAAGCTCTGCGGATAGCCGAAGCGATCAGGGCACAGGCCGTCGCACCGCGCCGTGCAGAAGCCGCGGCCGCTGTAGATGTTGTGACGGCACAGCCCGCCTTCGAACGCGCAGTCGGCGTCCTGGACGCACTCGCTAAGCAGCCAGTTGTCCTCAATGTCCACGGCGGCGCCGCTCTCCGCGCGCTCGACCGCCTGCTGCAGCCGCACGGGCGCCCTCCGTCCCTGAAGCCGGGCGGAGACCTCCAGCACGTCCTGCGCCTCCATGCGCACGCACCCGTGGCTGACGTAACCCCGGCGCAGCCGCCCGCCCTCGGGCAGCGTGTACGACGTGACCGGTCCGTGGATGCCGTACGCGGCGGTGGCGGGACCCTCCAGACGGATGAACGGCAGCCCCGCGAAGACCGGCACCTTTGTGCCGTCAGGGCCCGCACCCCAGAAGCGGCAGGTGAAGTTCCACACCCAGACGGCGCGGTCCGGGTTGTAGTTGTCCACGCCCGCCGGCAGGTCTGTACGTGTTTCGAAGACGCCGCCCGGGCGGTCTTCGGACAGCGGCGTGCGGCTCAAGCCGTTGGGCCGGATCGTGCCGACGCCCACAGGGAAGACCTTGTCATAGTCGCCGGCGCGATCGACCAGGTGCAGCGTCAGTCCGTCGACGCTGATCGTGATCTCGGGCTCCGTCAGCGGCGGGAGGTCGGGCAGGGGCTTGCACGCCGTCGCATGGGTCCAGTCTCCGTCGAACTTCAGCTCGTCGATGGACCCGACGCTCAGCTCGTCGCCGTAGCCCGGGTCGTTTCGCACGTCGTACTCGGCGGCCGGCTCGGGGGCCTCCGCTGCGCAGGCCAGCGCGGTGAAGCAGAACAAAACGGTGATACAGCGCATGATGTCGTCCTCGGGTCCGATGGTCGCGGCGCCTTACAAAGCAGGGGCCGTGCCAGGCGCTCACCAGGACGCACGCGCGCTTTTGGCACGTTTTGACGCGCCCCCCGGACATGTATCGCTACAGTGTGCGGTTGCCGCGCTACATCCCCGCCGTAGTATGCTCGCCGCATGGAGACATTCAGGGTGGGAAAGACTGCGGTCGTGTGCCTGGTGTTCAGCCTGATGGCGGGCTGTGTGTCGGCGCCGCGTACCTGTTTTCGGGAGCCGGTCGCCGCGGTGGAGGCGGGGCCTGAGCTGCAAGAGGTGCTGGCGCGCGTTCAGCGGCAGTGGGCGCTGCGGGCGGACGAGGGTGCGCTAAGGCAGGCCATTGCGGCGCTGATCGAGGCGACGGAGCTGGCGCCGCATCGCGCAGAGCTGCATATCCGCCTGTCGGAGGCGTGGTATCTGCTGGGTGACGGCACGCTGCGCTACCAGAGCAAATACGGGGAGATGCACGCGGCCTTCCAGGCGGCCACCCGCGCGGGCGAGGACGCGGTGGCGGTACAGAACCGGGCGTTTCGCGATGCGCTGTGCCGGCGCGCCAAGCCCAGCGAGATCGCGGACACCCTGCGCAAGGAGGACGCGCCGGCGGTGTACACCTGGCTGGCGGCGCTGGGGCGCCTGGGCCTGAGCGAAAACGTGGTCACGATCCTTCAGCACGACAAGATGCTGAAGGCCATTGGGCGGCGGCTGATGAAGCTGGCCCCGGACCTGTATTACGGCGCTGCCAAGCGGTTCATGGGCGCCTATTGGTCGCGCGCGCCGTTTCCCGTAGGGCGCCTGGAGACGGCCCGGCGGCTGCTGGAGGAGGCGATCGCCGGCTCACCGGACTTCTTTGGCAATCGGACGATTCTTGCTGAGCTCGTGCTGTCCCGAATCGGCGACCGCGCTGCCTTTGAGCATCAGCTGGACTATGTGCTGAAGCGGCCGGCGGACACGCTGGAGGGGCGCCTGCCCGAGCAGCTGGCCGAGCGCCGGCGGGCTAAGTGGCTGCTGCGCCAGGTGGACTGGCTGTTCCCCCCCGAAGGCACGCCGCGCCCCATGACCAGCGAGGCGGCGTGGTTTTCAAAGCCGAGCGGCAGCCCGGACTCCTCCGGCGCGCTCCCCGGCCACAAGCTGGAGCTGCTGCGCCACGGGATGGCGGTCACCGACGCGCGATTTGCGCTGGTCGACAGCGCACAGCGCTCGCTCTACGTCAGCGCCTTCTCCTGGCACAACGACAACGTGGGCCTGGCGCTGATCCGCCGCGTGTGCAAGCGCATCCGCGACACCGGCGGCAAGCTGGAAGTGAAGATCATGCTGGAGAACTTCGCCTCCAAGGAGCTGCTGACTGGCAAGGGGCGGCTGACTCCGCTGAGCGATCTGACCGGCCTGCCGCCGCTGCCCAAGGGCGCCGAGCTGCTGCGCAAATGCGGTGCCAAGGTGCTGTTCTACAAGCCGCGCAACCGCGGCATCGAGCACGCGCTGCAGGTGCGACACGAGAAGCTGTTTGTGGCGGACGGGCAGCGCCTGCTGACCGGGGGCAGCAACGTGGGCGACTACTACCACACGTCCAGCCCGTGGTCGGCGATCTGGTACGACCTGGACGTGCTCATCTACGGCCCCATCGCGTGCTGGTACCACAACCAGCTGCAGGACTCCTGGCGCATCGGGGTGGGCGAGGACCTGGGCCTGGACCTGGGCTCCCAGGCACAGGCGCGCGAGATCTCGGCCGCCGAGCAGAAGCGGGTGGAGCGCAGCTACGGCAACCATCGCATGGAGCGCTGTCACGTGCCCACGGCCAAGCGCTTCGGCAACAGCCGCGTCTACGCCGCGTATGGGCGCCCCGCCAGCACGAAGGCCCGGCCGCTGATGGACACCTATCTGCAGGCCATCGACAGCGCCAAGCACACCATTCGCCTGTACGCGCCGTATTTTGTGCCCGAGGCGCGCTTTGCGGACGCACTGATCCGGGCGGCAAAGCGCGGCGTGAAGGTCAGCGTGATGACCAACAGCGTGGCCTCCAACGATGAGACGACCGCCATCTTCTCAGCCATGCTCTTGAGCGTGGTCCACCCGCTGAGAAAGGACCTGCCGGCGCTGGTTCGGGCCGGTGTCAAGATCGAGCTGTGGCCGGGCAAAGCGACGCTGCACCGCAAGGGCGGCGTGTTCGACGCCGGGCGCCCGACGCAGCTGGCGTATCTTGGCAGCGACAACCTGGACGTACGCGGCCAGAACATGAGCTCGGAGTCGATCGCGTGGACCGACGACCCGATCGTGATCGCGCAGCTGGCGGCCGACTTTCGGCGCGATACGAAGATCAGTCAACGCCTGACCCGGCGTCTCTCAGATGACTGGCTGGCCTCCGAGCGAGCCACGGTCGCGGGCCGCTTTCGTCTGATGGTGGCGCGACGGCTGCGCAATCTCTTCTAGTCAGCGTCCAGTTAGCGCACCCAGATCGAGAAGCCGTTGCCCCAGTGCTGGGATGTGCTGTCCTCCCACGCGTTGGCGGCGTTGTTGCCGGTCGAGCTGCAGGCGCCGGCGTAGGCGGACCCGGCCGCGTCGTCGTTGAGGCGCATGTGCCAGGTGCCGCCGTCGTAGCCCACTTTTGACATGATCATGCCGTCGAAGCTGGTGACCTCACCCGAGCCGCCGCGCATGTCGCCGTCCTCGCAGTTTGCGGTCAGCGCCGGGTCCGTGCAGACCGCTGTGGTGGGATGGGCGGAGGCCGTGGTCCAGTTGGTGAAGCCGCCATCGATCGCTTTGAAGAAGCTGACGGTCTGGTTGGCGTTGTTCTCCGCGACAAAGATGAAGCGCGCCACGGTGGCGCCGGCGCCCAGCGGGGTGAGCCGAGCGATGCCGTGGGAGGCCTGGCCGGGCGTGCGGTCTTCGTAGGAGGTGTCGTCGAGCAGCGCGGGCTCGTCGCCCAGCACCTGGAACCAGTTGTTGGGCTCGTCGACCAGGCCGTGCTGGCGATGGACCTTGGCGGCCAGAGTCCAGCCCCCGCCGTCGGTCGTCATGTCGCAAAACGCCGTGAAGGGCACGACCGGGCCGGCGCCGTCCGGGTCGATGGTGTAGGTCTTGGAGGCGCTGTCGCCGAGCACCGCCAGGATGTCTTTGCAGGAGGTGCCGGGGGACTCGGGCGTGCCGTACCCGACGCAGCCCGTGTCGCCGCAGATCTGGCCGGCGCCGCACAGCGTCCCCGTGCCCGCACAGGCCGCGCCGCAGTCATCCTCGAAGGTCTGCGCGCAGGCGATGGTCGCGGCATCCGGACAGCTGCCCTCGCACGCGTTGAGGGTGCGCCATTTCGTGCCGTCGCAGACGCGCAGCTTGTTCAGGTCCAGGTCGTAGTAGATGCGCCCCTTGGCAGCCGCGCCGCAGGTCAGGGCCCCGGTGGCCGCGTGCTCCGCGGTCAGCCCCTGGATCTGGCCTTTGACCCCGATGCCGCCGTCGAACTGCTGGTGCTTTTCAAAGGTGTTGGTCTGGGTAACGTCGGCGAAGCCGGCCAGATCGGCGCTGTCGATCGGGTCGAACGCCAGGTGGGCCGCCGTCACGCACCCGCTGCACGCGAGCGTGGTTGCGGACCAGGCTGTGAGGGCATACGGCACGCTGGCCAGGCGCGTGCGCCCAAATGGAGGCTCGGTGCCGACCTGCACCTCGACCCAGACCGCGTCCTGGTCGACGAAAGTCGCCGGCGAGAGCGCGCCGGTCGAGCCCAGCGTCGCCCGAAAGACGCCGAACTTCACGGCGACCGCGTTGGCGGCGCCAAACGACTCCTCGTGCAGCAGCACGCCCTCGGTCTGCTGGTCGAACAGCCGGATCGTCACGCCGTACTCACCGTCGGGCGCCGGCTGCCCCGATTGGCTGCGCAGCACGCCCTGCAGCTCCAGCAGGGACGGCGCGGCGGCCGTCGCCACGGTCGAGGACACAAGGAGACATCCCAGCACGATGAGGCCCACAAGCGTTCGCATGACTTTCCTCCTGAGCGGTCACCGTAGTTGATCCCCCGGGGCTGGGCAACGCGGGCTCAGGGGTGAAGGACGCAGCCTCCGGGAAAGCGGCTGGACCACTTGGCGCGCATGGCCTCTTTGACGTCCTCCAACGCGTAGGCCGGACCCACATGCGGAGTCAGACGTCCCTCTTCGACCCACTCTACGATCCGCCGCAGGCGCTCGGGGCGCAGTGCCGGGTTGAATTTGGTCGAGATGATCGTGGGGCAGCCCAGCACGTCCAGGCCCTTCATCATGATCAGATTTGTGGGCAGCACATTGGCGTTGGGGGCGCCGCGCTTGCCGCGGCCACGGGCGACAAAGGGCGTGGCGGCCCACCCGACGATCAGATAACGCGCGCCAAAGCGCAGGCACCGCAGTGTCTCCAGGGAGATGGCGCCGCCCACGCCGTCGTAGACCACGTCGGCCCCGCGACCGCCGGTCAGCGCCTTGACCTGATCGCGAAAGCGGAGCGGCTCGTCGCCCGAGGTCGCCGTCGAGATGACATGGTCCGCGCCCTGCTCGGCCACGACCGCCAGCTTCTCGGGCGAGCGGCCCGTCGCGATGACGGTGGCGCCCAGCACCTTGGCCAGCTTCACCGCCGCCAGGCCCGTGGAGCCGGAGGCGCCGTGGATGAGCACCGTCTCGCCGGCCTGCAGCTCTCCTCGCGCCACCAGGCAGTGGTAGGCCGTCTCGAAGTTGCCCAGCAGATTGGCGCCCTGATCGTAGGACAGCGAGCCCGGCATGGGCATCGCGGCGGCCTCGGGAGCGACCGCGTACGTGGCAAACCCGCCCCAGCCCTGGTGGTCGCCGTACGATCGCGGACCCGTGAGAAACCCGTCGGCGATGACCGCGTCTCCAACCGCGACGCGCGTGACGTCCGCGCCGGTCCAGACGACCTCGCCCGCATACTCCAGTCCGGGGCAGTAGGGCGGCGCAGGCATGTGCTGATACTGGCCGCTGGTCATGAGCAGATCGACCCAACCCACCGCCACGCTCTTGATCGCTATGATCACGTCGGTGGCCGCCAGCGTTGCGGGATCCGGCGCCGGCTGCGGGACGATCTCCAGGTGGTTCTCGAGCGCCTGCATGGGGTCGTCGCCGAACTCGGTGACGACGACGCGGCGGCCGTCCGGAAGTGCGGTGTGGCTCATGATCCCCTTGTCCATAGCTGTGTTCCGTCCAACGAAAAGGCGCGACTTGTCGGCCCGGCGACGATCTCGATGCTGTCCGGCAGCAGCGTGATTTTGGGCGAGTACCACGGCTCGCGGATCTCCGCCACGACCCGCCAGGTCGCGCGCTCGACGACGACCACCTTCTTTTCACCCAGGCGCTTGTGGGCCACCAAATGGGTCGGATTCATCGCGATCGGGCGCCCCATCACGTGGCAGTCGGGGCGCTCGCCGCCGGGCCGCGCAAAGATGAGAATGCGCGTGCTGCCGCTCTGCACCCAGTCGAACGAGTGCGAAGCGGTTCGGCACACGACAGCGTGGTCATCGACCAGCGCGGGCCGTGACGGATACCACCACGCCAGGGCGTCGCTCGGGTTGTGCTCGGTTGCGAGCAGCTGCCGCTCACCCGTCGCCCGGTTGACCACGCTCAACTCCCAGTTCTGCAGCTGAGCGTTTCTGACGGCGCCTCCCAAATCGGTGAGCACCACCTTCCAGTCGTCGTTTGACCCCAGCTCCGTCATGGTTCGGCACTATATCAGGGCACCGGGCCGGCTGATTCCTCGTGCCAGAGATGCCCCGATCTGGTAGACCGCCCCGTCATGTCAAAGCTCATCTGCACTGTATTTGTCCTCTTTCTGGCTGCCTGCGCCGCGCCCGAGGCCGACAACGATCTGGTCGCCGGCCTGATGGGCCCGCTGACCGACGATACGCCGGACGGCCAGGGCGTCTTGAGCCTGCTGAACGACGCCTCGACGACCTTCACCGTGCTGGACATCGACGCGCACCTGGACAAGCGCGCCGCCAAGAACCTGATCGCCCACCGCAACGGCCCCGATGGGGAATTCGGGACCGCGGACGACAACCCGTTCGACACCATCGCCGAGGCTGACGCCGTCAAGTGGGTCGGCCCGTCGGCGCTTGGGCGGCTGCTGGACTACGCCACCCTAAACGGCTTCATCCCGCAGGCGGACGATGTGATGGGCACGTTTGAGAAGGTGCCGTTCACGCTGTCGCAGGCGCAAAAGGCTCTGGCGCTGGTGAACAGCGCGTCCTTCAAGACGCTGGACGTGGATGTTGCCCTGGACAAGCGCGCGGCCGCGGCCATCGTCAAGGCGCGCCCTATCGCGTCCCTGTCGGCGCTCGCCGATGTCTATTACGTCGGCAAGACCGCGCTGACCCGCATTCGTGACTTCGCCCAGCCGGTGGAGCCCGTGGATCCGGTGGAGCCGGAGCCCGTCGAGCCCGAGCCGGTCGGGCTGCCTCAGGGTTCGGATTGCAAAGCCAAATCCGATTGCCAGAGCGGGCTGAAGTGTCTGGGCATCCCCGCGGACGGCTCGGGCGACAAGGGCAAGTGCGTGAACACGAAGCCGCTGCCGGGCGAGGGTGACTATTGCGGCCAGTACTCGCCCTGTCAGGATGGGCTGCTGTGCATCGGCTCGACGCTGTGGGGCGAGGGAGACTGCGGCGCCCAGTGGTTTGCCGGCACGTACATCAACGACAGCGTCAAGGAGATCCCGGACTCCGAGGTCCCGTGGGACTGCGGCGATAAGTGCCCGTCCACCTCCTCGTCCGTGGTCGTGTACGGCCTGGCGTCCGTGCCGGTCGACATCGTCGTGACGGTGCAGATCGACCACTCCAAGAACACGGATTTGCTGGTCACGCTGACCGACCCCAACGGCGATACCGCGGTGCTGTGGAAAAACAGCAACGAGGTGGGCGACGGGCTGTCCAAGAGCTACGTGACCAACGGCATCTCGCGCGACGACGCCGTCAACGGCAAGTGGACGCTGAAGGTGGCCGACACCAAGCACGGCGGCGGCGGCTACTTGAAGGGCTGGAAGATGCTCGTGACGAGCCGCTGGGACTAAGCTGGCGCGCCCTTAGACGCAGAGGTCGAAGTCCCAGCCCGCGCTGACGCGTCCGTTGATCTGCAGCTCAACGCGGTGCTGGCCCGGGTAGTAGCGACGCGTGGAGATCGGGCGGATGGCGTGGCTCTTCTTCAGCTGCAGCTCCTCGCCCGCTGGCAGGGAGCGCGTCGTCCACTTGAACGTTTTTCCTGTGCGGCCTCCGTCGGCGCGGACGTGATGGACCACATAGTCGACCAGCAGCGCCTGGGGCTGGTTGGACCGCGACACGATGGTGACCTCCAGCGCGATCTTGCCGGGTAGCTGCACGGCGCTCGGCGTTCCCGTCAGCGTTGCCTCCACGTCGGCGGGACCGTAGCCAAACGCGGCCAGAGCGCCTGCGTGGCCCTTTTTGATGAGCCAGCGCAGGCCGTGCTTCACCAACTTTTTGCGGCGCGCCGAGTCGTGCTCCAGCCAGCGTGCGCCGGTCGCCACAGCCAGGTCGGCGTGGTCCTTGGCGATGTCGCCCAGGTGATTGGCGACCGAGCGGCGAACGTACTCTGACGGGTCGTCCTTGAGCGCCTCCAGCAGCGGCAGGGTCGGGCTGGGATCGGCCACGAAGTCCGTCAGGCGCAGGCCCCAGGGCAGCCGCGGACGGGTCCCTTCGGAGACCAGACGGCGCACGTGTGGGCTCGAGTCGGTCGTCCAGGTGTGAAGCCGCGCCAGGGTGGCGTCGGTGTGCTGGACCAGAAACGGGCGGATGGCAAACTCGCCGCTCCAGCGCTGGGTGAGGGCGTGCAGCGCATCCAGTGAGGTCTCCAGGTCGCCGAGCCCGCGGTTGGCGACGACGTCGGCCATGGGCCAGACCATCCACCCGCCGATGCCGGCATCGGTTGTGTTGCTGGAGGTGACGGCATCCGGATCTCCCGGCGGGCCGAGCGCTGCGACGAGGATCTCCGCTGCCATTGGCCAGTCTTCAGGCAGCCGATCGCCCAACGTCGTCGCGATCCGGGCCGCCCGGGCCTTCAGCTCCAGCGCGTCCAGTCCATCGGACGCGGCGTGGATGAAGCCGGCGGCGTCAAAGTCGGGCCACACGCGCTGAAAATGAGCGGCGGCGCCCTGAATGCGCTCAACGTTGAAGGCGTTCTTGAAGGGCTCCATGGGGCGGACGGTATCACGGTGGAAACGGCGGTTGTGGCGGGCTGCCAGATCGGATCGGCCGGAGGATTGATTTCGGTCTAAGCGTAGGGCTGCGTCCCCATGCTACCTGTTAAGAGAGTGGCAACAAGGAGGATGACGATGATTCAGCGTTTGATGCTTGCGGCGACTGTTCTGGCGGCGCTGCTGATGGTGACGGCCGGCTCCCAGGCGAGCGCGCAAGAGAAGCGACAGCGTTCTTATAAAGCGGACAAGGGCCCGGCGACGGTGGATGTCTCCAAGTTTTCGCCGGAGGTGCGGTCCAATTATCGGGTGTTTGCCATGAAGTGCGGCAAGTGCCACACGCTGGCGCGCGCTATCAACACCGATAAGACGACGCTCGCATGGAAGATGTACGTGGAGCGCATGCAGAACAAGAAGGACAGCGGGATCACCGACGCCCTGGGCTCCAAGATCTACCAGTTCCTCAAGTTCTACCAGGGCCACAAGAACGCCAGAAAGCACAAATAGGGCTAGAATCGGTGCATGGTGCATTTTGGGTGCCGCTGGCTGTCGGCCGTTATCGCGGCCCTTGCGTCGTTGGTGTGGACGCCGCTGTGGGCGCAGGTGCCCGAGGGCTTCACCGAGGTGACCAGCGCCGCCGGCTGCGTCCTGTACCGCAAGGATTACCCAGGGGGACAGCCCGACTTTGTCGTGACGGTCGACCTCTCGGCGGCCCGTGTCGAGCAGCTGACGGGGGCCGTGGCGGACGCGGGCGCGGGTCAGGGACCGCTTGGAGGGCCCAACCCCACGTTTGAGAGACACAGCCTCGCGCAGCTTTGGGACATGGCCAAAGCCGCTGACTCCGCGGCGTTTGCGGTCGTGAACGGGCAGTTCTTCAGCACCGCGTCCAACCCGACGCCGCTGGCGTTCTCCGTAAAGAGCGGCGGTGAGGTGGTCTCGGACGGCTATGGGGTGACCAACGAGTTTCCCGGAGAGCTGTTGCTGCTGAGGTGGGACGGACCGACGGCCACGGCAGACGTCACGGCGCTGTCTGCGGACGCCCTGCACGCCGAGGGCTCGCCGCCGGAGCAGGTGGGCGGTCTGGATGTGGCGGCCAACAAGGGGCCCGGAAACTACGTGGGGCGTACGTTCGCCGGATTTGCCGATGGGGGCGATGGGCCCGATCGGCTGCTGCTGTTCTCCAGCTCATTTTCGACCCAGCCGGGCGCGGCGGAGGTGCTGACCGGCTTTGGTGCGACGGCCATGGTGATGCTGGACGGGGGCGGCAGCTCTCAGCTGATCGTGGCGGGGGACAGCAAGGTCTCCAGCACGCGCGCGATCCCACACGCGCTGGTGGTGATTGCGGAGCCGCCGGAGCAGCCGCCGCCACCCCCGGCTGACGACCCGCCGCCCGTTGTGGACGAGGACTCGCCCATGGAGGACGCCTGGCAGCCGCCTCCTGACGACGGGCCTCCACCGGATGAACCCCCGGATATCGCGCCCGTCGAGTCGCCGGAGCCGTTTGCGGACGTGGGGCCGGTGATCTTGACCGAGCCGGGGATGCCGCCGGTGGACGTCTCGAACGCCACAACGGCGCCGCGTGCGGTCGATGGCGGGTGTGTCGCTTCTCCAGGCCCCGGCGCACCCTGGCACCTGCTCTTCCTCTGGTTGCCGCTGCTTTGGGGCTTGCGAGCCGGGGCAGACTGAATTACTGGTCGTGCACGCACCGTGCGGAGGGCCGGCCGTGGAGACCAAAAAGAACCTGATCGCTCAGTGGGCGTTTGATGCGCGTCCGGTGCTGGGGCGCTTTCACCTGTGGCTCGAAGACGTGGAGGTCGAGTGGCAAAAGGGCGTCAAAGTGCCTGGCTACACGTTTGCTCCGCGCGGTATTCGGCGGTGTCTGGCGGTCTCGTCGGCCGTGACGGCGCTGGGCACCAAGCTCTTCGGCGGCTTTGGCGAGGCGGTTGGCGACGACATAGAGGCGCGCAACCGGGTCAAGAAGTCGGCGGACGCGGTGGCGGCGTACACGCTTAGCGAGGCCCTGTGGTACACGACCCGCTCGCTGCCGGAGAACCACGCGCTGATGGTTTGCCTGGGCGAAGGCCTCATGCCCAAAGCCGGCGAGACCCCGCTGATGGGCGCCAACCCGCTGCTGGGGTTCGGTCGCGTATATGCCCGGCCCGAGGTCGCCAAGTTTGTCGATCATCAGGTCCGCCGCCTGCTCAACGAGCCGA
Organism: uncultured Myxococcales bacterium; assembly: GCA_964545715.1. Classification (GTDB taxonomy): domain Bacteria; phylum Myxococcota_A; class UBA9042; genus CAZJHX01. Next base: position 70,331 of record CAZJHX010000024.1, read on the forward strand.
CGCGCACGTGGGACAACTTCTACTCGGCGATCAAGTCCAAGGGCATCACCATCTGGGGCTCGGCCATCGACACCCTGGAGAACACCACCCGGTTCGCCAAAGGCAAAGAGACCGGGCCGATGTCCGTGCTGCACCTCTTCGACCAGCCGCTGGCGATCACCAAGCCTTACGAGAGCTACATCGCCACGTTGACTGTGCCCAAAGTGGTCTCCCAGGCGGCCGAGGCGCACTCGATCCTGTTGGATGTCGCCACGCCGCGCGCCAAGGTGATGCAGGCGATCTCGCTGGCGTATCCGGGCATCGAGGCGGGCAACGTGCACGTCTGGACGCTGGGCGGCGCCTCACGCGAGCCACGGCTCAGGTACCTGTGGGAGGAGTGGGCGGCCCTGGGCGTGCATCTCGTCGAGGACGGCTGGGTCGGCCCGACCGGCGTGCCGACCTTCAACGACGCGGGCACCTATGCGCCGACCTACATGGTCAACTCCTGGACCGACGAGCAGGGCGCGACCCACCTCTTTCTCGCGGACGGCTACGCAGCCTCCGCCGAGGCGGTGCAGGCGGCCAGCTTGTCCGAGGCGCTGGAGGTCGACGTGTCGCTGGCGCTGTGCTCGCCGACGTTCGCCATGCCCCTGCGTGATGAGTGGGAGGGCATGCGGCTGCAGTCCGACGACCCGGACTTTGCGGTGAAGCTGGGCAAGGTGCTGGGACGGCCGGCGACCGACGGTGACGTGCAGCGCTATCGCCAGGGCATCCACGAGGCGAAGTCGTCCCATATCCCCGTCGGCAAGCGCGTGCTGCGCGCCGATGACTTCTTCCCGGACAAAGGCTGGCGTGTGCTGGCCACGTCCGGCTACATGTGCACCGATCCGTACACGGGCACCGAGGCGGTGACCAAGCTGTCGGACGATGTTTACCGGGTGACGAGTCGACTGGCCACGCTGAAGTCCAGCATCCGGCTCACGTTTGTCTTTCGTCTCATGAAGGGGCTGGACGAGGCGCGCCTCATCTTCAGTCCGCTGCTGGTGCGCGCGATGGAGGGCAGCGACTGGCAGAACCGGGCCGTGAAGGTCTCGGACTCCGGCCGCATTCGCAACGAGCTGCAGACCATGATGTCCACCGCGCTGGAGTACGAGGGCGAGACGATTCGCGTGTACGTGGACCGCATCGACGACTCGGTGTTGAGCGCCGCCAACAAGGCGATCGTGCGCGACGTCCTGACCTGGTACCAGCACGAGCACCCCGCCTGGTTCGACTGGCTAGAGGTAATGCCCGCCGGCGATGTTGGACACGTCTGACAGCAGCGATAGCGCGCACAGCTGAGCCCACATCTCGGCGCTCAGGGTCTTGGTGCCGGGCTCGTACTTCAGCGCCGTGTTGCAGCCCATCTGGGTGTCGGAGTCGCACTTGGCAAACACCCCCGCCACCCCGCACGCCAGCTTTTCGTCGATGGCTTTGACCGCCGCCGGATCGGCGTCCTTGGGCAGGCACAGCTCATAAAGCTCGTACTTCTGTGGATTGGCCTGCGTCAGCGCGATCTTGTCGGTGTCGCACTCCGGCTCGTGAATGGGCAGCGTGCTCACGGCCCACGCGTCGATCCACTTGCTGGGGATGTCTGTGCACTGGATATCGACCCAGTGGTGGGCGCGCGCGATGCCCAGCGCCACGTCGTCGCCCAGCGGACCTTGTTGGCCCTGGCGCAGCGAGGCGGTGGCGGCGCCCAGGGTCACGTCGACAGGTGGGTGCAGGCGCGTGCCGCAGTCCACTTCGACGGGCTCGCAGGTTGTCTGCGCCAGCGACAGGGCAGGGCACTCCGGGCAGCCGTCGGGTGGCCCCAGGTTCTCGGTGCCCGAGTGGTACCAGAAGCGCAGCTCGCCGGCGGGTCCAAGGATCACGAGGTTGTGCTCCACCCACCAGGGCATGTCCACCTGGTGGTGCACGGTCACGGTCTCGCCCAGCGCCAGCGGCGGTATCGGGGCGCCCGGCAGCTTGCCCACAGCGGTGAGCGTCGTGCCGTCTGACAGGTCGATGGCCAGCTGAAAATCCCAGTCCGCGTCGCAGCAGTACGGGCCGATGTCGGTGACAACTCCTACGCCCGAGGCGGCGGTCTCCGGCGTGATGAGCACGCCAAACGGCTTGAGCGGGTCGGCCACGTCGCAGGTCTCGGGTGGCGGGTCCGGGGTGTCGGGCTGTCCCGCGTCGGCGGGCGGCACATCGGCGGGCGGCGGCAGCTCGTCGGGCACGGGCACGTCCTCGGGCGCTGGGGTGTCCACGCCCGCTGCGACATCGGCCGGCGCGGGAGGCACGTCTGCTGCCTGGGTGACGTCGGGTGTCACGGTCACGTCGAACGGGGTGCCGTCCGCAGGGCTCTCGGCGCAGGAAAATGCGGTCGCGCAGATCGCGGCACAGAGTGTGATTCTCATCATGCCCGATACTAGATCGACCGGCGCCGCCTTGACAGCTTAGACCGGGTGGTCTAACCGTGCGGTCTAGGAGGTCCGTGTGGCGCCACTGCAGCGATTCGAGAAGCTGGATCCCCAGAAGCAGGCCCGCATTCTGGACGAGGCCGCGCGCGAGTTTGCCGGTCGTGGCTACAACGGCGCCTCTCTGAACCGGATCATCGTCGCCGCCGGCATCTCAAAGGGCGCTATGTACTACTACTTTGAGGACAAAGCGGACCTCTTCGTCAGCGTGTGCCGCACCTTCGATGCGCGCGCTAAAGGCGACCTGGATCTGGAGCACCTCACCGCGGACAGCTACTGGCCCACCTTCAACGCGCTGATCCGCCGAGCGATGCATGTCGCCATCGAGTTTCCCGAGTATGTCGGGCTGGGAAAGGCGTTTTACGACATTCCGCAAGACCAGTGGTTCGAGGGCACGATCGGCGTCTATGTCAGCGAGCATCTGGGCAACTTCACCGCCCAGATCGAGCGCGGACAGGCGCTGGGCGTGGTGCGCGACGACCTGCCCGCCGACATGCTCGTGCAGCTGTGGATGGCCGTAAACACCATCATGGACAAGTGGGCGCTGGACCGCTGGGAATCCACCCCCGAAAGCGAGCGTGAGCACCTGATGGCCCTGCAGTTTGGGCTGATGAAGCGGATGTTTCTACCCAACCTCGTCGAGGAGATCGCCTGATGATCGCACTGACCCTGACCTGTCTTCTGGTGTCCGCGCTGCCCGCCGAGCCGCCGCCGCTGCCCACGGTGAAGCAGATCACCGCGCAGCTGGACGACCTGTATCGCGCCGACTCCGCGCGGGCGTCGATCACCATGAAGATCAAGACCAAGCGGTTTTCGCGGACGCTGCAGGTCGACTCCTGGTCGCTGGGCGAGGACCTGTCGCTGATGGTTATTCGCAAGCCGGCGCGCGAGTCCGGGACCGCCACCTTGCGCACCAAGGAGGGGCTGTGGAACTACGCGCCGCGCGCCGACCGCCTGATGCGCGTGCCGTCTGCGCTGCTGTCCGAGAGCTGGATGGGCAGTCACTTCACCAACGACGACCTGATGCGCGAGAGCAGCTGGGAGGACGACTACCAGTCGACCGCCGCCTGGGGGACGCACGAGGGCAAGCGGGTCGTATTGCTGACGATGATCCCCAAGAAGGACGCGGCCGTCGTCTACACCAAAGTGACGATGTCGTTTACCGAGGTCGGGTGGTTTCCGCTGCTGGCCAGCTACTACGACGGGGCCGAGGTGGTGCGGACGACGCGGTTCAGCAAGGTCACCGACTTCGGCGGGCGCAAAGTGCCGGCCGTGATGGAGGTCGTGCCGACCGATAAGCCGCAGGAGAGCACCACGGTCATCTACGACAAGATGACCTTTGGGGCGCCGATCAAGCGCAGTCTGTTTACGCCGCGCGGGCTGCGAAAGGCGGCGCAGTCGCGATGAACATGCGTATCGCCGCCCGAAACCTGCTCCGCAATCGGTGGCGCAGCGCGCTGACGGCCGGTGGGATCAGTGTCGCCGTGGCCATGATCGTGTGGTTCTCCCACTTCAGCACGGCGATGGTCGGCCAGATGGTGGCCAGCGTGACCGACGCGGAGCTGGGTGACGCGCAGATCAACTCCAAGGAGTACGTGGAGGAGCGCAGCTTGTACGCCGCGTTTGAGGTGTCGCCGGATCGGTTGTCCCAACTGCGAAAGCTGGAGGGTGTCGCCGGTGCCGCGCCGCGCGTGCAGGCCTTTGGATTGGTCGGCCACGAGAAGCACTCGGCGGTGGCGCGGATCGTAGGGGTAGACGCCGCGGCGGAGTCGCTGGTCACGGCCACCGCCACCCGCGTTGACAGCGGCGAGTGGCTCTCCGAGTCGCCCGCGGCGCCGCCTGCCGCCCGGGAGGTCGTGTTGGGCAAGACGCTCGCTGCGCAGCTGGAGGTCGGTGTGGGCGACGAGCTGGTCGTGTTTCTGCAGGCCGCCGACGGCTCGCTGGGCAACGATCTGCTGAAGATCCGCGGCATCGCGGCCACCGGCAACAGCAACCTGGATCGCATGGCGGTGTGGATGCACCTGGCGGACGTTCAGTGGCTGACGGCGCTGGAGGGACGGGCCCACGAGATCGCGATCGCGACCGAACAAGGCGTCGACGTGGCCGACGTTGTGGCGGCGGCGACCACCGTGCTGGCGGACGACACGCTGGTCGCCCGTACCTGGTACGAGATCATGCCGGAGTTCTACTCCATCGTGCAGTTGTCCACCCAGTCGATGTGGATCTTCTACATCGTCATCTTCTTGATCGCCGGGCTGGGCATCATGAATACGCAGCGCATGACGGCGCTCGAGCGACGGCGGGAGTTCGGCGTGTTGCTGGCCATCGGCACCACGCCGGGGCGCCTGGGGCGGCAGGTGATCGCCGAGGCCGTCCTGCTGACCCTGCTGGGGGCCGTCCTGGGCGTGGTCCTGGGCGGGCTGGCCAGCTGGTACCACCAGATCCACGGGCTGGACATGCGCTCGATGGCCTCGGGCGAGTCCGGCGAGCTCAACTACATGGGCGTGGCTTTTGATCGGTTCTACTTTCACGTCAACGCGTCGGACATGCTGACTCCGCTGGGGGTCGTGACGTTTGTGGGCTTGCTGTGCGGCGTGTGGCCCGCGATCAGCTCGGCTCGGCTCGACATGCCGCGCGCCATCTCCGGGAGGACGTGATGCTGAAGCTCGCCTGGCGAAACCTGTGGCGCAACCGCACCCGAACGGCCATCACCGGGTCGGCCATCGCGTTGAGCCTGCTGCTGCAGCTATTCTCATACGGCACGGCCGACTCCACCTACGAGAAGATGGAGATGGCGGCCGTCAAGGCGGCGGGCGGCAACGTGCTCGTGCACGCCGACGGGTACTGGGGCTCGCGCTCCGTGGACAAGGTCATTCGCGACGCGGCGCCGCTGAGACAGCGAATCGCGGCGGTCACCGGCGTGGAGGCGGTGATCCCGCGCGTGATCCTGACAGGTCTGGTGTCGTCTGCGCGGGGCAACGCGGGTGTGGAGCTCGTGGGCCTGGTGCCGGCCGCCGAGAAGCGGCTGGACGACAAAGAGCGTTTCGTGAAGCAGGGCACGTTTCTGGTCAGCGACAAGAAGGCGCCCATCGTGCTGGGCAAGGGCATCGTCGACGACCTGAGGCTGGAGCTGGGCGACAAAGTGGTCATGACGGCGTCCGACCCGGACGGCGAGATCACGCGCATGGCGTTTCGGCTGGTCGGCATCGCCGAGACCGGCTCCGACATGATGGACGACGCGGCCGCATGGACCACGCTGGCTGCGCTGCAGACCCAGCTGAAGCTGCCCGGCGCCGTCACCCAGCTGGGCATCGTGATCACCGACGACGCTCAGCGCGCGGCGGTTCGCGACGACATCGCAGCGGCCCTGGGCAAGGACGCGGCCGCGCTTGAGTTGCTGACCTGGAGCGAGGCCATGCCCGAGATGCTGAGCTTCGTCGAGATCGACAAGTCCTTCTCGTACATCATGGGCATCTTCATCTTCATCGTGGTGGCCTTCGGCATCGCCAATACCTTCTTGATGGCGGTGCTGGAGCGGGTGCGTGAGCTGGGGTTGCTGTCCGCGCTGGGCCTGACACCGGCCCGCATCGCACGGCTGGTGGTGATCGAGAGCGTGCTGCTGGCCATCGTCGCCATCGGGCTGGGGCTGGCCGCGGCTTACGGGATCCATGTGTGGGTGGCGGATGTCGGCATCGACTTTTCGCAGTTCTCCAACGCCGAGCTGGATATGGGCGGCGTCGTGATGGAGGACATGATCATCTACTCGGTGATCGACCCCGTGCGCTGGTTCGGCACCTGCGCGGCGGTGTTTCTGCTGATCGTGATGAGCGCGTCCTACCCGGCCTGGCGGGCCACGCGCATGGAGCCGGCGACGGCGATGAGGACTTATGAGTAGCGTAATCACCGGCACGGGTCTCAAGCGCACTTACAAGCAAGGCACCGTGGAGGTGCACGCCTTGCGCGGCGTCGACATCGACGTGGCGCCCGGGGAGTTCACGGCGCTGGTCGGGCCGTCCGGCTCCGGCAAGTCCACACTGTTGAACCTGATCGGCGTGTTGGACAAGCCCACGGCCGGCAGCGTGCGCATCGCCGACCAGGAGGTCACGGCGCTGCGGCGCGCTCAGGCGGCGGAGTTTCGTCTCAATCACATCGGCTTTGTGTTTCAGGCCTACAACCTGCTGCCGGTGTTGACCGCCTACGAGAACGCCGAGTACACGCTGCTGTTGCAGGGCAAGACGCCGGCAGAGCGCAAGGCCATGGTCGAGCCGCTTCTGGAGCGGGTGGGCCTGGCGGACATGATGAACAGAAAGCCGCACGAGCTCAGCGGTGGTCAGCAGCAGCGTGTGGCGGTGGTTCGGGCCATCGCGTCGCGCCCGCAGGTGGTGTTGGCGGATGAGCCGACGGCCAACCTGGACAGCGAGACCTCCAGCGAGCTGCTGGACCTGATGAAAGAGCTGAACGACCAGCGCGACATCACCTTCTTGTTTGCCAGTCACGATCCCCAGGTCGTCGAGCGGGCCAAGCGCGTGGTCACGTTGAAGGACGGCCGCATCGACTCGGATGAGCACCGGGCATGAGACCGCTGTGCGCCGCGCTGATCTGCGTGCTGGCGACGCCCGCTGCGGCGCGGATCCCGATCGTAGAAGGCAAGACGGTACAGCTGAGCTTTGCCGGTTATCTGCGCTCCTTCACGGCCTGGGCGCAACCCGACGTGGAGGGCCTGGAGCTCGACCTCAGCCTGCAGACGACCATCGCGCGCGCCGAGCTACGCTTCTCGGCGGCGGACGTGGTGACGATCGACGTGCACAGCCGCCTGGCCTGGTCGCTGACGAGCCCGCCGATCCCGGGTGGCGTGGGCCTGGGGGCCGGGGTCTCGGTCACGCCGCCGCGCACGCTGGACACAAGCTCTGTTTTGGTTGGCAGCGTCGTCGACGGCCACCGTTTGGAGCACGATCTGGATCGCTTCGTGGTCCGCCTCTTTCTGGGCGAGGTCGACGTCAGCATCGGCCGCCAGGCGGTGACCTGGGGCACCAGCCAGATCCTTAAGCCGGCCGATCTGTGGACCACGTTCAGCCCGTTCGACCTGGATACCAGCCAGAAGCGTGGCGTAGACGCTGTGCGCGCGGTCGCCGCCCTGACAGACACAATCGAGCTGGACGCCATCATCGCCGACCGCGGCCGCCTGGACGAGACGGCCGAGGATCTGAGCGGCGGCGTGCGAGCCACCTTCTACCTGCCGGCCGCAGACGTCTGGGTGGGCGCCGCCAAGGCCTGGGAGCAGGTCGCGCTCATGGCCGGCGTCAGCGCTGAGGTCGGGCCGGTCAAGCTGCGCAGCGAGGTCCTCGCCAGCTACGGGGACGACGGCGTCGACCATCCGCGGGCCACCGTGGGCGTCGACTGGTTCCACGGCGCGGATTTTCTCATTGGCGCCGAGCTTCATTACAGCGGGCTGAACGGCCGTCCCCAGGCGCTGAGCCGCGGCGAGATCTACCTGCAAGAAGAGTGGTACACGGCCGTCTATGCCACGTACAAACCCCACGAGCTCGTCACCCTGACGCTCAGCCCGCTGCTCTCGATCGCCGAAGACACCAGCGCTGTCATCTCTTGGAGCGCGGGTTACCAGGTCGGCGACGACGTCGATCTTGGGGTCGGCGCCTTCCACGGCGTGGGCGCGCAGGCCAGCGAGTTCGGTCAGCTTGGCCACATGGTCTACATACAACTCTCCGCATTCCTGTAGTTATTGTTCTGTTTTGCAGAATTATAGAGTGCGAAATATACGGATACGGCGAAAGGAATCAGACGCTCGGGCCCCTCCTTACCCTCTATGAACTTATGAGTGTCCAAAGGAGACCGCACATGAAACGCACTATCGCCCTCGTTTTCGCCATCCTGCTCTCGATTCCCGCCGCCGCCTCGGCATGTGGTTCCTACGGGCCCCCACAGCCCTTTGAAAACGACGTGCGGTCGCTGAATTGGGCGGTCGGCACCGCGTACCACCAGGGCCTCTTGAGTAACTGGGAGAGGGCGCGAGCCCAGCGTCAGCTCGCACGCGTGGCGGCGATGCAGCTGGCGGTCAACAGAGACGGCGTCGTGTCCTACCGGGAGCAGCGGCGCATGGAGCGCTTGATCAACCGCGCGGAGCGCCTGATCAAGCGTCTGTCCGGTAATGACGTGCGCGCCGTCCCACGCGTCGCTGCCCGCTAATCGCCTGACGCCGGGCCCACTCAGGGCACGAATAGCCGCTAGCGTCTTGGGGTTGCCGGGCGGCGCCGCGAGAACAGCGCCACAAGGAGCAGCATCACCAGCGCAAGGCTGCTGTGGCCGCTGTCGCCGTTGGAGGCGGAGGTGCACGAGCCGGCCGGACCGGCCAGGCCCTGATCGCCGTTGCAGATATAGGTGGCTTGCAGGACTTCATCGTCGGCCAGCGAGCTGTCGCCGTCCTGGTCAATGCCCGACTCCACCTTGAGGCCGCCGGTGGCGCAGTTATCGCCGGCGGGCTCGGCGGAGGTCACCATGAGACCGTTGGCGCCGTCTGCGCCCGCCTGACCCTCTGCGCCCGGCTGGCCGTCGCTGCCCGCCTGACCGTCTGCGCCCGCCTGACCGTCCGCGCCTGCCTGACCGTCCGCGCCTGCCGGGCCGTCTGCGCCCGGGGCGCCGTCGGCGCCGGCCAGGCCGTCTTTCCCGTTGCAGATCGTAACCGTGAAGTCGACCTCGTCCTCGCTCAGCGCGCCGTCGGCGTCGTCATCGAGACCTGCGGAGATCTCGTGACCGCCGGCCGGGCAGCCGGCCGCATCCGAAACGGTGACGAGCGCGGAAGTGCCGTCTGCCCCGTCTGCGCCATCCTGGCCGTCCTGACCATCGGCGCCGTTGCACACGTACACCTCGCTGGTGACCTCGCCGTCGCCCAGGTCGCCGCTGGCATCGGCGTCGGTGCCGTTTGTCAGCTTGTGGCCGCCCGCCGGGCAGTTGTCACCGGCCGGCTCGGCAGTGACCAGGACGATGGCGGGCGCGCCGGCGTCGCCCTTTTCGCCGGTGTCGCCTTTGTCGCCGAGGCCGCGTTGATGCAGTCGATCGTGATCGGCTTGCAGAAGTTGGAGCTGCAGAACGAGCTGGTCGTGATCGTCAGACAGACCAGGTACGTCCCGTTGGCGGTAAAGGTATTCGGCGTGTTGGCGATGTTGCCGTCACCGAAGTCCCAACTCCAGGCGACGATGACGCCGGACGTGCTTGTCGAGAAGTCCGTGAAGCTGACCGTCGGGCAGTTGGTCTCGTCCGCCGTAAAGGCCGGCAGACACTGGGCCCCGGCGGCTTGAATGTTCATGAACAGGCCGATTGCGACGATCGGGGCTACAAGCGTATTTCGAGAATTCATGGGCTCCCATATCGGTCGGGATCACCACGAGCTTGAGGATGCGCCAAACTTGACCAGTGGCGGCGCTTGCCACTTGCCTCTCAATAGCAGGTCATGATCTGCAGGTCGTCGACGTAGATGCCTTCGCCGTCGTTCAGTCGGGCGTCGATCGAGTTGAAGTCCAGGCGGAGGCCCACCAGGTCGCCGATGAACGGTGTCAGGTCCAGCGAGACCGCCACCCAGGTGCGGTAATCGGAGACGTCGCATTTGTCGAACATGACGACGCTGTCGACCTCAGGCGTGTCGACCACGATGCGGAAGATGTCGAACCACGCGCGATGTCCGTCGCAGCTCTCCACGTCCACCCACAGCTGCAGGTCGAGCACGGCGCTGGCCGCGTGCTGGTCCAGCCGGAGCACGGGCGCGGCGATGGACGCCTCCGTGTTGGGCGGCTGAGCGGGGCTGTCGCCGTGGTGGTTGATGTAGGTCCCGGTCTTGGGATCGCCCAGGTACAGGCTGGCGGGCGGCGAGACGTAGCGCGTGGCAGCGATCTGCCACCCCACCCCGGGGTTAGTCGGCTCGTGGCCCCAGTCCGCGACGTCAGCCGCTGCGCTCAGCGTGTTGGAGAGCGTAACCATGCAGCAGCCTGCGATGGGCGCGCTGTGACAAGCGCGCCCACCACCTTCAGCCTCGGCGCAGACGTCCTGCGTGCACTCGTTGCCGTCATCACACTCCAGCGCGCTTTGGCAGCAGTTGCCGGCCTGGTGGACGCAGGTGTGGTCGGCGTACGAGCAGGTGTCGATCGTGCACGCGTCGCCGTCGTCGCACTCCTGGTCGGCGAAGCAGGGCTCGTGGGCCCGCGGCAGGCCGCCGTTGTCATGGAGGGTGCCCGTCGCGGCGCCGCCGTGGGCCAGGCTGTCGTGATGCTCCAGGCATTGAGGCGGCTGCTCTTTGACGGACTGCTTGACCCAGTCGCCGCCGTGCCCGGGGGCGCCGGGTTCGGTCCACTCGGGCACAGCGCCGGGAGACTGCGTCATCGCCGGGTTCAGAGTACCGGCGTCGTTGCAGGCGACGCCAAGAAGCACGAACAAGGGCACGATAATTCGACGAAGGGACATCCCGTCCTCCAGGGCTCTGCGAGCAGTCCGGATGATATAAGGCCGTATACGCTGTATATCGAACGGTTCGCGCGGGATGTAACCGCCTTACAGTGTGGTTAGCGGATCCACAGCTGGCCGACGTTGCCCGTGACCAACAGCCCGTAGTTGTAGATGCTCGTGCCCTGGATCAGCGCGCGGAAGTCGTGGCGGCCCTCGTTGTGCCAGTTGCCGAAGCCCTGAGGATTGGGGTTGCCGGCAGGCCCCGCGGCGTCGCTGCCCATCGCCACCACCGCCAGCTCCGGCGTGGACGCGCTCAGGTCGTTTCCGACTCCCGCGACCGGCTGCTTGCGCACACAGGTCGGCGTGGACGGCTCGCTGTCTCGCGGTCCGAACATCAGTCCGTGGACGTGACCGCCTCCCGGTTGGATGCCAAAGCTGCCCGCCTTCGTCGCCTGGGCCGGGGAGTACTTGACGCACGTGCTCTGCGTCCACACAGGCTGCTCTGCGAAGGGGCCCGCGCCGTCGCCGATTCCGTCGGCCCACACCCCGAAGACGACGGCCTTCGTGGCGGCGCTGTGCACTGTGAGCAGCATGTCGTTGAGCACCAGCGCATCGAACGCGGCGTTCTTGTAGTCCCCGCTGCCCGCGAGCGTGCCGTACGTCGCGCCGTTGAACCAGAGCGTGGTCGGCATCTCGCTGTTGAAGCGCCGCGTCCAGCGCGTGGCGTCCGCGTCGCTCAGCCGGGCCGCCAGCGTCCAGCCTCCACCGCCCGTCTCCATGTCGCACTCGGTCTCGAACGGCGTCTCTGGCCCCGGGCCGTCCACGTCCAGCGTGTAGGTCCCTGACGGCAGTCCCGGCTGTACGGCCAGCAGCGCCGAGCAGCTCACCTGGAAGCAGCCCTCATTGACCACCCCGTCGCAGCTCTCGTCCTCGGGTGTATCGCAGTCCTCCTCCTGAGCGCCCTCCAGCGGATCGCAGACCTGCGGTTGTCCACCGGCGCAGTTCTCGACGGTGTGCAGACACAGCCCCAGTCCACACGTCGATGAGCCCAGGCCGTTGTCGATGGCATCGTCGCAGTCGTTGTCGATGCCGTCGCAGACCTCGTCATTGCCGGGGAACCGCAGCGGGTCCAGCGGCCCACAGTCCGCTTCGTTGATCACCCCGTCCCCGTCCGCGTCGCTGTCGCAGGCGTCGCCGGCCAGGTCGCCGTCCACATCACCCTGGTCGGGATCGGCCGTCAGCGGGCACACGTCTGCGCCGTCCAGCACGCCGTCATTGTCGTCGTCGTCGTCGCAGGCGTCGCCATCGCCGTCGTCATCATTGTCGGACTGGCCGGGGTTCTTCACCGCCGGGCAGTTGTCGGCCGCGTCCAACACGCCGTCGCCGTCCGCGTCGCCGTCGCAGGCGTCGCCCACGTCGTCCCCGTCCGCGTCCTTCTGATCCACGTTTGGGGTCAGCGGGCAGTTGTCCGCGGCATCCGGGTGCCCATCATCGTCATCGTCGTCGTCACACGCGTCGCCGTCGCCGTCCTCGTCGTTGTCCGCCTGAACCGGGTTCGACAGGCCGGGGCAGTTGTCGCTGGTGTCCAGAATGCCGTCCCCGTCCGCATCCGGATCGCACGCGTCGCCTTGTCCGTCTCCATCCAGATCCGCGCCATCGTCGGGCGTCAGCGGGCACACGTCGTCTTCATCCGGCGTGCCGTCGTCATCATCGTCGTCGTCGCACGCGTCGCCTACCCCGTCGTCGTCGGCGTCGCCCTGGCCGGTGTTGGCCAGGCCCTGGCAGTTGTCGCTGGCGTCCAGGATGCCGTCGCCGTCCGCGTCCGGATCACAGGCATCACCCACCGAGTCCCCGTCCTGATCCGCCTGATCCGGATCTTCCGTCAGGGGGCACCCGTCCTCATCATCGGGCACGCCGTCGTCATCGTCATCGGCATCGCACGCATCGCCGTCGCCGTCCCCGTCCGTGTCCAATTGGGTCGTGTTGGCCGCGTTTGGGCAATTGTCCCCGATATCGGGGACCCCGTCGT